>NZ_CP041402.1:600000-962500 GCF_007018905.1 Tardiphaga sp. vice304
AATTCGCCAAGCAGCACGGCGCCGAGCTCGGCCTCAACTACGCTACGGAAGATCTCAAGGAAGGCCTGAAGCGCATTACGGCAGGCGAGGGCGCCAATATCATCTTCGATCCGGTCGGCGGCAAATATGCCGAGGCCGCCTTGCGCGCGATCGCCTGGGAAGGCCGCTTCCTGGTGATCGGCTTTGCCGCCGGCGACATTCCGAAAATGCCGCTTAATCTGGCGCTGCTGAAAGGCTGCGACATCCGCGGCGTGTTCTGGGGCGCCTGGGTGAAGAAGAACCCGGCAAAGAACCGCGCCAATCTGGAGAAGCTGGTGCAATGGGCGGCGGAGGGAAAGATATCTTCCCACGTCGATCGCACCTTCCCGCTGGCGCAGACGGCAGAAGCGATGAAGGTACTTGGCGGTCGTCAGGCGATGGGCAAGGTGATCCTGAAGCCGTAGGCGCAACTGTTGCGTCGTCAAAACGACGCCAACCCTCAACCGTCATTGCGAGGAGCACTTGCGACGAAGCAATCCAGTCCTTGCCGAGTTAGTGGCTTCTGGATTGCCGCGTCGCTTCGCTCCTCGCAATGACGGCTGAGAGGCCGTTCGTTCCGAAGTGTCTTACGAGGCGTGGATCGACTTTTCGATATCCGCGATCGAATGGCCCGTCAGATCCTTGGCGATCTCGCCGACCAGGGCTTCTTCAAGCTTCTTGTGATAGTGCTTGCGCATCTCGCCGAGCGTCTTGGGCGCGGCGATGATGACGATCTTGCTGAATTTGCCTGCCAGCACGCGCTTGTTCAGCATGTCGACGATACCGGTCGCGAAGCCGGCTTCCTCGACGCGGCTCTCCTCCGGATTGCCGGCGCTGCTGCCTGCGCCCATGCCCGCAACCACCTCGACATCCTGATCCGAAGCTGCGGTCAGCTTCATCTCGGTCTCGGTGCCGGTGTTGCGGAACAGGTTGAGCTTTTCGCCGTCGGCTACGGCAACATAAGTATCCGTGGGAAGGATCATGGGGATTTCCTGTGATGCGATGGAGTGCCGGGGCGAGTTCACCCGTACGGCTCACAGCACCAATAAATCGGAGCCCCCGAAGTTCCGGTCTGCGGCTGCGGCAATCAGGCCACGTCGCCCTTGTCGAGGCCACGTTCCATCGCCGCCCGCGCCGCTTCGCGGTGCTCGGGGGTGATGTGCGTTGCGACCATGCGCAAAGCGGTCGCAAGAATCGCGGCGTCGTCGCCGAAGCCGAGGATCGGCAACATGTCAGGCACGAAGTCGAACGGCAGGACAAAATAGGCGATGGCGCCGAGTAATGCCGCCTGGACATGGCGCGGCGTCTGCCGGTCGAAGGCACAATAATACGCTGCCAGCAAATCCTCGACGAATGGCAGCTTCACCGCCAAACGCTTCAATTTGTGCCAGAACCGGCGGCGAACGCTTTCCTGGTCCTCCGCCAGCCGGTCGGCAGGCTCGAAACCCACGCTATGGTCGAATGGCATCGGCTTCCTCAGAAGAAGTGCCGCGCTGCGCGGCGGTCCGTGTTCAATTTGGTGATGTTGTCCCGCCGCTGCAAGCGCCGGCAGAGTTACTTCGCGCCGAACGGGGCTGCGATGCTGTTCATCGCCCGGGCCAGATCGACATCCAGCGCCGTCACGCCGCTGGCGTCGTGGGTCGTCAACACCACCTCCACCGTCTTGTAAACATTGCGCCATTCCGGATGGTGGTCGTGCTTCTCCGCGACCAGAGCAACGCGCGCCATGAAGCCGAAGGCCTCGTTGAAGTCCTTGAAGACGAAGGTCTTCGCAATGGCGTCGCGGCCGGTGACCTCGCTCCAGCCACTCAGTTCCTGAAGCGCATTCGCCCGGGCCGTTGCCGTCAGTTTCTCAGCCATGCTCACTCTCCTGTTACCAGAACCCAACATCCGATGACATCGTTCGGATCCATGCCACAATAAGGCAGCAATGCCGGCGCAGGGAACATTCACCCTGTAGACCTAGCTGCACGGTCACCATGCCGCCCACGGAACCGACCGGGGACGATGGAACTTTGTTACACGGCGACTGAACCGCACGGTGGGATGACCTTGAGCCTGAAACGATTGTTTTCCAGATCGATCGTGGACGGTCCCGAAGTGATCGGGCCGGAAGCCCCGCCGTCGCCGCGCACCAACCGGCGCCGCAAGATGATGCTGGTCGTGATCGCCGGTATGCTCGCCATCGTAGCGGCCGTCGCAAGCTCCTATTACTTTGCCATGAAGCCGGTGCCGCTGCGCATCGCGGTGGGGCCGACCAACAGCGATGACGTCAAGGTCGTGCAGGCGCTGGTGCAGGCTTTCTCGCGCGATCACTCCAAGGTGCGGCTGCGGCCAATGTTCACCGACGGCGCCACCGCGAGCGCCAAGGCGCTGGCGGACGGTCAGGCCGATCTCGCCATCATTCGCGGCGATCTGGAAGTACCGAAGAACGCCCGCGCGGTCGCCACCTTGCGCAAGAACGTTGCCGTGCTGTGGGTGCCGGCCGTGGCGAAGGGAAAGAAGGGTGCGCCGAAGATCACCAAGATCGCGCAACTGTCCGGCCGCAAGATCGGCGTGATCGGCAGGACGCCTGCCAATATCAACCTGCTCAACATGGTGCTGCGGCAATACGGCATCGAGCCCGAGAAGGTGCAGACGGTACAGTTCTCGACCACCGAGGTGGCGGAAGCCGTCAAGGACCAGAAGGTCGATGCCTTCCTCGCGGCAGGCCCGGTCAACAGCAAGATCACCTCGGACGCCATCGCCGCCTCGTCGCGCGACGGCGCGCCGACCTTCCTGGCCATCGATGCGGCCGCGGCGATCGCACAGAACTTTCCGGTGTATGAGGCGTCGGAAATTCCCGCCGGCGTATTCGGCGGCTCGCCGGCGCGGCCCGACGATGAAATCAAGACGATCAGTTTCTCACACCACATCGTGGCGCGGCAGGGCCTGACCGATGCCGTGGTGTCGGTGTTCACCCGGCAGTTGTTTTCCATCCGCCAGCAGTTGATCGCCGACTTTCCGCTGGCGGCGAAGATCGAGACGCCGGATACCGACAAGGACGCCGTGATCCCGGTGCATCCCGGCGCGGCGGCCTATGTCGATGGCGAGGAAAAGACCTTTCTCGATCGCTACAGCGATTACATCTGGTGGAGCCTGATGGGGCTTTCCGCGATGGGTTCGGCCGGCGCCTGGTTTGCCAGCTTCATGCGGCGCGACGAACGCAACGCCAACACCTCGCAGCGCGATCGCCTGCTCGACATGCTGGCGGTGGCGCGCAAGAGCAATTCGCTGGAAGACCTCGACCGCATGCAGACCGAGGCCGACCAGATCCTGCGCGATACGCTGAACTGCTACGAATATGGCGCGATCGAGGAGGGCACGCTGACCGCTTTCAACATCGCGCTCGAGCAGTTCCACAATGCGGTCGCCGATCGCAAGGCGCTGATCGACATGGTGCCGCCCGAGCCGGCGCGGCTGAACCGGGTTCAGGTGGCCTGACCTGTCATTCCGGGGCGCGAGCGCACCAGCGCGAGCGAACCCGGAATCCCGACATGGGACGATGAACAATCTGGGATTCCGGGTTCGCGTCCGGCTGTCGCCGTACACGCCCCGGAATGACAATTTTTCACTTCTTCAAATACCGCCAGCCGATCACGACGCCGCTGACCGAGATCGTCATCCCCAGCAGCGACAGCAGCCACACCACGATGTCCCAGGCCGGCCGATGCGCCAGCAGCCACGGAAAATCGAACCGGTGTGGCGCATCGAACAGCCAGCGGTAGGAGCGCCGGTTGCTATCGCTGCGGCCGAGAATGTCGCCGGTCACGGGATCGATGTGAAACCAGCTCTGCGCTTCGTCGTCGAAGCCCGCGCGCAGCACCGGCAATATCCGGGTGTCGTGATGCGCGTACCAGTATGAATCGTACTGCGTCAGCCGCGCTTGCATCGGCATCGCCACCTCCGGCAGCAACGCGCGCGCAGCAGTGAACAGGCGGGCGTCGGTCAATGGCGCAGCGGCGCCGCTGACGGGGTCCCGGACGCTCTGCGCGCCACGCCGATCCGCCAGCAACGTCAAGGGCGTGCCGCCAACCCAGACGTAGCGCGCCTCGACCGCCGCCATCGAAGGCGTTGCCGGCGAGACGGCCGCAATCGTCGGCGCATCATGCCCCGCATAAAGCTGCAGCATCTGCGGCGACGGACCGCGCGCCGTGAACCACGCGCCGGGATTGACCGACAGCCAGCCGGAGAACATCCACGTCAGCACAAAGATGCCGGCGAAAAACCCGGTGACGTGGTGCCAGGCCATCCAACCGCTGTAGGGCGTGATGGCGCCGCCATGGTAGCGCAGCCGCAGCCGCACCCGCAAAATGCCGATCCAGATGCCGCTCACCGCCACCACCAGGCAGATGCCGGAGACCCACAAAATCACCTGACGCCACAACGCGCCGTCCCGGCGCAGCACAGTCGGATAGATCCAGTGCGGGATCGAGCCCAGCCAGTTCCAGACCCGCTCGGTCGCGGTGGTATCGAGCACGACCTCGCCGGAACGCGACGACACGTAGAGCCTTGTGCCGGCGGCATCATTCAGCGCGATCTGGTACAGCGGCCGCAGCGCATCGTAGCGCGCGGTGACGCTCCACTGGTCGCGATCGACCATTTCGATCAGGCGCACGTCGGCTGCGCCGGGATAGTGGCGCGCAACCGCCAGCGCCTGGTTCTCTGTAATGCCGTCGATCACGCGGCCATCGACGGCGGAAATCGTCAGCCGCTTGTCGTCCCAGCCCGTCAGCCGATACACCGGCACGGCGGCAAGCATGGTGAGCCGCAGGTCACGGGGATATCGCGTCGCGCCGGCCGCCGCCATGGCCTGGTCGGGCGACAGCGCAACCTTCGACCACTCGATTTCCGGCAGCGCCGCCAGCCTCTCCTGATCGGAGAGGCCGGGAAATGCGACATACATCATCACCACACCGGAGGCGAACCACATCGCAAACAGCAGGCAGGTGACGATGCCGATCCAGCGGTGGCCGATATACAGCCACCGCCGCAGTTTTCGCGTGACCGCGCGCCGCACCCTAGAACTTCACGTTGACGGCGAGCCGGGCGGTGCGCGGCATGCCGAGGATCCACTGGTTGTCGCTGTAGCTCGACGTCGCGTAGATCTTGTCGAACAGATTGTAGACCCGCAGCGACACCGTGGTGTTGACGTCGGGCTTCCATTGCAGGCCGGCATTGACCAGCGTGTAGGCCGGCATCTCCAGCGTGTTGGCGTTGTCCGCAAAGGTCTTGCCTACGATCTGCACGCCGGCATTGGCGAACCAGTCCGGCGCGAAGGCCCAGCCCAGCCAGACGTTGGAGACGTTCTGCGGCACGTTGACCGGCACGTTGCCGGCATAATTTACCGTGCCGCCGTTGCCCGGCTGCAGGAAGTTATCGTATTTCGCTTTCAGGAATGCGGTATTAGCGTCGATCCGCCAGCCGTGGTCGAGCGCAAGGCCGAGCGAGGCCTCGATGCCGCGTGACGACTGCTGGCCGACCTGCACTACGAGGCCGGGATTGTTGAGATCGCGCGTCAGCAAATTGTTTTTGACGATCTCATAGACCGCCAGCGTCCACTCGCCGCGGCCGCCCCAGAACGATTGCTTGACGCCGATCTCGGCCTGCTTGCCGGTGGCCAGTTCGAATTTCGAATTGGCATTGCTGGCGGTGAGCAGTCCGCCGATCGGATCGGTCGCGGTGGAATACTGGCCGTAGAAGGCGAGATCCCTGACCGGCGTGAACACGGCGCCGGCGCGCCACGAGGTCGCGGAATAGTCTTTGTTGTAGCTGTTGGCGGGGTTGCGCAGATCGGTGCGCTCGACGCTCGGCTGGTCCTGCCGGACGCCTGCGATCAGCGAGAGCTGCTCGGTCACGGCCAGCCGGTTCTCGGCGAAGAAGGCATATTGCGTGGCGACGCTGGAGAAGCCCGGCGTGGTCGGATCCGGGCTGACAAACACGCCGGGGTCGAAACTAAACGGATTGACCGACGACGAGCCGCCGTAGGGCGAATTGTTGGTGTGCTTGAACTCGATGCGGTTGACGTCGAAGCCGGCGACGAACTCGTTCGCCATGCCGAGCACATGGCCCTTGAAGCTCGCGTCCATGCGGTCGCCGATCTGTTGCTGATCGTGGAAAATCTCGAGATAGTCACCGCGATCGATCAGGCCGGTCGCCGGATTGTGCGTATAGATCTCGGCCTCCTTCCAGTGCCGCTTGCTGTACAGATAATACAGCGTGTTGCGGATCGAGACGCCGTCGGCGACCTGCCATTCGGTCTTGACCTGATTCCAGCTGTCCTGGAAGCGGATGGTGCTGTCGCCAACATTGTAGTTCTTGAAGCGCAGGCGTTCGTCGAACTGGCCATTGATCAACGGCGTGCCGAAATAGCGCGACGGGTTGCGATCGCCGTAATCCGTGGAGAGCGTCCAGACGATGTCCTCGGTCTGCTTGATCTGTACCGCCGCGTGGATGGCGACATTCGAATTGTTGTCGCGGTCGACCCAGCCGTCCGACATGTTGCCGGTGGCTGTAAGGCGGTAGGCGACGTCCTTGTTGATCGGGCCGCCCGAGTCCACCGCGATGCGGCGCGTCAAATTGCTGTCGAACGAGATTTCGGCCTGGTTGCGCGGGATCCACGACGGCATCTTGGAGATCACGTTGATGGCGCCGCCGATCGCGCCCTCGCCATACATCACCGATGCCGGGCCGCGCAGCACCTCGATATGCTCGGCCGACCAGGTATCGAACGGGAAGGTGACGGTGCCCGATCCGACATAAAGACGCGTGCCGTCATACAGCGTCTTCACCGAATCGACGCCGGTGAAGCCGCGGCTGCTGAAGGCGACGCCGCCATTGCCGGGCTCTCCGATCGCCGTGATGCCGGTGGCGTTCTGCGTGACCGCGTCGAGCAGGTTCTGCTGGCCGCGTTCGGCCAAGGTCTCGGAAGTAATGATCTCGACGCTGGCCGGGGTCTGCAGCCGCGTCAAATTGAGCCGGCTGCCGGTCGAGGTCGTGCCGGTGAGGTTCAGTGTCGGCGCGGCGAAGCCGGCCGGCCCGCGCGGCGCCTCGACGGGCGCGGCGTTTGTCGCCGCCGAACGGTTGGACCGCGATCGCGTGGCGCGGACGGGGGTGCCGGTGGCGGCGCGACGTTTTGCGGCGGCGGCGGGCGATTGCACCACGACGGGATCGAGCGATTGGGTCGGAGGAGAGCTTTGCGCCCAGCCCGCGGCAGGCACCAGCAGGCAGGAAAACGCGACGGAATACAGGAAAGGATGGCATCGACTGGATGCAGAACGGGCGGAGATCATGATCGACTCGCGGTTACGTGGCACGTCACCGCGAACGAGGTCGATCCATACTTCCAGGGAAATACGGCTCGACACCCACCAGGACACCCCGCCCAATGCGCTTCGCGTGTGACCACGACTGGCGGCAGGTCTCCTGGCTCGCGGGTCAATGCCTGTCACCGCCTTCCCAGACCGCGAGGTCCAGTGGCTGATGGCGAAAGGCTCGCCGCTTACAGTTGCGGGGGCAGCCGCGGAATCGGGACTCGGTCCGAAGAACTCCGCCCTCACCGCATTCCCTTTTGATCCCCGAGGGGAACCGTCTCGATCACGATAGGGTGAGCGATCGATACGAGTCAACGCGCTTGGCGGGCAGCACTGCCCAGCGAACGCGATTGCCGGCCGGCGTTGCCGCAACGCCATGCAAACTCCGGCGACCGCAGCTCGGCCCCCTGTCACAGCCACGTCAATCAACTTCCCTAGAGCCGTTCTCATCAGAGCCTTGCGTCAGGAGTTCGGCATGACCATTCGCCTTTCGCGCCGCCGCTTTCTCTCCACCGCCGCGGCAACCGGCGCATCGCTGGTCGCGATGCCCTATCTCAGCCGCGCCGCCGATCGGCCGATCGTGTCGCATGGTGTGCAGTCCGGCGACATCGGAATGGATAGCGGCATGATCTGGTCGCGCGCCGACCGCGCCGCGCAGATGATGGTCGAGGTCTCCACCACGGAGTCCTTCAAGAACGTTCGCGCGCTGCCGCCGATCGCGGCTCTGCCGGAAAGCGACTTCGCCGCAAAACTACTGCTCGACAATCTGCCGGCCGGGCAGGACATTTTCTACCGCGTCAACTTCCGCGACCTGTCGCACACCGACATCGTCGGCGAGCCCGTCATTGGCCGCTTCCGTACCGCGCCGGCCGACATGCGCGACGTTTCTTTCGTCTGGGGCGGCGACGTGGCAGGTCAGGGCTTTGGCATCAATGCCGAGGACGGCGGCATGAGAACCTTCGCTACCATGCGCAAGCATAGCCCGGATTTCCTGATCCATTCCGGCGATACCATCTATGCCGACGGCGTCATCACCGCAGAGACCAAACTGCGCGATGGCAAGGTCTGGAACAACACCACGACCGTTCCGGAAAAAGCCAAGGTCGCCGAAACGCTTGATGAATTCCGTGCCGCGCACAAATACAATCTGCTCGATGAGCATGTCCGCGCTTTCAACGCGGCGGTCCCGGTGTTCGGCCAGTGGGACGATCACGAGGTCACCAACAACTGGTCGCTGTCGAAGCAATTGTCGGATTCTTACAAGGTCCGCGACATCTCGCTGCTCGCCGCGCGTGGCGCCCGCGCCTTTCACGAGATGTATCCGATCCGCGCAAACCCGACCGAGCCCGGCCGGGTCTACCGCACGCTGAACTATGGCCCGCAACTCGACGTCTTCATGCTCGACGAGCGCAGCTATCGCGGTCCCAACGGCCCGAACCTGCAGGACAGCTATGGGCCGGATGCGTATTTCATCGGACCGGAGCAGATGGCCTGGCTGAAGCGCGCCTTGCTGGCCTCGAAGGCGACGTGGAAAGTGATCGCCTCCGACATGCCGATCGGCATCATCGTCGAGAACGATGCGGTGAATCACACCGGCTCCGAGGCAATCGCGCAGGGCGACGGCCCGGCGCGCGGCCGCGAACTGGAGATCGCCGACATCCTGCGCTTCATCAAGACGGCAGGGATCGTCAACACGGTGTGGCTTACGGCCGACGTGCACTACACCGCAGCCCACTACTACAGCCCCGAGAAGGCCCAGTTCCAGGATTTCGAGCCGTTCTGGCAGTTCGTTTCCGGCCCGTTCCACGCCGGTACTTTCGGGCCCGGCGCAATGGACAATACCTTCGGTCCGGAGGTGAAATTCGTGAAGGCGCCGGGTCCGGGCCAGCAGAACCTGCCGCCCTCGGCCGGGATGCAGTTCTTCGGACACGTCAAAATCGACGGCCAAACCGGCCAAATGACCGTGACTCTGCGTGATCGGGACGATACGGCGCTGTGGGCGACCGTTCTGGACCCGAAAATCACGTAACGGAACAGTGGATTTGCTTGTTTTCCGGCGCGTTCTGACTATATTGCGCCGCAACGCGTCCGAGTACCCGGCCCCTTCTGGCCGGGTTTGCTTTTGGAGGGATTGCCCCAGCGCGTTTTCAGACGAGGCAGAACCGACGACGCGGGAGCGTGAGGCTTGAAGCCGTTTGTCGAACTTGTCTTGTTGAACCGCTCCGGGCACCCAGACCGTAAAACCAGAAGAAGACCTATGAACCTTCGCAACATTGCTATCATCGCCCACGTTGACCACGGCAAGACGACGCTGGTGGACAAGCTGCTGCAGCAGTCCGGCACCTACCGCGACAACCAGCGCCAGGTTGAGCGCGCGATGGATTCGAACGACATCGAAAAAGAGCGCGGCATCACCATTCTCGCCAAGTGCACTTCGGTGCATTGGGAAGATGTCCAGATCAATATCGTCGACACCCCGGGCCATGCCGATTTCGGCGGCGAAGTCGAGCGCATCCTGTCGATGGTCGACGGTGTGATCGTGCTCGTCGACGCCGCGGAAGGCCCGATGCCGCAGACCAAGTTCGTGGTCGGCAAGGCGCTCAAGCTCGGCCTTCGCCCGATCGTCGCGATCAACAAGGTCGATCGCTCGGACGCGCGCATCACCGAAGTCGTGAACGAAGTGTTCGACCTGTTCGCCGCACTCGATGCCACCGACGACCAGCTCGACTTCCCGATCCTGTACGGGTCCGGTCGCAACGGCTGGATGGCCGACAGCCCGGACGCCTCGCATGACGTCGGCATGAAGCCGCTGTTCGATCTCGTCATCAAGCACGTTCCGCCGCCGGTGGTGGAAGAAGGCCCGTTCCGCATGCTCGGCACGATCCTCGAGGCCAACCCCTATCTCGGCCGCATCATCACCGGCCGCATCTCGTCCGGCTCGGTGCGTCCGAACCAGACGGTCAAGGTGCTGTCGCGCGACGGCAAGACCGTGGAAACCGGCCGTATCACGAAGATCCTGGCGTTCCGCGGCCTCGAGCGACAGCCGGTGGAACTGGCGGAAGCCGGTGACATCGTCGCCATCGCCGGCCTGCCCACGGGCACCGTGGCTGATACGTTCTGTGACCCCTCGGTGGATACCCCGATCCAGGCCCAGGCGATCGATCCGCCGACCGTGTCGATGTCCTTCATCGTCAACAACTCGCCGCTGGCCGGCACCGAAGGTACAAAGGTCACCAGCCGCCTGATCCGTGACCGCCTGCTGCGCGAAGCCGAAGGCAACGTCGCGCTCAAGGTTGTCGAAACCGCCGACCGCGACGCGATGGAAGTGTCGGGCCGCGGCGAATTGCAGCTCGCGATCCTGATCGAGAACATGCGCCGCGAGGGCTTCGAGCTCTCGGTGTCGCGTCCGCGCGTCGTGCTGACCAAGGACGAGAACGGCCAGACCCTCGAGCCGGTCGAAGAAGTCGTCATCGACGTCGATGAGGAATTCTCCGGCGTCGTCGTGCAGAAGATGAGCGAACGCAAGGCCGAGATGATCGAGATGCGCCCGTCCGGCGGCAACCGCCTGCGACTGGTGTTCCACGCGCCGACCCGCGGCCTGATCGGCTATCAGGGCGACCTGATGACCGACACCAAGGGCACGGCGATCATGAACCGCCTGTTCCATGCCTACCTGCCCTACAAGGGCGAGATCGCCGGTCGTCGCAACGGCGTGCTGATCTCGAACGATGCCGGCGAGGCCGTGGCCTACGCGATGTTCAAGCTGGAAGATCGCGGCCCGATGATGATCGAGCCCGGCGTGAAGGTCTACAAGGGCATGATCATCGGCGAGCACACCCGCGAGAACGATCTCGAACTCAACGTTCTCAAGGGCAAGCAGCTGTCGAACATCCGCACCACGTCGAAGGACGAAGCGGTTCGCCTGACCCCGCCGATCCGCATGACGCTGGAAAAGGCGCTGGCCTACATCGAGGGTGACGAACTCGTCGAGATCACGCCGAAGTCGATCCGCCTGCGCAAGAAGTTCCTCGACGCTTCCGACCGCAAGCGCGCTGAAAAGTCGAAGGAAGTGGTGGCGTAACGCCACGCTGCTTTTGCTGCGCTTTAAAGAATGCCCGGCTCACGCCGGGCATTCTTGTTTGTTGTGCCTCCGCCCTTGTCATTCCGGGCGCGGACGGCGCCAGCCGACCGCGCCCCGGAATCCCGACATGTTTTGCGCTGAACATCTCCAGATTCCGGGTTAGCTCGGGCTACGCCCTCGCGCCCCGGAATGACAACCTAAACCGGCGCGCCCGCCTGCTTCAGCGGGTCCGCCTTGGCGAATGCCTCCGTCGCCTCGCAGCGTGCCATGATGGCGTCGATCGTCGGCGTTGGCGGCAGCACGAGCTTGTTGACCCGTGCCAGCACGGTAATGCTGCCAAGGCAGATATCGGCCATCGTCACCGCGTCGCCGTGGCAGAACGTGCCGGTCCCGGGCTCGGACGACAGCCGCTTCTCTACTGCCGCGAGGCCGGTGGCGAACCAGTGCGTCATCCAGGCCTTGACCGCGGCGTCGTCGAAGCCGCCGACCCCCGCCAGATATTTGCGCACGCGCGGCACGATCAGCGGATGGGTATCGACCGCCAGCATCTGGGCGATCGCGCGTACGCGCGCGCGGCCGTGCGGATCGGCCGGCAGCAGAGGCGGGGTGGGGTGGGTGTCGTCGAGGAATTCGAGGATTGCCAGCGATTCCGTCAGCGGCGGATAGCCGGTCTCGACCAGCGCCGGGATCGCACCCATCGGATTGATGTTCAGAAACTCCGGGCTGAGCTGCTCGCCGGTATCGAGGTTGATGTCGTGCTCGCGCGCCGTCAACCCCTTGAGGTTGAGCGCGACGCGGACCCGATAGGTCGCTGACGTGCGCCAGAACCCGTAGAGCGCATAGTCGGGTGTGTCAGACATGGAACGTTTCCCTTTGGCTTGGCTTGGATGTCGGATTCCGCCGCTTGAATAATCCAAGCAAGCCGATATCCAGCTGTCGATACAATCACGCGTGACCGACCAATAGGCAACGCGCAGCAATCCGGGATTTGAACCACGGCCATGACCCGCATGCCTTCCGAGATAGATGTCGCCATCGTCGGCGCCGGCGCCGCGGGGCTTGGCGCGGCGCGGGCGCTGCAGGGCTCCGGCCTGTCGGTGATCGTCCTGGAAGCCCGCGACCGCATCTGCGGCCGCGCGCATACCGTGATGGCTGCGCCCGGCATCCCGTTCGACATGGGCTGCGGCTGGCTGCATTCCGCCGACCGCAACTCGTTTGTCGGTATTTCGCAACAGCTCGGCTTCGCGATCAACAAGGCCCGCGCGCCGTGGCGCGAGCAGAGCTACGACAGCACCTTTCCCACGGCCGACCGGATCGATTTTTTCCGTGCGATGGATGCGTTCTACGACCGCGCCGAAACTGCCGCGGAAAACGACACGGACGGCCCCGCCGCTAGCTGCCTCGAACCAGGCAACCGCTGGAATCCGATGATCGACGCCGTCAGCACCTACATCAACGGTTTCGAACTCGACGATGTGTCGCTGCACGACATGGACGCCTATGAGGATACCGAGGTCAATTGGCGGGTGCAGGCGGGCTACGGCGCGCTGATCGCCGCCTACGGCGCGCCGTGTCCGGTGTCGCTGGTTACGCAGGTCCGTGTGATCGATCATGCCGGCCCGCGCATCCGGATCGAGACATCGAAGGGCACGCTCAACGCCGGCCGGGTGATCGTCACCGTGCCGACCAATCTGCTGGCCGATGAAACCATCCGCTTCGATCCGCCGCTGCCGGCGAAGGTCGATGCCGCGCGCGGCCTGCCGCTCGGCACCAACAACAAGGTGTTGCTGGCGCTTGCTGGCGCCGACGCGCTGCCGGGCGATTCAGGCCTGCGCGGGCCGACGGTCAGCGCGCGCGTCGGCAGTTTCCAGATCCGGCCGTTCGGCACGCCCACGATCGAAGGCTTCTATGGCGGCACGTTTGCGCGCGAGCTGGAAGACGCCGGGCCCGGCGCGCTGTCGGCACAGGCCATCGATGAAGTCGTGGCGCTGCTCGGTTCGGATTTTCGCACGCGCCTGTCGCCGCTCGCCGAATCGCGCTGGGCGCATGATCCGTTCGCGCAAGGCGCCTATTCGGCAGCACGCCCCGGCCACGCCGGCGCCCGCGCCATCCTCGCCGCCCCGGTGGATGGCCGGCTGTTCTTCGCAGGCGAAGCGACGTCGGCGAACTTCTTCTCGACCGCGCATGGCGCCAGGGATTCCGGCGAGCGGGCGGCGAGGGAAATCATGGCTACTCTGGTAACGCGCGAAGTGTAGTTGCGCACTACCCGATCACCCGCGCCCGCAATGCTGCATCCGGCATCATGCACACATCGCTTCGCCCAAAAATCCGGTAGCGGTTTTTCGCGAACAGATTGTAGACGGGATCACGCAGCGCCTTCGGCAGCGAGAGCAACACCCGCACCCAGCGCCAGCCCGGCAGCAGCGACAGCGCGGTCAGCGCGTCGTCGGATTTCACATGCGCAATGCCGCCATGGATCACGGCGTTGGTGTCGGGGTTGGCCGGATCGATGCCGACATGGCGGGCGAGGCGGGCACCGTAGTCGGACTGGATCGCGGTAAAACGGAAATGGCCATGGTCGCGGGCCGCAATGAAGCGGATCCAGTGCGAGCAGAACAGGCACACGCCGTCATACAGGATCACGTCGTCGTCAGGCCATGGCTCGGTCACGGTCGGTCCCATCGCATTTGCATCTGTAGCCGGGCGTACCGGTGCTCAGCGGTCGTCCGAATTCCGATGTTAAGCCATCCGTCCGCAGGACGAAATTGGCGCGCCGCACGACCGCGAATCACCTGCGCCGCCGCGGTCTGATTCGCTGACATGGCGATGGCCCGTTTCGCAATTGGACACATCGGCCCGCCGGAACTGTCCCGAGCGCCCGGCTGGGACCCGGAGTGTATTTTTTTGAAACATTCGCATTGCACACTGATGCGTGAAATCCACACGGTAACCTATAATTAACGATACAGCTTGAACACGGCGCGCTGACTTGCTTTGATTGGCTCATGAGCACAACCCTGATCGAGGTTCGACCGGCCAAAGCTGCGGATGCCTCCGCGGTGGCGTCCACGCATGATGAAGCCTGGCGTTCGGCCTATCAGGGACTGATCCCCGGTGCCGAGCTGGAAAAGCTTATCAACCGCCGCGGTCCGCAATGGTGGGATTCGGCGATCCGTAAGGGCAGCCGCGTCAGCGTGCTGTGCTTCGGCGACAAGGTCGCCGGCTACGCCAATTACGGCCGCAACCGCGCCCGCAGCCTGCAGTTCGAGGGCGAGATCTACGAGATCTATCTGCGTCCGGAATTCCAGGGCCTGGGCTTCGGCCGCCGGCTGTTCACCTCCGCCAAGCGCGATCTGGCGCAGAGCGGGCTGAAGAGCATGGTGATCTGGGCCCTGTCCGACAATGAAGGCGCTACCGAATTCTACCGCGCCCTCGGCGGGCGCATGGTGGCGCGCTCCTCGGAGCGTTTCGGGGCCAAGTCGCTCGACAAGGTCGCCTTCGCCTGGACCAATTAAGCCATTAAATCTATTCGGCCATTCAGCCCTTTGCGGGCGTTGAATCCGGCCGCGTGGCGGGCTACGCCTGTCGCAATCATTGTTTCCAGATCCGGAGTTTCCGATGCGCCTTGACGCAATCCCGACCGGCGCCAAGGCGCCGCACGAAGTAAATGTTGTGATCGAAGTCCAGGTCGGCGGCGAGCCGATCAAATATGAGATGGACAAGGAATCCGGCGCGCTGTTCGTCGATCGCTTCCTCTACACGCCGATGCGTTACCCGGGCAATTACGGCTTCATTCCGCACACCCTCTCCGGCGACGGCGACCCGTGCGACGTGCTGGTCGCCAACACCCGCGCCATCGTGCCCGGCGCCGTGATGGCCTGCCGTCCGGTCGGCGTGCTGCTGATGGAAGACGAAGGTGGTCAGGATGAGAAGATCATCGCCGTGCCGACCTCGAAGCTCACCCAGCGCTACGACAAGGTGCAGAATTACAGCGACCTGCCGGAAATCACCCTGCAGCAGATCCAGCACTTCTTCGAGCACTACAAGGATCTCGAGCCCGGCAAGTGGGTCAAGGTGGTGCGCTGGGGCGATGCTGCCGACGCCCACCGCCTGATCCTCGAAGGCATGGAGCGAGCCAAGGCCGCGAAGAAGTAGGTTTCACTCTTCGAAAGCGCGGTCGGTAGCCCGGATGGCAATCCGGGGCCGGCCTGTCCGCTATCCCCGGATTGGATCGTCCCGCCGCTGAAGCGGCGTGACGGTTTCATCCGGGCTACGCTCAAACCGCCGGCTTGGCCAGCCCGTGGATCGCGCAGGCGGCGCGCAGCGTGTTGACCAGGAGGCAGGCCACCGTCATCTGGCCGACGCCGCCCGGCACCGGCGTGATCGCGCCGGCCACTTCCAGCGCCTCCGCATAAGCGACATCGCCGACCAGCCGCGTCTTGCCGTCTTCGCCGGGCAGCCGGTTGATGCCGACATCGATCACGGTGGCGCCCGGTTTGATCCAGTCGCCGCGCACCATTTCCGGCCGGCCGACCGCGGCATAGACCAGATCGGCCTGCGCGCAGAGCTTCGCCAGATCGCGCGAGCGCGAATGCGCGATGGTCACGGTGGCGTTCTCGTTCAACAGCAATTGCACCAGCGGCCGGCCGACCAGATTGGAGCGGCCGATCACGATGGCATTCATGCCTTCCAGCGAGGGATGCACGCTCTTGGTCAGGATGATGCAGCCGAGCGGCGTGCAGGGCGACAGCGCCGGCAGCCCGCCGGCCAGCCGCCCGGCATTGTTGGGATGCAGCCCGTCGACGTCCTTGGAGGGATCGATGCCGTTGACCACGGCGTCGGTGTCGAGCCCCTTGGGCAGCGGCAACTGTACCAGGATGCCGTGCACGGTGGGATCGGCGTTGAGTTTGGCCACAAGCGCTAGCAGGTCGGCCTGCTTCACGTCGGCCGGCAGCCGGTGCTCGAATGACGCCATGCCGGCGGCCTGGGTCTGCTTGTGCTTGCTGCGGACATAGACCTCGGAGGCCGGGTCGGCGCCGACCAGCACCACCGCGAGGCCCGGCGTCAGGCCGTGGTCGCGCTTGACCCGCGCGACTTCGCCGGCGACGCGCTCGCGCAGTTCAGCGGCAATGATCTTTCCATCGATGATGCGGGCGGTCATGTCGGGTCCTGTTCGCTGGATTTTGCAGGCTTTGCTGCGGTAATGCTGCGCAGCAATTCGCCGAGTTTCCGGGGATCGCCGTCTACGGCGACCTGCTTCTGCCGCGAGGTGGTGCCGGAAAGCACCCGGACGTCGCGTTTTCGCACGCCGAGAACCTTTGCGAGCAGGTCGGTGACGGCGCGGTTGGCCTCGCCGCCCTCGGCGATGGCGCGGACCCGCACTTTCACTACCGGGCGGCCGTCGGACAGCGTCTCGATGCCGTCGATGTCGTCGCGGCCGCCGCGTGGCGTCACGCGCAAGGCGATGCTGATCCCGTCGGCCGAGTAGCGCCAGGGATCAGCCATGGCGAGGTCAGATCACGTTCGGGTAGATATAATAGGTGATGACCCGCTGCAGGAACATGATGATCAGGATCAGCACGATGGGCGAAATGTCGAGGCCGCCGAGGCTCGGCAGCGCCCGGCGGATCGGACCCAGCACCGGCTCGGTGATGCGAAACAGGAATTCGGCGATCGCCGAAACGAACTGGTTGCGGGTGTTCACCACGTTGAAGGCGATCAGCCAGGACAGGATCGCCGAGGCAATCAGCAGCCAGACGTAGAGATCGAGAACGATCAGCACGATATCGAGAACGGCACGCATGATGGGGAGGACTCGCGGGGTTGGTCGTGGATTCGACTGTCCGGTAAATATCGTCTCGGCCCCCTGCAAACAAGGGAACCGGGCGGCAAAAGCGCCATGACAACGGGCGATTGCGGTCGTTCTTGACTTGCCGTTAACAGGGATTGTAAATGGCGCCGATTGCAGACCGCGCGGTGCGCAGCCGGTCCGCATCGGGGCCATAGCTCAGCTGGGAGAGCGCGTCGTTCGCAATGACGAGGTCGGCGGTTCGATCCCGCCTGGCTCCACCATCCTTCGCTTGCTTCGCAAGCTCCGGCTCGGCAAGCCACTCAGTCCCATCGAAAGCGAAGCAAGCGAAGGATGTCGCGCCGTAGCCCGAAGGGCGCAGGCGGACCTCGGCTCAATCGCCTCACGCCCTCCGCAACTGCAATCTCGCCACCGCCCCCGCCACAAATCCCCGCGGAAAGAACCGCAGCAGGAACGGCACCATCTTAATGCCGAGGCCCGGCAACACGACGCGCTTGCCCGCCATCAGCCCGCGATAACCGGCCTCGGCGACGTCGGCCGCCGAAACATTGAGGATGGCCGAATCCAGCCCCGGCTCGAAACCGGCGCGCTTCTGAAATTCGGACGGGACCGGCCCCGGGCACAGCGCGGTGACGCGGACGCCCTTGGAGCCGAGCTCCTGATGCAGCGCTTCGGTGAAATGCAGCACATAGGCCTTGCTGGCGTAATACACCGCCATCCCCGGACCCGGCATGAAGCTGGCGATCGAGGCGACGTTGAGGATGCCGCCCTTGTTGCGGATGATGCTATCGGCAAATCGCAGCGACAGGTCGGTCAGCACCCGGACATTGACGTCCACCATGCCGAGTTGCTGCGTGCGGTCCATCTCGGTGGCGAGGCCGAACATGCCGAAGCCGGCATCGTTGACGATATACTCGACCTCGACCCCTGCCTGCGTCAGGGCGGCGGCGATCTGGTCGCCGGCATCGTGCGCTTCGAGATCGCAGGTAATCAGGAGCGGGGCCGTGCCGCCCCGGGCGACAATTTCGTCGGCCAGCGCCTGCAGTCGGTCGGCGCGGCGGGCAACCAATGCCAGCCTATGACGATGTGACGCGAACACTCGGGCCAGTTCGGTGCCAATGCCCGACGAGGCTCCGGTGATCAACGCCACGCGCTCAGTCACAATGCGATGCTCTTGCGAAAACGATCACAGGCAGGGTCTCGAAATGAACGATCCTCTTTTAATATAGGGATACGGAACAACCGCAAGTGCGAAGGCGCACCAAGGTACCGACCGAGCGTCAGGCCGTCACGTCCAACGCGGCGCCGCCGGCGCTGCGGCGCTTCAGCTCGATGCGGTCGTGCGACGATACGCCGAGCAGGTCGGCGGCGCGCCACACCACATTCTCCTCGAATTCCGACACCCGGCCGTCGGCGAACACCAGCTCCCACATCATCTCGATGATGCGGATCCGACCGGGTTCATCCACCGCGCGCATGATCACGCTGGTGAAGTGATAGAGATCGACGGCCTCGCCCTCGACCAGAGTCGCAGCAGCGATCAGCCTGTCGGCCGTGCCGGGATCAAGCCCGAACCGGGTTTCGATCAGGCTGTGCAACTTGGCCTTCTCGACCGCGGAGGGTTCGCCGTCCAGGGAAATCACATGAATCATCAAGGCCGTGGCAGCGAGCCGGTAGCCGGTATCATCAAACTCCTGGGTCTGCGAGCCCGGCGATACGACCTCGGCAATGAAGTCACGCAATTTTTCGAGCATCTAAATTCCCCGTCGAATAGCCCCGGTCGGAGCGTGGGTAAGGAACGTAAGCGTGCCACCCGGGTTCCCGATCCGCAAATTACGATTCCGCAATGCCTGCACGACAGGCACATTCAGGGAATCTCGTAGACCACGACCTTGTCGGCGATGCCGCGCAAGGCCGCGTGTTTTTCGATCGGCACGATATCGGCCGTGCGCAGCATCTGCTCGACGCCTTGCGCGGAGCGCACCGTGCCGGTGATATGGATCGCCGGCGCATTCGAGACGCCCTGCACCCTTGCTGCGATGTTCACCGTCTGGCCGAAGTAATCCTGCCGCTCGTTCAGCATCACGGCCAGGCAGGGTCCTTCATGAATGCCGATCTTGACCATCAGGTCGCGGGTGCCGCGTTGGTCGTTGAGCTGCTCCATCGCCGCGCGCATCCGCAGGCCCGCCGCGAGCGCCTGCTCCGGCCGGGTGAAGGTCGCCATCACGGCATCGCCGATCGTCTTCACCGCTGCGCCGCCTTCCGATGCGATGATCTCCAGCAGGGCGTGGAAATGCGCGCGGACCAGATCGAAAGCGGCGAGGTCGCCGACCCGGTCATATAATGCGGTGGAGCCCTTGAGGTCGGTGAACAGGAAAGTCAGCGAGGTGATCTTAAGCCGCTGGTCGATGGTCAGATTGTCGGCCTTGAAGACATCGCGGAAGGTCTGGTTGGTCAGCATCCGCTTGGCGGTCAGGAACGACTTGCGCCGGCCGAGCAGATGATGGAGCGCGTCGGCGGCGACGAACACCGCCGGCAGCACGCGGACATCGGTCTGGTTGTCGAACGACACATGCAGCGGCCCCGGCCGGAGTGTGATCGTCTCGGTCGGCCGATGCGCGCCGTCATACTGCAGGGATAGCTGCCGGATCTCGTCGGTCGGCTCGCCCTGCACGTCGATGAACGTGGCGGCGTGGGTCACCGGTTCGAACACGATCATGAACTGCTCGGGCAGCGTCAGCGTCAGTTCGTTCTGGCGATAGGCCGGGACTTCGCGGTGATCGAGCACGATCTCGTCGGCCAGGGAGGCGAAGGCCGCCGCATCGAAATCGACGCCCGAGCTCCAGAACACCTGCTTGAAATAGTCCCAGATCGGCAGCGCGCCCGGATCATGCGCCGCGATCCGGCGCACCCTTGGCGACACCGTGAAGGCAACCTCGACCTGGTCATCGACCGAGGCGGCATGGTCGCTGCCGCACAGGCCGCAATGATAGTCATCGTCGCGCAGCGATTTCAGCGTGCCGAATGCATCGAGCACGCCGCGGCAGCCCGGGCACAGCACGTTCCAGGAGAGGTCGAACAGGCCGAGCCGCGAGGCCTGCAGGAAGCCGGAGATCACGCGCTCCTCCGGCAGCCCGGTCCGGGAGGCGAAGTCGAGCAGGTTGATGCGGTTCAGCGCATCGTCGGCGCCCTCCGCGATCAGTTGTCCGATCGCTGCGACGACGGTGGGATCGCTAGTCTTCTGAAGGGCGTCGAGTTGGGCTTGGATATCGCTCATCGGATATAAATAGGATTGTTCGGTAACGTGTCAAAGACGGCTTCACAACCCGGTGTCGTCCCGGCGCACGCCGGGACCCATAACCTCCGTCAGTGAAAGAGAAGCTGCAGAGCGACGGCAATCACGCTCTACTTGGATTGCTGGCGTGTATGGGTCCCGGCGTTCGCCGGGACGACAGGAGAGGGCGGTGCTTCTCGCTAGCGCCGGGAAATTCTAAACTTCGGCGAGCGGTTCGGCTGCGTCGTGACGATGCCGATCGGCAGCACCGGCTCGGTCTCGTCGAGTTCGACGCGAAACGCGCCGACCAGTTTAGCCAGCGCCAGCGTCGCCTCGACCAGCGCGAAATGCGCGCCGATGCAGACCCGGGCGCCGACGCCGAACGGCAGATAGGCATAGCGGTCCGGCGCCGGCGCGCCCGGCATGAAGCGGTCCGGCATGAACGCATTGGGCTGCTCCCACAGCCGCTCGTGGCGATGCAGCAGCCACGGCGCGATCAGGATCACGTCGTTTTTGACAACAGCCTCGCCGCCGAGTGAATCCGGGCCGGCGGCTGCACGCGCAATCAGGAAGGCCGGCGGATATAGCCGCATCGTCTCGTCGATCACCGCGCGGGTGAATTTCAAGGCCTCGAATCCGGCGCCATCCCCGGCGGCGTGGGCTTCCGCGGCGACGCGATCCTGCGTCTCCGGATCGAGCGCCAGCAGATACAGCGCCCAGAACAGCGCCGTGGCCGTCGTCTCGTGGCCGGCCAAAATCATGGTCGCCACCTGGTCGCCTAGCTGCGCATCGGAGAAGGCGTCGTTGGTTTCCGGATCGCGTGCGGCGACCATCAGGTCGAACAAGTCGCGCGGCGGGGCGCCCTCAAGCTTGCCGGCGGCGCGACGCTCGGCGATCAGCATCGCGACGAAGCGGGTCCAGCGCTTGCGGAAGAAGTGCCGCGAAATGTCCTGCGGCGTCGGCCAGCCCAATGGCAGCAGCAGGTCGAGGAAATGCGGCCGCGCCAAATTCATGCCGTAGTCGATCACGAAGTCGCGCAGCGCGCGGCCATGGCGCGCCATGCCGGTGGAAAACATGGTGCGGCCGGCGATCTCCAGCGTCATCCGCTGCATCACCTCGCGGAGATCGACCGTGCCTTGCACCTTGTGTAGTTCGGCGACCGTCTCGTCGATTGCCGAGAGCATGTGTGGGATCAGTGTGCTGACCGCGCGCGGCGTGAAGGCCGGCGCCAGCGTGCGGCGCTGGTGCTTCCAGGCGCGCCCTTCGGCCAGCAGCAGGCCTTCACCGAGCATCGGCCGCAACACGCGGATGCCGGCGGGGGTCCGGGTGTAGTTCTCGTAATTGTCCACCAGCACATGGCGGATGTCGTCTGGCGCGTTCAGGATGAAGCTGGCATGGCCGAAGAAGCGACCCTTGACGATGTCGTCCTCGTAGGCGCGCTGACCCCAGGTGTCGATGGCGCTCTTGCGCATCAAGGCCATCCGGCCAAACGGCCCCATATTTTCCGGCGCCCGCGGCGGCGCCGGCGGTACCAGCGGCGCGCGGGCAGGGATGTCGATCGTCTCGGCGATGCTCATGGCCCCAGTGAAGCTATCAATCCAGGCGCCATGATGGCGCCTTCAGAGGGTGAATTCGGCCAGCGTGACGCGGTTTTCCGCCGCCGGCCAGGCCCGCGCGACGAGGCGCTCCTCGTTGCACAGGGCGACCACCGGCCGGCCGATCTCGGCGGCGGGAAGTCGAACGGTGGCCAGCGAGTCCGTCGGCACGCCAGCCTTGATGTCGGCCGGCTCCTTGCCGTCGAGCGCCACGATGTCGCGCGGCAGGCCGAAATAGCCGCGCGGCCGCGACATCATCACCACGGCGCCGACGCCGGCGTCGGCGGGCCCCAGCGCCCGGCCGGGGCGCAGATGCACGACATCCGACGAGCGCGGGAACGGCGAGCGATAGAAATGGGTGATGGGTGCGCCGGGTGCGGCGAGCACGATTTCCAGCGGCCAGGTCGGCTCGACCTGCGCTGTTCCCCAGCGGCCGTCAGGGCCGGTCGTGGCGCGATGCACGGCGCCGCCGATCCGCTCACCGGTCTCGGGCGCCACGCAAAAAATCTCGACGGTGGCGCCGGCTACCGGCCGGTTGGTCGGCACGCCGCCGGCCATGCCGGTGACAAGACCGCCGAGCCGCACCGCTGGCTCGGCCTCGACGGCGATGCGGGCTGGTTCACGACCGGCAATGAATTTGTAGATTTCGCGGAACGCGCGCGGGTGAAAGCCGACCTCGCGGTGGTCGAGCGTGCCGAGTACCAGATTGGTGGCGCCGCGCAGCGCCGGGCCGTCGGAGGTGATGCCGGTCGACGTCCCCGGCTTGCCGGCAAAGCGGCCGTCCGGCTGGGCGTATTTGTCGGTGCCGTCGCCGCGCAGGGTCAGGAAGGCGGTGCCGTCGGTTACCTCCTGGCCTTCGCCACCATTCAGCTCCCGCAGGAACGGGCCGTTTCCATTGAACTCGCTGCCGGGATTGTCGCTCCAGGCGTAGACGCCATGATTGGGCACGCCGCACAGCACCGCATGGCTGACATCGGCAGCGCCGCCATTCCTGATGTAGTTGCGCACGGCATAGCCGCCCCGCGAATTGGCCACCAGGGCGACGCGCGCAGCCCCGGTGCGGCGCTTCAGCTCGGCAATGGCCTCGCCGAGTTCGCGGCGCTGCTGCGTGGTGGAGGAACGGTTCGGCTGCTCCACGCCGTCGTCGCTCCGCGACAGCGGGTCGGTGAAATTGATCGCCATCAGGCGGTCGCGCGCCATGCCGTTGGATTCCATGCGCCAGAGCTGCGTCATCCACAGCGCGGCGTGATCGCCATTGCCATGCACGAACAGGATCGGCGGAATGTCGGAAGGGGAAGTGATGGTGCCGGTTCCGGTCTGGGCCACGGCCTTCGAGACCAGCGCCGTGGCCGCCAGCGGCAGCGCCGCTGCTCCCAACAAGATCGTTCGCCGCGACATCATCATGCAACCTCCCGAATCGTATTTTAGACGACGGTATCTGCATCGCGCAGGCCCGCCTAGACGCGGCGCTACTGGACAGCCGCTCGGATTTGCAGGCATCACAGTGTCATGACCGGCGGATGACCAACGCGCCGGAAGCTTCTCAGAAAGCGGCAGGGGATGAAGACGCCGGTGTCCAGACCAATCGTCGCCACCGACGGCATCGCGGCGCCATTGCGCTTTCCCGTGTTCCGCCGGATCTGGCTGGCCAGCCTGTTGTCCAATCTGGGCCTGATGATCCAGAGCGTCGGCGCGGCCTGGGCGATGACCCAGATGACGGCGTCGGCCGACAGAGTGGCGCTGGTGCAGACCGCCTTGATGCTGCCGATCATGCTGATCGCGATGCCGGCCGGTGCGGTCGCCGACATGTACGACCGCCGCCTCGTTTCGCTGGCGTCGCTGGCGGTTTCGCTGCTCGGCGCCTCGGCGCTGACGCTGCTGGACTGGAGCGGCGCGGTGACGCCGAACCTGCTGCTGGCGTTCTGCTTCGTCATCGGCAGCGGCATGGCGCTGTTCGGCCCGGCCTGGCAGTCCTCGGTCGGCGAGCAGGTGCCGCCGGAGGTGCTGCCATCCGCGGTGGCGCTGAACGGCATCAGCTACAATATCGCGCGCAGCTTCGGCCCTGCGATCGGCGGTATCGTCGTCGCGACCGCCGGTGCCGTCGCGGCCTTTGCCGCCAATGCGGTGCTCTACATCCCGCTGCTGGTGGTGCTGTTTCTGTGGCGGCGCAACACCGAGGCGTCGCGGCTGCCGCGTGAGCGGTTGAGTCGGGCGATCGTCTCCGGCGTGCGCTACATCGCCAATTCGCCGTCGATTCGCATCGTGCTGATGCGCACGCTGATCACCGGCATCTGCGGGGGCTCGGTCTCGGCCCTGATGCCGCTGGTGGCGCGGGACCTGTTGCACGGCGGCGCGCAAACCTATGGCATCATGCTCGGCGCGTTCGGCATGGGCGCGGTGATCGGCGCGCTGAACATCGGCTCGGTGCGAAAATATCTCGGCGGCGAGGCCTCGATCCGCGCCTGCGCGCTGGTCATGGGCGTGGCCATCGCCGGGATCGCCGTCAGCCGCGACCCGGTGCTCACGGCTGCGGCGCTCGTGGTGGCGGGATCGGTATGGATGATGGCCATCGCGCTGTTCAATATCGGCGTGCAACTGTCGGCGCCGCGCTGGGTCGCGGGGCGCTCGCTCGCCGCCTTCCAGGCCGCGATTGCCGGCGGCATCGCGATCGGCAGCTGGGGCTGGGGCTTTCTGACCGACATGTTCGGCGTCGAATTCGCGTTGCTGGCGTCGGGCGCGGCGATGTTTGCTTCACCCTTGCTCGGGCTGTGGCTGAAGATGCCGCCGATCGGCGTCCGCGACGAGGACGCCGGCATGCTCGACGATCCCGAGGTGCAACTGCACCTCACCGGGCGCAGCGGACCGCTGGTGGTGGAGATCGAGTACCGTATCGATCAGGAGCGGGCCCGCGCCTTCCACGGGGTAATGCAGGATGTCCAGCTCTCGCGGCAGCGCAACGGCGCCTATGGCTGGTCGATCGCCCGCGACATCGCCGATCCCGAATTATGGACCGAGCGCTATCACTGTCCGACCTGGCTCGACTTCCTGCGGCAGCGCAACCGCTCGACGCAGTCGGAGCGCGCACTGTACCAGCGCGCCGCGGACTATCATCTCGGCCCGGATCCGATCCGCGTTCGCCGCATGCTGGAACGGCCGTTCGGTTCGGTGCGCTGGAAGGATGAAACCCCGGACCGCGTCGCCGGCGATGTGCTGCCGGCGGCAACGCCTGCCGGCTCCAGTGGCTGATTACTGGTTGTTGTCGGCCAGCACTTTCGAGCAGGCCTTGCTGAGCTTGCTGCGGTTTTCCTTGAGGCAACCGAGCACGACCATGTCGCCGTCGTTCATCTTGGCGCGGCAGAACCTGGAAACGTCGCGCGCGCAGGCCGACTGCTGGGTATTGTCCTGCGCCGCCGCCGCAGATGCGAAAAGCAGTAGCGGAATCATCAATACGATTCTTGTCATGGCAACTATCCGTTCAACAATGCAATCCGGCGATAATGCACGACCGGGGATCTCGTTGCTACACGTGAAATAGCTCAATGCGGCGCGACGCCGATCACCAGATCGTCGCGGTGGATCATCTCGGCGCGGCCGGTGATCCCCAGGATTCGCATCGCGTCCGGCGAGGTGTGGCCCTTGATCCGCTCGGCATTCTCGGCGTCATGCGCCACGAGCCCGCGGCCGATCTCGTGGGTATCGGGGCCGCGCACCAGCACCGCATCGCCGCGTGAAAAATGGCCCTCGACGCGGATCACGCCGGCCGGCAGCAGGCTTTTGCCGGCGCGCAGCGCCTTGACCGCGCCGGCGTCGATGGTGAGCGTGCCCTTCGGCTCCAGCGATCCGGCGATCCAGCGTTTTCGCGCCGTGACGGGATTGGCGGGCGAGAGAAACCAGGTGCAGAGGCCGCCATCGGCAATCTTCTGCAGCGGATGATCGACCTTGCCGGAGGCGATCACCATGTGGGTGCCGGCGGTGGTGGCGATCTTGGCAGCCTCGATCTTGGTATACATCCCGCCGCGCGATAATTCGGACTCTGCGGCGCCGGCCATGGCCTCGATCTCGGCGGTGACGGACTCGACGACTGGAATGAGCCTGGCGTCGGGATTGGAGCCGGGCGGCGCGGTGTACAGCCCGTCGATATCCGACAGCAGCACCAGCAGGTCGGCCGAGGCCATCGTGGCCACGCGGGCAGCAAGGCGGTCATTGTCGCCATAGCGGATCTCGTTGGTGGCCACGGTATCGTTCTCGTTGATCACCGGCACCGCGCGCCATTCCAGCAGCTTGGCAATGGTCGAGCGCGCATTGAGATAGCGGCGGCGCTCTTCGGTATCCTGCAGCGTCACGAGAATCTGGCCGGCGCCGATGCCGTGAGCGCCCAGCACTTCCGACCAGATCCGCGCCAGCGCGATCTGGCCTACGGCGGCGGCGGCCTGGCTCTCTTCCAGCTTCAGCGCGCCGCGCGGCAGCTTCAAGCGGCTGCGGCCGAGCGCGATCGAGCCGGACGATACCACAAGCACGTCGCGACCATCGGCATGCAGCTTGGCGATGTCGGCGGCCAGCGCCGTCAGCCAGGC
The DNA here is from genome assembly GCF_007018905.1 of Tardiphaga sp. vice304. Taxonomy (NCBI): domain Bacteria; kingdom Pseudomonadati; phylum Pseudomonadota; class Alphaproteobacteria; order Hyphomicrobiales; family Nitrobacteraceae; genus Tardiphaga; species Tardiphaga sp. vice304. The sequence goes on from NZ_CP041402.1 coordinate 626,704, forward strand.
CGACTTCACCTCGCCCTTGGCCGAATCGATCAGCAGCGACGACCCGACCTTGATGACGATGCGGCGGAAGTTGTTCAGTGACGGGGAGGACATGGCGGGGCTTTGTTGGTTCGGAATGCCGACAGTAGATGAAGCTGACCAACGATCAATGCGAAGCGCCGACGGCGCGCTCCCTCTCCCCGTTGGGGAGAGGGCTGGGGTGCGGGGACACCGGCCTATCGATGGCGCCCCGGCCCCTCACCCGGATTGCTCCGCAATCCGACCTCCCCCCACGGGGAGAGGTGACTGAGCGTCGCTGCTCGCATTCGGATTCATCTTTGAACTCTAGTTCGTCAGCGGCGCCCAGGGCGCGGAGGCGTTCATAGCCTTGGCCTTGTCCGATACCGGCGCTTCGCCGATTTCGGCGACCAGCGCGCGCAACGCCTCCTTGACGCCTTCGCCGGTGGCGCCCGCGATCAGCAGCGGCGTCTTCTTCGCGGCGCGCTTCAGGCGATCCTTCTGCTGCTTCAACTGCTCGGGCGTCACCGCGTCGATCTTGTTGAGCGCGACGATCTCGACCTTGTTGGCGAGGTCGCCTTCATAGGCCTCGAGCTCGGTGCGGACAGTCTTGTACGCCTTGCCGGCATGTTCGCTGGTCGCGTCGATCAGATGCAGCAGCACGCGGCAGCGCTCGACATGGCCCAAAAATCTGTCGCCGAGGCCGGCGCCTTCATGGGCGCCCTCGATCAGGCCGGGAATATCGGCGAGCACGAATTCGCGGCTGTCGACATCGACCACGCCGAGCTGAGGATGCAGCGTCGTGAACGGATAGTCGGCGATCTTCGGCTTGGCGGCCGACACCACCGAGAGGAAGGTCGATTTGCCGGCATTCGGCAGGCCGACCAGGCCGGCATCCGCGATCAGCTTCAGGCGCAGCCAGATCCAGCGTTCTTCGCCGGTCTGGCCGGGATTGGCGTTGCGCGGCGCGCGGTTGGTTGAGGACTTGAAGTGCGCGTTGCCGAAGCCGCCATTGCCGCCTTCGGCCAGTACGAAGATCTCGCCGAGCTTGGTGAAGTCGTGGATCAGCGTCTCGCGATCTTCGTCGAAGATCTGCGTGCCCACGGGGACCTTCAGCGTCACGGCCTCGCCGTTGGCGCCGTGGCGGTCCTTGCCCATGCCGTTGGTGCCCTTCGGCGCCTTGAAATGCTGCTGGTAACGATAGTCGATCAGCGTGTTCAGGCCATCGACGACTTCGATGATGACATCGCCGCCGCGTCCGCCGTTGCCGCCGGAGGGGCCGCCGAACTCGATGTACTTCTCGCGGCGAAACGCCACGCAGCCGTTGCCGCCGTCACCGGAGCGAATGTAAACCTTGGCTTCATCGAGAAATTTCATGGTGTATCCGTATCGCAGGGGGGTGGTGGCGGCAACCGTTTCATGGCTTTGAGCCGTGAAAAGCCCGCATTTGCGGGCCTTGCTGCCGCGCGCGCTGCGTCGTAGAGGACGCGTGCCGCTGTTAACCAAGCCCTGTCGTGATGGGCTCTTCTACAGGTCCATCTAGGCATGTTTGCGACCATTTCCACTGCCGCCGACGAGCGGACCGCGCGTCTCGCCGGCATCGGCCTGATGCTGGCCGGGATCGGGCTGTTCTCGCTCGGCGACGCGATCGGCAAATACCTCGTCATCGACCATTCGGTCGGGCAGTTGCTGTTTTTGCGCGCGATCGCGGCCCTCTTGGTGCTGTCGCCGTCGATCTGGCGGTATCGCGCGGAGTTCTTCCGGCTCGAGCGGCCGCGGCTGCAACTGGTGCGGATGGTGCTCTCGACCGTCGATGTCGCCGCGTTCTTCGCCGCCACCGTGTATCTGCCGCTCGCCGACGTCATCACCTTCTATCTCGCGGTACCGATCTTCGTCACCGCAGGCTCGGCGATCTTCCTGCGCGAGCAGGTCGGCTGGCGGCGCTGGAGCGCGGTGGCGGTCGGTTTCTGCGGCGTGCTGATCGCGTTGCAGCCGTCACCGGAGAGCTTCACCTGGCCGGCGCTGATCGCGTTGTGCGGCAGCGCGTCGTTTGCCGCCCTGATGCTGCTGACGCGCACGCTGCGCGCCGCACCCGACGTGGTGCTGGCCTCGACGCAATTCATGGGCTCGCTCGCCTTCGGCGCGGTGATGGCGCCGTTCGGCTGGGTGACGCCAGGCCTCGGAGACACCGCCATGTTCCTGTTCGGCGGCGTGACGTCGGTCTGCGCGCTATTATGCGTCAACCGCTCGCTGAAACTGGCGCCGGCGAGCGTGGTGGTGCCGTATCAATATACGATGATCATCTGGGCGGTGCTGTTCGGCTACGTCGCGTTCGGTGACCTGCCGTCAATGGCGACGCTGATCGGGGCCGCGATCATCGTCGCGGCCGGGCTTTATATCTTCCTGCGCGAACGCAATCTCGGTCACGTCCCGGAAGTGAGTCCGCCGGTGGCGTGAACGCGGGGCGCGCCGAACGGTCGTGCCTGCCTGCGACGGGATGGGCCTATTTCTGGGGTGTCAGTTCCAGCCTGGCGGTGGCGAAGCGCTCCATCATCCGTTGCTCACGATCCTTGCGGTCGTCGGCCAGCAACTTCAATTCGTCGCGCTCGAAACGGTCCAGCACATGCTGGAAAGCGTTCGGCACGTCACGGCCTTCGACCAGCGACTGATTTGATGAGTCCGGCATGTCGATCTCCCTGTCTGATATCTATTAGTACGGCAGGTAGAGAAGTTCGCGTATCCGGGGATCTACCCGGTTTGGCGACAATACGAATTGTTGGTGAGCGATCGATTAACGGCGGCTAACGGGCGCAAGGTGGGTGGCGAGTACCACTCCCTTGCGCCGCCTGGCTGCCGACGGAACGTTGCGGAGTGATCACCGTCTCGTCGACGTACCCCAGTGCTTAAGCGACGACCACACCGAGCGGCTGAGCTTGAAGCAGTCCACCGGCGTCGAGGAGCCGATCGCCTCGAAGCGGTGCAACTGCACGCCGATCCACTGGAAGCCGCACTTCTCCAGGATGTTGCGCGACGCCGGATTGGCGACGCGGGCGCTGGAGGCGAGATGCTCGATGGTGAATTCCTCGAAGGTGAAGTCGATCACCGCGCGCGCGGCCTCGGTCGCAAAACCCTGGCCCCAATGATCGACGCCGAGCCAGTAGCCGAGCTCCGGCGCGTCCGGCTGGCGCCAGTCGACGCCGACCATGCCGATCGGCCGGCGATCCTGTTCGATCAGGAACACCGTGTCGCTGCCGCCATGCAGCGACTGGACGAAGTCGACCGCGTGCGCCTCCGAATAAGGATGCGGCAGCCGGCGGGTCATCTCCGCGATGCGGCGATCATTGGCGAGATGGGCAATCGCTTTGGCGTCGGCGAGCGTGGGCTTGCGCAGCGCGAGGCGCGCGGTCTCGAGAACGCAACCGGCGGCGTGCGGTTCCAGCCGCGTCGGGGTCGGGATATCCTGCAGCATCTCGGGCTCCTTGGCGCTTTGCGCACCAAACGAAAAGGGGAGGCCGGTTTCCCGCCTCCCCTTTGGAGCCTCTGTGGCGTCCGCGGGTTCAACAGGACCCGGCGGACTCCAATGTGTCCACCGTGTTACTCGGCCGCGGCTTCAAGAATCGGCAGAACCGAAATGAAGGTGCGACCGTTGGCTTTGGCGCGAAACTGGACGTGGCCTTCTACCTTGGCGAACAGGGTATGGTCGGTGCCCATGCCGACATTAAGGCCGGGGTGCCAGGTGGTGCCGCGCTGACGCGCAATGATGTTGCCGGGGATCACGCGCTCGCCGCCATACGCCTTGATTCCGAGGCGCTTGCCTGCCGAATCACGACCGTTTCGCGATGAACCGCCTGCTTTTTTATGAGCCATAGCCCGTCTCCAATCTTGAGGTTTTCCAGATCACATCCCTGTGGGGCGCGATCTCACATATTTTCAACTTGTCGCGGCGTGATGCCGCGCCAGGGTTTCTTATGCGGCGTCTTCAGCCTCGACGGCGGCCGGCTTGACGACCTTCTCGCGCTTCGGGCGCGGTCCGACGGTCGGCTTCTTGCCATCGGCCAGGATCTCGGTGATCCGCAGCACGGTGATCTCGTCGCGGTAACCACGCTTGCGGCGCGAATTCTTGCGGCGGCGCTTCTTGAACGAGATGATCTTCGGGCCGCGCTTGTGCGACAGCACCTCGGCCGCCACGGTGGCGCCTGCGACCATCGGCAGTCCGAGCACCGGCGTATCGCCGCCGAGCACCAGAACTTCGCCGAGCTGGATGATCGTTCCAACTTCGCCTTCGATCTTGCCTACTTCGAGCACATCTTCAGCGACAACGCGGTATTGCCGCCCGCCGGTCTTGATGACTGCGAACATCAGTATATTCCTTCGTTTTCGATCCAACCTCGATGGGTCGGCTTTTTGTTGTTCTTGTTAAGGGCATCGCCGGGTCCTGAAGGATTTCGGCGAATTTCTGCGGAAGGACGGACGTTGCCGCCGACGCGCAAAAACAATCGGCGCGAGGAAAACCTGCGCCGGATACGGGACTTATAGCCGGCGAGGTCGGCGAGTCAAGGAAAAGTCCGGGAAATCGCGGCAAAACGGGGGCTTCTCGCGGCCCGGGGGGCGTCGAACCCTTCGCGGGCACGCCCGCGGGACATGGTAAACGCAACGTTAAGTAACCCGCCCTACCAAGGAATCTGGCGTCGTTCGTGCGCCCCGCGATTCCGAGAGACATCCGATGACATCTGATCCGCTCCCGATCGGCGCTTCCGCCACCCTTCCGGTTCCCCGCATCGGCTTTGCGACCCTGACCCAGATGGCGTTCGAGGGCGTCGATTTGCGGCCCTTGTGGCAGGAATTGATGGACAAGGTCGCCAACGGCACCGCCGATGCGGGCCATGGCATCGACCTGTCGCTGCTGACGCAATTGCTCGGCGACAAGCCGAACGGGCTGGCGATCCAGGACGAGGTGCTGGCCCAGCACCGGCTGTTTCGTTCGCCGTGCGATACGCAGCCGCCGCGGCTGCGCGTGCTGGCGCTGGCCGCCGCGATCGACATGGGCGGCAACACACCGATCGATTTCCTGCTGGAGGATTCCAGCATCGAGCTGACGACGCTCTATGTGGTGGAGGGCACGGAGCTGCCGTCGCCGCTGCCGGAGCACGACGTGGCCATCGTGGTGGCGTCCGACTCCGAGGAATGCCGCGCAGCACTGGCCGAGATCGATCGTCTCGCACCGCGCTGGCCGCGCCCGCTGCTAAACCCGCCCGGCCGGATCGGCAATCTCGACCGCGACAAGCTGTACCGGCTGTTGCACGACATCGCCGGCATCGACATTCCCGCGACGGTCGGCGTCGCCCGCGCGCGGCTCGACGAGGTCGCGGCCGGCCGCGCCCGGCTGGCCTCGGTGGCGGACGGTACCGATTTTCCGGTGATCGTGCGGCCGCGCGGCTCGCATGCCGGCGTTGGCCTCGCGAAGCTCGAGGACGCCGAAGCGCTCGGTGCCTATCTCGCCGAGCCCGCGCGGCGCGAGCCGGAATTCTTCATCTCGCGCTTCGTGGACTATTCCAGCGCCGACGGCCAGTTCCGCAAATACCGCATCGTGTTCGTCGACAGCCGGGTGTTCGCCTGCCACATGGCGATCTCCGAGCAGTGGAAGATCTGGTATCTCAACGCCGGCATGTCGTTCAGCGAGAGCAAGCGGCAGGAGGAGGCCGGCTTTCTGACCGAGTTCGATGAAGGCTTCGGCGCCCGGCACCGCGCCGCGCTGGACGGCATGGCTGAGCGCGTCGCGCTGGACTATTTCACCGCCGACGTCGCCGAGACCAAAGATGGCCGGCTGCTGATCTTCGAGGCGGACAATACCGCGGTGGTCCACAATATGGATTCGCCGGAGCTGTTTCCCTACAAGCCGCCGCAGATGCGCGCGATCTTCTGCGCCTTCGCGGCCATGCTGACGCAGCGCGCCGAAGCCTGGCGCACCCGCGCGTAGCCGTGCGCCCTGTTCGGGCGTGACAAAAGGCGCCATGCAACCAACCGGTTCCCTGCGCATTGTCACACGATTTTCGAACCCCAGGGGCAAAATGGCTGACGACAACGGAACGACGACGGGCATCGCCCGGCATGGTGCAACGCGCCTGCCCTCGGTGGAAATAGACAGCTTCAATATCGAACTGAAGGACGAGGACGGCTTTCTCGGCGACCGCGCCAGCAAGGGCGCGTTCCAGCGCATTCTCGATGGCTTGCGCAAACCGCTGCAGAAGAACGGCGACGACCCGCTCGGCAAGAAGGCGACGGAGGAAATCGGCAAGTCGACGCTCTCCGAGGCGCTGGTCGGCGACGACATCGCGGCGGCAGCCTTGGTGCACGGCGCGATCGAGGATTTCGCGCAGGAGCTGGCCTACGTCACCCGGCGCTTTCTAAAGAGCAAGGCTTGGGCCGGCACCGAATGTATCGTGGTCGGAGGCGGCTTCCGGCAAAGCCGGGTCGGCGAGATGGCGATCGCCCGCACCGACCTGCTGCTGAAGGCCGAGGGCATCGAGGTCGACCTGGTGCCGATCCGCTTCCACCCCGATGAAGCCGGGCTGCTCGGCTGCCTGCATCTGGCGCCGTCGTGGATCTTCGAGGGCCATGACAGCATCCTGGCGGTGGACATCGGAGGCTCCAACATCCGCTGCGGCGTCGTCGGGACGCAGTGGAAGAAGGCGCCGGACCTGTCCAAGGCGTCGGTCTGGAAGTCCGATTTGTGGCGCCACGCCGATGACGAACCGACCCGCGAAGGCGCGGTGAAGCGGCTGGTCAAGATGCTGAAGGACCTGCTGACGGCGGCCGAAGCCGAGGGCTTCAAGCTGGCGCCGTTCATCGGCATTTCCTGCCCCGGCGTGATCAACGAGGACGGCACCATCGAGAAGGGCGCGCAGAACCTGCCGGGCAATTGGGAGAGCAGCAAGTTCAACCTGCCGGGTCTGATCGCCGAGGGCATCCCCGAGATCGGCGGCCACGATACCGCGGTACTGATGCACAATGACGGCGTCGCGCAGGGGTTGAGCGAGATTCCTTTCATGCAGGACTTCGACCATTGGGGCGTGCTGACCATCGGCACCGGCCTCGGCAATGCCCGCTTTACCAACCGACATCGCGACAAGAAGGACAAGGACGACGCCAAGGGCGACAAGAAAGACGACACGAAGGAAGAAAAGAAGGCCAAGAAGGCCAAGGCCTGAGGCAGGCCCGGCCAGGACGGCACGCTCCTTCGGAACGTGCCGTCCTGGATGAGGGGCCATTTCGGCCCGCCGGGGCCCTCTGGCGCCACGCCTATCCGCAGGCATGCCAGCCTTCGCCTCTATTCGCCAAATTTCCTGCCGGGCGGCTTGTCTGCCGCGCCAACCTCGCCTAGAACACCGCCCAACCACCCGCGGGCGACCGCGGATTCTGAACGGCCTGGAGAGGTGGCAGAGTGGTTGAACGTACCGCACTCGAAATGCGGCATAGGTGCAAGCCTATCGGGGGTTCGAATCCCCCCCTCTCCGCCAACTTACGTTTCACCCTCCTTCGTCCACGTTCACAATACACCTCTGCTGCAGGGGAATCTGAAAGATAACCGTCTGTACTCGTTTGCTCTCGTTTGCTACAAACCGGGGGTAGATCGAGGGTACAGGTGGAGGTAGGCGTGGCTCGGACAATCAATCGCCTTTCGCATAGGAAGGTCGACACTCTCCGAGAAGCCGGGATGCATAGCGATGGAGGCGGCCTCTATTTACAGGTGACTCCGGGCTCCGACGGCACCCCCCGAAAATCCTGGCTTTTTAGGTATGCGGCGTCGGGCCGTGAGCGCCAGATGGGCCTTGGTCCCCTCGCTGACGTGCCGCTTGCGGAAGCGCGTGAGCGTGCAGCCGCTGCCCGCGAAATGCGGCGTGCCGGCAAGGATCCGATTACCGAACGAAATTCCCTGCGTGTAGAAGCGACCCTGGTCGCAGCCAAGTCAATTTCCTTCGATGAGTGCGCTAAAGCTTACATTGCGGCTCATCGAACAGGCTGGCGCAACGTCAAACACGCCTCGCAGTGGACGAACACCGTTGCAACCTACTGCTCGCCCATATTTGGAAGGCTCCCGGTTCAATCAGTTGATGTTGGACTAGTGATGAAAGCGATCGAACCGATTTGGGCCTCAAAACCTGAAACAGCCGGTCGAGTGCGGGGCCGCATCGAGCGGATTCTAGACTGGGCAAAAGTGCGAGGCTACCGGGATGGCGAGAACCCAGCGCGGTGGCGTGGTCACCTTGATCATCTGCTTCCTGCGCGCGGCAAGGTGCGCCGGGTCAAACACCACGCGGCTCTGCCCTATGTTGAAATTCCCGATTTTGTCGCCGCGCTGAGAGCCAGAGATGCTGTTGCTGCTCGCGCGCTAGAGTTTGCAATTTTAACAGCCGCCCGGACAGGCGAAGTGCTGGGCGCAATGTGGACCGAAATTGATCTTGAAGCTGCGCTTTGGATAATTCCGGCTGAACGAATGAAGGCGGGGCGAGAGCATCGCGTACCGCTGTGCGATGAAGCCGTAGCAATTTTAAGGAGAATGCAAGTCTCGAAGCAGAATGGTTACATATTTCCCGGAGGCCGCCGCCCATGTCTGTCCAATATGTCTCTTTTGATGCTGTTGAGACGAATGGGTCGCTCCAACGTCACTGCACATGGATTTCGCAGCACGTTTAGAGATTGGGCCGAGGAACAAACAGAAACTTCTCATGCAGTCGTCGAAATGGCTCTCGCTCACTCAATCGCGAATGCCGTGGAGGCCGCCTATCGCAGAGGCGATCTCCTCGATAAGCGGCGTTCCCTAATGGTTCAATGGTCAACTTTTACGCACGCAAGATCGAACGAACCCCAAAATTCAATCTGATCTCCCACACCCAGTGACGGTTCAGATGTCAGACCTAAAATCATCACCGCGATTGAATGAGTTAGCAATTGCACGCGTTCTAAACGCAGCCGGCGTTAAAAAAAGTCGCCCACATATTGACAAGTCGGCTCTAGCCGGCTGCATCGATGTGTGCGCTGACCTGTTCAATAATGCTAAACTTTTTCGAGTCCAAACGATCGAGAAAAAAGAAAGATCTCAGCTACAGAAAGTACATACGATAGCACTCAAGTTGAAAACCGTATTATCGAAAACACCGGCCGCCAAATTTGCGGAAAACAGCGACAAGTTTGAGACTGCCCTGTCAGATTTTGTCGTCAACACCGAGAGATTAGTAAAACTTACGTGGTTGTCGACGCCGCGTACAGGCTTGGAACATGATTATGTCGAGGGCCGGGCATACGAAGCTCATTTTAAGTCAAAGAGTCCCCTGCAATGGATGGTCGGCGTTTATTTGGCTGAAGTATATGTATTATTTATCGGAGAAGATCTGACTGGGACCTACCTAGATTTCGCCTGTCAGGTTTTGAAAGAACTAAAGATTAAAAACGGAAACTCAAACTTTTCACGGCAGGCAGTAGCCCGCGCTGCGCGAGGATATAATCGAACACGGAAGTCTGCGCCCGCAATCAAGCAGGACGAGTGGACCATTTACAGAGAGAACAAGTTTTACTGGGTTTGTGGGGTGAGAGACACGCTCGATCTCTGGACAGAATTACGACGTCGCGAGGCGAGATTAATCGCAGCGGAGCAAGCGGCAAATATCAGCGGGCGAAAATAGGTCAAAACTTTTCATTTCAGCCCGCGACATACAGGGCACGTCCACAATGTACTCAAAACGTGGACGAAGGTCATGGAACAAACAGAAGTCGAAATTCTCGCAGTTTCCCCCAAAATCGCGAAGCGGATGCTTAGTTGCGGCACCACGCGACTTTACGATCTGCTTAACAGCGGAGAATTACAGTCCTATCGTGACGGCAAGTCGCGAAAAGTTCTCATCGCATCGCTTCAGAGTTACGTCAGGCGCCGTCTTGACGCGGAAAAAAGCCTGACAAAGTCCTCCTGGACTGCTCGCGCGACCAATGCTCGTGCGAAGAAGAATACCCATTCCTAAAAAAAGCCCGGCGGCACGACTCCTTGGCGGGATCTGCGTGCGCACCGGGACTTATTTTCATTGGAGGTAACCAACATGAAAACTGTATCACCTCGCGCACGAACGCGCAATTACCCCGGTCAATTGGACCTCTTCGTATGGTCCGAAACGCCACCACGCGCCGTAAGCCCCATCGTCAACCGCATTGCGCGTCGTTTCGGTATTAGCATTGAACATGCTGGCACTGTCACGCGGCTCGCCGGCTTTGGAGCTTCGCATGACTGAGAACCTCAACAGTGCGGCGCTCGACGCTGGCCGTTACGTCACAGTCGAGGACCCAGTAGCGGAAGGCGAACCCACGCTTCACGCCAGCGACGACCTTGACTTGGAAAAGCAATTCGGAGCGTTGGCCACTCAGATGGTGCGAGATGCGCGCTCTGAGGTGGCTCGTGCACCGTCGTCAGGAAAGTTGGTCGCGTATAGAACCGTGACGAAACGTCTTGCTGGCGCGGCAGGCGAATGGATTACCAAGGGTGTCATTTCGGACATTCTCGTCGATTTAGCTGGTGCTCATAGAAACTTCGGTCTTTCTACGGACCATATTCAAAAGATTATCGCGGAAGAGTTTTCCGCCGCTGCGATTCAGAAAGATGAAGCCGCTGATTCGAGAGGATCGAGCATTCTTTATGCCACGCAAAATGAAGCCCGCTCCGAAGTGTCCTGGCCAAATCCGACACAGATAAGCTCTACTCTTGCACCTGTGGAGCAACTTCACCCTGAGCTTCTGCCCGACGCGATCCGGGGCTATATTTGGGACGTTGCCGATCGTCAGCAAAGTCCGCCGGATTTTGCGGCAGTTGCAGCAATATGTGCCATCGCGGCACTGGTCGGTAACCGAGTCCGCATCAGTCCGAAACAAGCTGACGACTGGGAGGTTGTGCCCACTTTGTGGGGAGCGATCATCGGTCGCCCCAGTGCTATGAAATCGCCCGCGCTTCATGCAGCACTTCGCCCCATCTACGCGATTCAGGACGAGCAGCGCAAACTATGGGAAGAAGCATCAAAGGAAGCTGTAGTAGACAATGAGCTTAACGGAATGCATCTCCGAGACGCCAAAAAGAAAGCCAAAAAAGCGTTAGAAAGCGGAGATAGCGCGGGCGCGCGTTCGTTCTTGGCCGAGCGAGAGCTGAATGATGGATCAGAGCTTTCTCCGTGTCCTCGGTTGGTCGTCAACGATGCTTCGGTTGAAAAGCTAGGGGAGATCCTTAACGAAAATCCGCGGGGCGTGTTGGTCGTTCGCGACGAGCTTTATGGCCTACTTTCGAGAATCGAGAGCGGGGAATTTGAGAACGAGCGAGCGTTTTATCTCGAAGCATTTAATGGAGATGGATGTTTTACGTATGACCGTATCGGCCGCGGTACGGTTCATATTCACGCCTGCACGCTTAGCATTGTGGGGGGGATTCAGCCGTCACGGCTGGCACCGATGGTTCGCGCCGCTATGTCTGGCATTAAGAATGATGGATTCATTCAACGAATGCAGCTCGCTGTCTGGCCGGATGACTTACCATCTTGGCGGTGGGTTGACCGGACGCCCGACAGCACATCGGCTGCTTTGTACGAGAAGGTTTTTAGGGATCTCCATGGATTAACGATTGGGGATACCGCTAATCCCCACATCATGCGGTTCAGTCCCACCGCCCAAGAGCTTTTTCGAGATTTGACAACTCAGCTCCAGACGGAAGCGCGTGCCGGCCGGCTTCCGCCGACTGTCGAAAGCCATATTCTGAAGATGCCGAAAACGATTGCGGCACTGGCGCTGCTATTCGAGCTGATTGACGGCGGCAGGTGGGAGGTCGGCGAAGAAGCCACCAGGCGCGCGATGGCATGGGCGTCGTACCTGCGCAGCCATGCGAACCGTTTGTACGCCTCAGGGGAAGCCATGGCTGAGGACGGCGCGCGCCTCATCATCGAGCGTCGGCAGCAGTTACCCCATCAATTCAGCCAGCGAGATATTTATCGCAAGGGGTGGGCGAATCTTCCCGATAAAGACGCGGTCGAGTCAGCCGTTCATGTGCTGCTTGCAACGCATCACTGTCGCGAAGTTGCGCCCGTGAAAGGCGATCAGGGGGGACGACCTGCCACCACCTACGCTTGGCACCCCAGCCTTAACGATGAAATGCGAGGCGATGTCGATGCGGAAAAATAACAAGATGTTGGCCAAACCCAAGGTGCCAAAACTGCCAAAACTAATCTTGCATGGGTTGTGTCAGTTTTGGCAGCCGCTCGGCCGCGCCTTTTCGCAAAATTCCTGCCAGGTGAACGCTAATGGAAGCCAGGGAGCCTTTGGGTGTGGGGTGGTGGCAGAATTTGAGGACAACCCCATGAACCAGAGCCATACAAATCGAAAGGATCAAAAATGCATGCTGATCAGAAACTTGCCGAAACCCAACTCGAAGCAACGATAGAAAGGCTGGGAGCTCAGATGAACAAACCGGAGTTGAAAGCATGGCTCACGACTCGCAAGGAAGCGGGATTGAACATCGACCCCCAAACCGCAGAGGTGCACTGGTGTTACGCACAGACGCTTGACCCCTATGGAGTGTGTCCGCAGATTCCCGATGAACTCTGGCAAGTTGGACGAGAATACTTCGCTCGCGCTCCTGAAAGCGACGTTTGGGTCGAATTTGGCGATCTCCCCGACACAACACGAACCGCGCTGTGGGGAAAGGGCGATGCAGTCGACAGTTTAGACGATATTCCTTTCTAAGCGCCGCAGCTAGGTACCCACCGGGGGCCCAATTTTTGAAGACAACCCCATGAACCAGGAACGCATCGTGTCACAGCTTGCTAATATCAGGGCAGCACCGCGCTGTGGCGCAAGGACGAGGGCCGGCGGTGCTTGCCAGTGCCCGGCTATTCGGAGCAGGCATCGGTGTCGGCTCCATGGCGGATGTAGTACAGGCGCGCCGAAGGGGCGCGCCAACGGCAACTTTGCGACGGGTGAGTTCACCGCGGAGGCCATCCAGGAGCGGCAGTGGCTCCGGGCGGTCGTTTGCACCTATGGAAAGCTGGTGAAGGCATGAGCACGACCATTGAGCCGACTCTAGTTCCGGCGCGGGTCAAGAACGCTCCCGTCCGGGTGAAGCTGGAACGCATCACCTGCGACGCCGCCAAGTCGTTGCCGCCTGACGGCCAGCATCAAGAATGGCTGGGCCGGCTCAAGGGGGCCTTGGGCACAGCCTCAACCGATTTCGTCGATTCGACCTTGTTTCAGCTCCAAGCCGCCGCCCGCTTGCCGAACAGCGGCCTGTCCGAGATCGCGGTCAACGCGGCGCTGGCCATGATCGAGAGCGAGCAGCCCAGGGGCGAAACCGAGTGCGCGATCGTGATCCAGATGGCCTGCATCCACTCAGCCACGATGGCTGTTTTTGGACGCCTTAATGCCTCCTGTGGCAACCGCAATGTCCTAGCGGCTGCAACAGCGGTGAGCCGGCTGTCACGCGCCTTCTCGACCCTGGTCGAGACGTTGCGCAGGTTGAGGAACGGTGGCTCGCAGGTCATTCGTATTGAACGAGTGGACGTTCGCCATGGTGGTCAAGCGATCATTGGTAACATAAAGCAGGGGCGAAATGACTTTTAGAGTGGGACAAAAAGTGGTTTGCATTAGGCATCTGGTTGGGCCCGGACGGCCCGGCGCCAGTTATCCGAAAGTTGGCCCGATATACACCGTTCGCTCGATAAATGACGAGCCCGAAGGCGCAATCATTCGTCTTGAGGAAATCGACAACGCACACCTTGAGCCCTGGAATGTATGTGAACCGGGCTTCACCGCCTCAGCATTTAGGCCGATCGTTGAGGACAAAAAGCACGTCTCATTCACGATGGGCGCTGATCCAGATTCCGAAAGTTGGGACAATCGCAAACACACGAAAGAGAAAGTCTAATTGGCGGCGGATAGTTGCACCAAGCAGCTCGCGGCCGGACGTGCCGCGCTGGATAGCCTCAACAAGGCGATTGCGGCCAGTGGCTTGACAGCCGTGAAGTTCTGACATTCCACCGAGCCGTCAACTCGGCTCCGTATTTGAACGCCAAAGTGATATGCCGGGCCAGGGGCGATCGTGTCCCAACGCGTGGTGTAGCTTCTTGATGGCCACCACGATTGCCGGCTACGGCCGGGTTGGTCAGGTTGCCATTGCGGGCAGCCCGACGATGGGATTATCGCTGATGGGCGCGATGGTTTCCAGCGTCATGTAGCGGGCGCGCTGAACCGCCCATTCATCGTTTTGTTCAAGCAGGATGGCACCGACGAGACGTCGGATGGCAGCCTCGTTGGGGAAGATGCCGACGACCTCGGTGCGGCGCTTGATCTCGCCATTGAGGCGCTCGATCGGATTGGTGGAGTGCAGCTTGGCGCGATGCGTCGCCGGAAAGCCCATGAAGGCCAGCACGTCGGGCTCGGCCTCGTGCATCAGCCTGGCCAGCTTCGGGATGGTCGGCTGCAACTGGTCGGCGACCTTGCGCCATTGCACCCTTGCGGCTTCGGCGTCGTCCTGGGCGAAGGCGGTGGCAATGAAGGCGGAGACCACGCGCCGCCCGCTCTTGCCGGCATGAGCCAGCGCATTGCGCATGAAGTGAACGCGACAACGCTGCCAACTGGCGGTCGGCACCTTCGACACCGTGGCCTTGATGCCCTCATGGGCGTCGGAGATCACCAGCTTGACGCCGCGCAATCCACGGCGGGCGCCGGATGTCCTTCAGCACTTGTTCTGCGGGCGCTTTGCCCGGTACGGATTTCTGTTTCATCTTCGCTACTTGCGGCTACGATGAACCAGAAATCCTCCCTTCGTGAAGTCCCTCAATTTGTCTCAAGGGTGCTGACGGGGAACACCGACCAAGCTAGACGAGCTGCTCAGCTATTGCCCTCTACCGCGAGAGAACGCAGCCCCTTACTCAATAATCTTTGAAGTGATCGAAATCGGTTGATGATCGCTTTCATCTCGTCATCGTCAACGCTCGCAAATACAAAGCTGTTAAGCGCCTCGCGATGAGGGTGAAGCGATTCTAAAGCTGACCTCGCGCGGTCTGATAAGGACAGAAGTACCACACGAGCATCAAGTTTAGACGGGATCTTCTCCACTAGGCCCGACTTCACGAGCCCCTTCGTCTCGGCAGTGATAAATGATGGATGAACTTTAAGCCTTGCGGCAACGTCTTTAACAGCAGCCCCTTTTTTCCATCCCAGTTCTCTCACTGCTTGGAGGATAAGAAATTGGGGAGCCGTAAGTCCTAAGGCTTTTGCCCAATGATTCTGTATTTCTAGGAAAAGCCGAGACAGGCCGTCAATTTCCCAAAATAGTTCCATCGGAAGATCGGTGATGGGCGACACCTGCGGCGCTTCCGTTAGTTCGTCCGCCATGACGTTCATCCGTTTCTTCTAACAATTTGAATAGCTTAGAGCGGTGTTGCACTGCAACTACTGGTGTTGCCAGAAAAACACAATGCCACAATTACGATCATCTGAGGCAGCAAAGTGTTTTGATAATGTAATTTGGTCGTGCATTGTTCCTGACGACGAAGGGGGCAACCCGCGGTCGTCCCGTTGAAGGTTTCGCTTAATTGCCTCGCGTTATGCGGGCTGTCCGAAAGCGCGAAGCACTTGGCGGTTAGTTTGGGGTCTAGGGGAACTAATCTTCGGGTGGTCGTCACCAGCGGATCCGGAACCTTCCCTTTAAGAACAACTTGGAGGTTAACATGACGATGATTAAGAGCCTTATCCTCGGTTCAGCGGCGGGTCTGATCGCCATGAGCGGAGCACAGGCGGCCGATCTTCCGGTGAAGGTCAAGGCTGTCGAATACGTGAAGATCTGCTCGCTCTACGGCGCAGGCTTCTACTACATCCCCGGCACCGACACCTGCTTGAAGATCGGCGGCTTCATCCGCGTCGATACCAGCTTCAACTCGTCGGGCGTTTACGGCACCCCGTTCTTCCAGGGCACTGGCGCGACCAACCTGCGCAACAAGGACTACTTCACCGGCCGCGTTCGTGCCAACTTGAACATGGATACGCGCACCGCCACCGAATACGGCGTCGTTCGCACCTTCGTGAACACCCAGTTCCAGTGGTCGGATGGCACCGACGGCATTGCCGGCGGCAACAACGAAGTCGACTACGCCTTCATCCAGTTCGCCGGTTTCACCATCGGTAAGGCCGTGTCGCAGTTCGACCCCCAGTGGGTGCTGGCGCATCCGTCGATCTCGTCGGGCTTCACCGGCGGTTCCGACAACAAGACCGGTATCCCGCAGCTCGCCTACACCGCTTCGTTCGGTAACGGCTTCTCGGCAAGCATCTCGGCTGAAACCCCGCGTCCCTACCGCGTCGCCGGCATCTATGACGGCAACGATGCGTTTACCGCAACGACTGTGGGTGGCGGCGTACCCGGCATCACCGGTTACCTTAATTCCAGCGCTGGCCAGCAGATTCCTGACTTCGTCGGCAACCTGCGTCTAGACCAGGCTTGGGGTTCTTTGCACTTCGCGGGCGCTGTTCATCACGTCTCGGTTGGTTATAACGGTGGATTGAACGGTGTGACCGGCGAAAACACCGGTCATCCCGATGACAAGTTCGGCTACGCTCTGACCGCCGGCTTTGAAATCAAGAACCTGCCGACCGGCGTTGGCGACTCGTTGAAGGCGGATGTCACCTATGCGAACGGCGCCAGCCGTTACGTGTTCGGCGGTACCTCGAACGTCGCCGGTTCCGGCTACACCATCTTCAACGGCAACGGTGCGGCCTTCGGCCAGTACATGGACGCCGTGTTCGCCAGCCCGGGCGGTGCCTTTCCGGCTGCCGATCTGCAGCTGTCGACCGATTGGGGCGCTCGCATTTTCTACGAGCACTACTGGAACCCGGCTTGGCGCACCTCGCTGTACGGCGTTTACGCCCGTCACGAGAACACCGGAACGGGTAACGCCATCCTGGTCAACCGTTACAACGCGGCTTTCGGCGGTGGTATCACCGGCGACGCAAACTTCTCGATCTATCAGGTCGGTTCGCGCACCGCCTGGACCCCCGTCAAGAACCTGACGTTCTCGGCTGAAGTCCAGTACGCCTGGATGGATACCGGTCTGTCCGGCACGATCACCCCGACCGGCTTCACCAACCGCACGAACCCTGTGGTTCTCGGCAGCCAGGGCACCCTGGTCGGTCAGGTTCAGGCTCTGCGCTCCTTCTAAGCATTGCCATGAAGCTACAGAGTTAAATAAACCCCCGGCAGGCAACTGCCGGGGGTTTTTAATTCTTAAAAGCTTACAAAATAAGTTATTGAAAAAAGCTTATTTTCTGACATACTGTAAATGTTCCGATCGGAAATGCTTGAACGAATCTTTAATGTTGCCTCCGAAAGCCCACAGGAATGCCCTCCTGTGGGCTTTTTCGTTGTTTCATTATTCTTAGTCAGACTTCGTGCTAAGTATAGCCGTGGCTGCTCTTCCGGCCGCACCTTACTTCGAGCAATGGCTTGCTATGGTGCTCAGCGAGCACCGCGCGATCGTATACATCCCGGTAGTCTTCGATTTGCGGGGTGGCGAGCGAACTTTTTATGTCGCCTGTCCCTCCCCCCCCCCCCCCCCCCCCCCCCCCGCGCACTTCCGTGACGCCCAAAAGGCGCTGAGATCCAAATTCTAATAGCAGCCGGAATACCGGCGGCCTTAGCGACGGCTTTCCACACGCGATTAGATGTGTCTGAACGTTATGGCAGGCCGGTCTTCGGATTGACTACAAGGAACCTACGCTGCTGTCGTTTGGGATATAATACGATTCTTCTATCATCATTGGACAGAATTGGGAATCGACGGTTATGTCGAGCGCGTTGTCCTCGGTCTTCGAGGGCCTAATGCGCAGGATCAAAATTCTGATCAACATTCGCCCTGTTCGCCCCGACCCACTCGGTGCCGGCATCATAGATTGCAGCACTTCCGAACCAACAGAGATACGCGGCGCCGGTTCTCGCCCTACGCCAGGCAATGTTTGTGCTACCGTAGAGACAAGCTCGGACGCGACCGCACACCCACCAATCAACGCGATGAACCGGACAGCCGGAACGGGTTCCTTATCCTCGCAAGCGCGCAACGCCAGATGCAGGGGCACGTGACTACAGCGCAGCAGGGCGATGGCGTAAAGGCGATCGTGTCCCAACGCGTGGTGTAGCTTCTTGATGGCCACCACGATTGCCGGCTACGGCCGGGCTGGTCAGGTTGCCACTGCAGGCAGCCCGACGATCGGATTATCGCTGATCGGGGCGATGGTTTCCAGCGTCATGTAGCGGGCACGCTGGACGGCCCATTCATCGTTTTGTTCGAGCAGGATGGCGCCTATGAGCCGCCGGATGGCCGCCTCATTGGGGAAGATGCCGACGACTTCGGTGCGACGCTTGATCTCGCCGTTGACGCGCTCGATTTGACAAAGTCTCACCAGAAATCGCGGACAACGTATTGCGCTCTCATCGGTATTCTGATTGCCCGCCGCGGATTGCGCGGCGTCAAGCTGGTGATCTCCGACGCCCATGAGGGCATCAAGGCAGCGGTGTCGAAGGTGCTGACCGCCAGTTGGCAACGCTGCCGCGTTCACTTCATGCGCAATGCGCTGGCTCATGCCGGCAAGAGTGGGTGGCGCGTGGTCTCCGCCTTCATCGCCACCGCCTTTGCCCAGGATGACGCCGAAGCCGCAAGGGTGCAATGGCGCAAGGTCGCCGATCAATTGCAACCGACGATCCCGAAGCTGGCGAGGCTGATGCACGAGGCCGAGCCCGACGTGCTGGCGTTCATGAGCTTTCCGGCGACACATCGTGCCAAGCTGCACTCCACCAATCCGATCGAGCGTCAATGGCGAGATCAAGCGCCGCACCGAGGTCGCGGCATCTTCCCCAGTGAGGCCGCCGTCCGGCGGCTCATAGGCGCCATCTTGCTCGAACAAAACGACGAATGGGCCATCCAGCGCGCCCGCTACATGACACGGAGGGAGCAATTTTCTACCAAGACGTAGGTAGGAAAGTGGGTAGGATTTTTAAAGTCCGAAAAGGCGAATGAAATCAGCTCGTCCAAGCGGACCCCCTCTCCGCCAAACATGTTCCAAGCCTCTGATATCCAGAGCTTTTTAGCGAATTCAATGACTTAGGGCTGCCCGTTTGATACACACGGGTGATACACATGCCCTTAGCAAGGTCACGTCCTTGGAAGCACCCGAAGACCGGAATCTATTGGCTGCGTAAGCGCGTGCCGGATGGGTTGCTGAAGCTTGTCGGAAAGCGCGAAGAACTGCGCACGCTCGGCACGAGAGACCCGGCCGAAGCGAAGGTAAGGCATGCCGCTGCGCTCGCCGAAATCGAAGCCAGGTGGGCGACCCTTCGTGCTTGGCCGAAGCAGCTCTCGGAGAGAGAAGCATTGGATTTAGCTGCTCCCGTGGGCGAGTGGCTGATCTCCCAATATCGCAACAACCCGAGCGAGCAAACACTCTGGCGGACGGAATACGGCGCCGCACCATTTCTGAACAAGCCCGCGGTATTCTCGGGGGACTATAGCGATCTCAAAGCCGCTTTCGCCATTCGAGATGGCGATTTTGACATCATACAAATGACGCAGTGGTGCAAAAACGCTGCGGTCGAGCTCTCGAGCGCTCGCGGATTACAACTCGACGAGACCGCGCTCCAATTGGTTGCCCGATGCATTGCTCGGATCATGCAAGCAGCAGCACTGAAGTTAAAACGCCTCGCAGAGGGTGAGCGAGAGGACGTAGTGCTTCAATTCTCAGGACATTCCTTATCCCTCGGGCCGTCCAAAAAAGCCTCGCTCGAAGCTGTCTCCGTCACCAAGCTTATCATTGGGTGGTCTGCGGAACGTCGCCCGGCAGATAAAACGATCTACGATTGGACACGGGTCGCCACCATGGCCTTGTCGCGGCTGTCGGCTTGCCCCATTACGCCGGGGCAGGACCACTGCCAGAACCCCCCGCCTCGGTGCGCCGGTCTGCCTGCTAATCCCACCGACATCCAGCTCATAGCCGTCGGGCATGGTCAGGATTACCCGATAGTCGTCCGGGTAGGTGTGCTCAAAATCTGCAATTGGCAGATCTTGTTGCAGACTTCTGGAGCTAGATTTATCGAAGTGTCTTCATTCATCGAACTGATGAGTACGACTGGAGTACCGAAATAAAGGATTAGGACCTCTCCAAGCAGGTGGCGATAATCATCGTTCAGATTATATCCATTCATCTGAGCCCGCCGCTTAATAGAATGAACTGTTAGCTTTACAACGGTTCGATGGCGACCCGATTTCTACTTGCGGGTCCAGTTCTACCAACCGCCGCTTTTGGCACATGCCGTCGTTGCGCTGCTATGCAGCAATATGTCGGCTCTCGGGGTATCGGACTCTGGCGCGGCGTAAGCCCATCAAATTTATGGGCTCACGACCTAGCCAGCCGAGACCCTTCCTAGGCGCTTTCGCGAGCGTCGAGGTTGAGTTAACGTGGGCGCAAAACGAACCAGACATGGCGCCGTCAACCTAAGACGAGCTGGAACACAACGTTTAAGCTGCAAACAAAGTACAGCGCGGGCCGGACGAAACATAGCGAGATAACGGTCGAGCCGGTTAGCCTCTTGCAAGGATTGCTTTATGGATCGCCGTCGATTTCTTCAATGTGCTGCCAGTGGCATGGCGGTTCTTGCAACCCCTCGCGTGGCTCACGCGCAGCAATATCCCACCAAGCTTATCCGCTATTTTGTCGGCTTTCCGCCGGGTGGCTCGGCCGATCTAACAATGCGGCAATACGCCTATCATCTCAATGCGGCGCTCGGCGCAAAACATGTCATTGAAAACGTGCCGGGCGCATCGTCCACGCTGGCCGCCTTGCCGGTCGTGCGCGGCGAGCCCGACGGGCACACGCTCTATCTCGGCTCGAACACATCGCAGACCATTGCGCCGGCGATGCTAAAGCTCTCGTATGATCCACTGACCGCGTTGCTCCCGATTTCGCAAATGACGTCGAACGCCAGTGTCGTCGCGATCTCGAAAGATTTCGGCGTGAAGACCTGGGCCGAGTTCGTCACTAAGGCGAACGTGGGAAACGAGAGCGTCTTCTGCGGCACCTCGAATGTCGGTTTTCAGATTCCGATGTTTCAGATCTCGAAACTGTCGGGCGTGAAGCTGGAAAACGTGCCCTTTAAAGGCGGTGCAGAGACTGTGGCGGCCGTGCTGGGCGGGAGCATTCCGATGGTTCTCGGTACGCCGCCTTCAATCTTGCCGCATGTGGAATCCGGCGCCTTAGTGGCGCTGTGTGTCACCACCCCGCAACGCTCGTCGGTGATGCCAACCATTCCCGGCGCGGAGGAAGTCGGCCTGACCGGACTGCATTCGACCAACTGGTTCGGCTTGTACGCGCCCGCTAAGACGCCGCCGCCGATCATCAAAAAATTGCACGCGGCCATTCAATCGGTCATGAAGCAGGACGCCTTGCAAAAAGCGCTCGCCCAGGAGGGAATGTCACTAGCCGGCTCGGACAATCCGGCGACCTTCGCGGCGTTTCAGAAAACAGATTTCGAGGAAACCAGCGCGCTCATCCGCGAGGCGGGCCTGAAGCCGAACTGATCGTCGTTAGGCTTCACCCGCCCGTTTTACGTCGATGGGTGCAGCCTTCGGCTTCGTCATCAAAGCACCCTCAGCCGTTCAGCCATGTCGTCGTCGTCCAATTAGAACGTCCACTGTCGCCGGGAGATGCACGCGCCACGTACATTGCGGCTGCCACAGCACTGTCGATGCGATCGAGGTTCTTACCCTTGTGGAAGGACTTGTTACCGGCCTTGTCGGTCTCGACCTTAATGTTGCTGAAATTCCAGCGCAGCACTTCATGACCGCCGTAGGTCAATCGCGGGCCGACGATTGCGCGTTCTAGCTCTTTGATCGCCGGGGCCGTGGATTCAGATTGCATCGATTCTTGTAACCGCCAGGTATGGTTGAAGCTTAGTTAAGCGTCATCCGCCCGTCAGCTCTAAGGTGAGCGATGGGCACCAGGCCACGCGAGCATTGTACGGCAGCACGATTAGGGCATCGGCGGAACGCGCCAATATCGCCTGGGGCCATGCCGACGTGCCGGCGTGTGAAGCCTGGAACTACCGCATGTTGGGCTACAACGGGCGCTGGCCCCGGCTGGTGAGGATCACAGGCCACTACAGTAGATAGTCACCTGTAAGTCGACTTAAGCTACCCTCCGACCCGAGACTTTCTATTTAGCGAGGCGCTCCGGGCTCACGTTCAGTGATACCACAAGTCCTTCTTTTACCCAGTCATAGGTGATGGTGCCGCGCAGGTGCCCAGTTGTCCGTCGTCAGGCAATTTGAGACTGATCAGATGTTCCGAGAAGAGAGGCTCTGGCACATCAGGGTTATAGTTTAAGCGGCCTGCAGTCGGTGCTGCTGGCGTTCGGTTCGCGATGGTGGCAAGTTTAACGCGTCTGCGTTCTGCTAAAGTAAACGTCGGCAGGTGTGACGTTTTCGGTCCTCTCATGTTAGTGGACGTCACTGGCCGAGTCTAGGATCGCGATTGAAAGTTGGTGCCGGCATTAAAAGACCGTCCGCCCTCACGGCTCGCTGCGTGATATGACACCAGCCCCCGCCATTCTCGTGCCCGCAATGACCGCGCGGTCGGCTTCGCAAGCCCGACCAGCTACGCCGACCGCGCTGGCACCGAAGCTCATGCGCTAACAGCCCAACCGTATCAGTCAGTGGGAACCGATCATTACTAGCTTGCGCAACGTTTTGATTTCCATCACGATTATCTGCCGCGATCTGACGACCTTAAGGAGAAGAAGAATGAAATTCGTCCAACCACTTGCCGCGTTCTTTTTGACGGCGACGCTAAGTTTTACTTCAGCTAACGCGCAGCAACAGGTGATAGGCGCGCCGCCGGAGTCTTCCAACATGAAGCTCGTGGGCATAAACGACCTGCAGGCGCGCAGTGCTTATCAGCCGACCATACACCATCAGGGTGATCGCTGGATCGCTTACATCGGACATCATGGCGGCAGCGATGAAATCCCCGCACCGGTCAATCCGATGACCGGCAAGACGGAGCCTAATGGAACATCCATTGTTGATGTCACCGATCCCACTCGGCCAAAATATCTGCGGCACATTCCGGGACAGGAAGGCAAATATGAGGCCGGCGGCGCGCAGATGGTCCGGGTCTGCGACGGCACCGCGCTGCCGAAGGGCGACAAGAATGCTGTCTACATGCTTCGCACTTTCGGTGGCGAAGCGCACGAAATCTGGAACGTTGCCGATCCCATCAACCCGGTGCTGATCACGCGCATCGCTGGCCTGAAAGACACACACAAGAATTGGTGGGAATGCGACACCGGCATCGCCTTCCTGATCTCGGGCGCGCCCGACTGGCGGACCCGGCGCATGACGCAGGTCTACGATCTCAGCGATCCCGCACATCCCGTCAAGATCCGCGATTTCGGCCTGCCAGGGCAGGAGCCCGGCGCGACCGGCACAGTGCCGACCGAAGCGCACGGCACCATCTCGGCTGGGCCGCAGGGCAACCGAGTCTATTTCGGCTATGGCACCAACAAGGGTGGCTTTATGCAGATCATTGATCGTGAAAAGCTGATCAACGGGCCGAAGGAACCGACGCCGGACAATCTGCGCTACCCGGAAATTTCGCGGATGGCATTGTCGGCGTTCAACGGCGCGCATACTACGTTCCCGATGCTGCAGATGCCGATCGCGGAATTTGCTAAGGACAAGGACGGCAAGAACCGCGACATCGTGATGATCGTCGACGAAGCGATCCTCAACGAATGTGCCGAGCCGCGGCAGATGGTGTGGTTTGCCGACGTAACGGTGGAGAATCGGCCGATGGTGATCTCGAGCTATACGGTGCCGCAAGCCAGCGGCTCCTTTTGCGAGCGGGGCGGCAGGTTTGGAGCTCACTCTTCCAACGAAAACATGGCGCCGATTTACTACAAAAAGATGGCCTTTATATCATTCTTCAACGCCGGCGTGCGCGCGCTCGACATCCGAGATCCTTACCATCCTAAGGAGGTCGGCTATTTCATCCCGTCGATCACCGCGGCGACTGACAAGCGCTGTGTCACCGTGGAAGGCAAGGAGCGCTGTCGCGTTGCCATCCAAACCAACAATCTGGAGACCGACGAGCGCGGCTATATTTACGCTGTCGATCGCGCCAATACCGGTTTGCACATCCTCGAGCTGACCGGAGCTGCGCGGGAAGCGGCGGGGCTGAAGTAGGCACGACGGATGGCACAACGAATGGCGATGATCGCGGCTGTGGTGCTTGGGCTGGCGACGCCCGCCGCCATCTCGGCCTATGTCGCCGCGCCGGCGCGCGGGGAGGGCTGGCAGGATATCGCCTGGCCGTTTCCGCGCGACGGCTGGCCGCCCGGCCGCGCCTATCGCTGCGCAGCCGCTTCCTGCGGCGCCGAGATGGAGCTTTACATTCGTCCCAAGATCGGCTTCTGCAATTGCGATAGTGGTGTTGCAGACGATGATGAGGTCGACCGCGTTGCAGACCTTGATCTGATCAGTCCACGGTTTCGCCCGCTGCAACATGGCGATGTAGTGCGGATTGCTGACATGCCGGGCCGGGCGCGACACTACGATCTCGCCGACGGAACACGGCGACAAGCCGTCGGCATGGCCGTTTCCCGCAAATGCGATTTGATGGTCGCCGTCGTGCAGGGCCGAGCCGGCGCGGCGGAATTGCAGAGCCGTGCGCTGCATCACCTGGCGTCGCAGCCGGCCGATGTCTGGATGAAATGGGCAATGACGGGCGGATGAAGCTCGACACCGCAGCCGAACGCACATTCGCGTGTTGATTGAAACAGAATAGCGCTCTCATCGGCGGATGAAAGTGCAACATAGATCGAAGTGGGAATGGCGTTCCGGATCAGCAAGACGATGCTCGGCGTGCTTCGTGAAGTGTCGGACCTGCCGTGCTCAGGTCGGAGCGTACGGCTACGGGTCGTGACCCGCCGGTTTTGTTGCGACACTCCGCATTGCCGGAGAAGGATCTTCGCCGAACGCTTTGACAAGACCGTTCTTCTCCTTCGGTCACGCCGTACCAGCCGGCTGGACTTCGTCGTCCATCATCTCGGATTAGCTCTCGGCGGCAGGCCGGCAGCGAGCTTCGCCAAACGACTGATGCTACCAGTCAGCAATGATACCGTTCTCCGCGTGGTACGAGCTCGCGCTTGCTCTCGCACCGAACCGCTGAACGTTGTTGGTATCGACGACTGAGCCTTCCGACGTAACCACAGCTATGGAACAATCGTCTGCGACCTGGAGCGACGACGCATCGTGGCACTCTTGCCGGATCGAGAGATGGCAACAGTTGAGGCTTGGCTCGCTGGTCATCCCGACATTACCGTCCTATCTCGCGATCGTGGTGGCGCATACGGCGACGCAGCTTCAAAGGCATTACCCTGCGCCGCCCAGGTTGCCGATCGCTGGCATCTTATGGAGAACGCGAGCGCGGCTTTCTTGAGCGCCGTCCGTAAATCGATGCGTCCGATCCGTGCAGCGATCGGCGCGACGACGATCAATCCAGAACTATTGAGCTGCGCGGAACGACTGCAATACGAGGGTTACTTGCGACGCGAGGAGACCATTTCCACCATCTTGGCGCTCGCCAAGGACGGTGCGGCAATCAAGCAGATCGTTCGCAAAACAGGCCACAGTCGCAATCGTGTCCGCCAGGTCCTTCTGGGCGATAGAGGCGACGTATTCAGGACACGGCAAAGCTAGCTCGATGCACACCTACCATTGCTCGATGCCCAATGGGCTGAAGGCTGTCGGAACGGCGCCAAACTCTGGCGGCGGCTAAAATCAGATGGCTTCCGCGGTTCGCAGCGGGTGGTCAGCGAGTGGGCGACCCGGCGCCGTCGCGCCGAAAAAGCCAGCGATCAGCAACTGCAGAAGGTCCCCTCGGCCCGAACGATCGCACGGCTGATGACGTTGGCGCGTGATCACATGAGCAAAGCCGATACCGTCACCATAGCAGCTATCGAGGCCGGCGTGCCGACGCTGGTCGCCGCGCGAACACTCACCGATCGCTTTCACACCATGATCCGAAAAAGGACCGAGGCCGATCTCTTCCCCTGGATTGCTGCCGCAAGCGAAAGCCTGCTCGCCACCTTCGCCTCGGGGATCACCAAAGACGTCGCCGCGGTCCATGCTGCCTTGGTCCAGCCGTGGTCAAATGGCCAGACCGAAGGCCAGATCACCAAGCTCAAACTCGTTAAGCGACAGATGTACGGTAGAGCAAAGATCGATCTCCTTCAGGCAAGATTGATCGGCGCGACCTAAGCGGCGGTGAGTATCATCGAGATTGCGTCAGAGCCCCCTTTTGGGCGCCGATCCAGGGTCCCGATCCGATGCCGATTGACAGGATAACCTCTTTGGACGACTGTTTCAGGGCGAGGTGTAGGCGGACTGGTCTGTGAAGGGCGAATTGCTCTGACACGCATCAAGGAAACGAAACCGCTGTTCCTTCGGTCCCGCGTGCGGAAACGCGAACACATACTCGCAGCATCGGCCCGGTGGCCGCATTATATCTCACCCGTGACGTTTGCCGTCATCCGGCTTCGCGGACGTGCGACGTGCGAAAGCAAATTGTTGATTAAATAGTTCGCTCGCGGAGGTTGTGCGTGCAATAATTTTACGGCAGGATGCCATTGATCGCAGTGGCCGATGAGCGAGCATCATGCCTAAGACCGTCTACGTCACAATGGTCGCGGAGGTTCCTCTTGAAAGCCAAATGAACGTCATCGAAACCGCCCGCCGCTATGGCGATGTGGTGATAGGCCTGCTGACAGATCCAGCGCGTACGAAAGTTGACGGTGTGCTGCATCCGAACTACCAGTACCGCAAGCGAATTCTGGAAAATATCGCAGGCGTCAAGGAAGTCGTGTCACAGCAGAATTCGGATTACCTTCTGTCCTTGCGGCGGTTGAGGCCGGACTATCTGATCTGCGGCGACGAATGGCATGGCGAAGTGCACAGCAGCCATCGGGAGGAAGCGTTGGCGGCGATGCTCGAATGGCGTGGACAGATCATCGAGATCGCTTACGCCAGTGGAGCCAGTGACCGTCTTCCCGTTTTCGACGTCGTGCTGGGAACCACTCCGACGGTCCGTCTACGCCAGCTGCGCCGACAACTGGCCGGATCTGGCTTTGTGCGCGTACTGGAAGTGCACAGCCCTCTATCCGGACTGATTGTCGAATCTATCGCCGCCGAGCGCGACGGTCGGTCGGTCGGGTTCGATGCGATGTGGTCATCGAGCCTCGTTGATTCCACAGTCAGGGGAAAGCCCGATACTGAAGCAGTGGACCACAGCGCGCGCTTTGCCGGGATCAACGATCTGTTCGAGGTCACCACCAAGCCGCTCATCTACGATGCCGACACCGGTGGGCGCGCCGAACACTTCGCATTCACCGTACGCTCACTCGAACGCTTGGGTGTATCCGCCGTCATCGTCGAAGACAAGATCGGCTTGAAACGCAATTCGTTGCTCGGCAACGACGTGACGCAGACCCGCGAGAGCGTGGAGAATTTCTGCCACAAGATCAGCGTGGGAAAGGCGGCGCAGGCGACCGGCGACTTCGCCATTATCGGTCGGATAGAGAGCTTCATTCTCAATGCCGGGCTCGATGACGCGCTCTTTCGGGCAAGGGAATATGTCGCGGCCGGTGCCGACGGGATCATGATTCACAGCCGCAGCAAGGAGCCCGATGAAATCTTCGCCTTCTGCGAAAAATTCCGCAAAGCGGATACTGAAACATTCCTGGTTGCGGTACCGACAAGTTACAGCGGCGTCTATGAGCATGAACTCAGGGCGCGCGGGATAAATGTTGTGATCTATGCCAACCATCTTCTACGCGCCGCCTATCCAGCGATGATGCAGGTGGCAAGGGCTATCCTGGAAAATAGCCGCTGTCGGGAGGCCGATTCCTTGTGTATGTCGGTCGACAGCATTCTGCGGCTCATTCCTGGAACCGCATGAGATGATCGACCCATCGGCTTTCATCGCATTCCTGCGAAACTGTCAGATTACTTTTTTTGTCGGCGTGCCGGATTCGCTTTTGCTGCCCTTTAGCGCCTGCCTGGCCGGAGCCGTGCCCGGTGAGCGTCATGTGATCGCCGCCAACGAGGGCAGCGCCATAGGGCTTGCTGCCGGCTATCATCTGGCCACCGGCGCCATAGGCTGCGTCTACATGCAGAATTCGGGGCTGGGCAACGCGATCAATCCGCTGACCTCGCTCATGGATGCGGAGGTCTACGCGATACCGGCCTTGTTGCTGATCGGTTGGCGCGGCGAAATGCGTGACGGAAAGCAAATCGAAGATGAGCCGCAGCACGCCAAGCAAGGTCGAATAACGCTCGGCCTGCTGGAATGCCTCGACATCCCTTACGTCGTGCTGCAAGCGGAGACCACGGGGGTCGAGCAGGTCGTCGGCGAGCTTGTCGATCGGGCAGGTGCGGAATCGCGCCCCGTCGCTTTGGTCGTGCGCCGTGACACGTTCAGCGGTAGCAAAGCCGATCTCCCGATGTCGCCATATTCCTTGTCGCGCGCAGACGGCGTGAAAGCGGTGCTGGAGGGCCTCCCGCAAGACGCGGTCATTGTATCGACCACCGGAAAGGTGTCGCGCGAACTTTATGAAATGCGGGTCATCGACGGGGCCGATCCGACGCGTGATTTTCTGACGGTCGGCTCCATGGGACACGCATTGCAGATCGCATCCGGTATCGCTCTGGCGCGACCGGACAAAACAATCGTCTGCATTGACGGCGATGGCGCCCTGATCATGCATATGGGGGGAATGGCAACCAGCGCCGCGATACCGAACCTGTTGCACGTTGTCATGAACAACGGCGCGCATGAATCCGTCGGCGGCGCGCCGACCAGGGGGTTTGCGATCGATCTGCCGGCTGTGGCGCGCGCCTGCGGCTACACTACCGTTCAGCAAGCGACCAGCGGCGCTGAGGTTGGTTATGCCGTACGAAACGCGCTTGCCGCGCGCGGTTCAGCCTTTGTTGAGATTCGCACCAACTTGCAGTCCCGGATTGATCTCGCGCGCCCCAAGACTGCGCCTCGTCTTGCCAAGCAGGAATTCATGCGCTGCTTTGAGCCCGTCGCTGATTGAATTGGAGCTGATTCGGCCATGGTGCAGGGGCGAAGCGGCAGGTTCGGCACCGGTCAGGACTTTGACCTTGCAGCTCTGGGGGACGCGCTTTCCCGATCGGCATTGGGCGAATGGGTCGCATGCTTCGATCCGTTGTGCCCCAGGCCGTCCGCATGGGATCTCTACCGCGACCGAGTTCCAACGGAGATGCGGCCGCTGGTCGATCTGTTCCTCTTGAACAGACCCGTGGAGCGCGAGGCGCTGCCGGAGAATATCGGAAATCTCATCCCCGGTATGGTCAGTCTAGGCATTGCCACCGAAGACCGCGGGCACGCCTGGATGACGTGTGGGCTGGTCGTCTTCCCGGTTTTCGGCAAATGGCTGTTATGCCAGCCGCCGGGGCCCAATCCGAAATTCTATTTCGGCGACGACTCACTGGGACTGCTGACTCGTATCCTGCCACGGGCCGGCGGGCGGTGCCTCGATCTCTGCGCCGGTCCGGGCCTGCTCGCTTTGCACAGCGCCGTCGTTGCGGGTTGCGTGACCGCGGTCGAATCCGATCCTGACGCTGTGCAGCTCGCACAATTCAACGCCGCGCTCAACAGGCTGTCGCATCGTGTGGAAGTGCTTCAGGGGGACCTCTTTGAGCCGGTGCGGGGGCGGCAGTTCGACACGGTCATCGCCAACCCGCCGATGTTGCCCTATCCGGAAGAACTGGCCGGTCCCTCGATCGGCCATGGTGGCCCCGATGGGCTCCGCGTCACCCGTCGGATACTGGCAGGACTGCCTGAAGCGTTGAGCGAAACCGGAACGGCGCAAATGATCGGAACATGTCTCAGCGACGGCGCGACCCCGATCGGCCTTGAACAATTGCGGGCCGCGGGCGGCAAACGGTTGAACCTCACAGTGAGCATCCTGTCGCATCACGCTTTGTCGGCAGCGGATCCGTTTTTGCACGCCCTCATCGCGACTGTTGCCGCGATCGCCAGCGAGAGGGAAGCGATCATACGCCAATCCTATTCCGCGTTGCTGATGCGCGCTCGCGCAAGCCACTTGTGCAATTTCTTCATTCACGCGGTCCATGGCGACGGGCAATTGCGTCTGATCGACGCGGCGCGTTGGAATCAGAGCGGGCAATGGTACACTAGGAACTAGCGTTCTCGCCGGCCGTTGTGGTGGCTGCCTGGCGATGGTTGTGAACGGGCCGCGACCTCGCAATCCCAGAATATCAGGCGAAAAGTCGGCCGCTGCTCGCCAAATGCCTTTGACTCCGCATTGACAAAAATACCCGCACAGGTTTAGTTTGTAAGAAGTGCGACCTTACGGTTTTAGCGTGAGCCGCGATGCATCAATCTGGAAGATCAATTGAACAGGACTATCCGCGCCTGCGGTCTTTAATCAGAGACCCATCGGTTGCATGGGATATCAATACGATTTCGCGGGACGCCGCCTTGTACGCCCTGAGTGCGGACTTCCTGCGGGAGCTGAATAAAAACAGGCGGCTCCTTGATCAGGAGATTCCGCTCGAAGGGTGCGACGTCGACAACACTGCGTTTCCGGTGCTGAGGCGTGAGACGGAGCACATCCGAAAAAATCTGATCGAGCGCGGATTTGGCTTCGCCATTCTGCGCGGGCTGGATCCAACGTCCTACACTCAGCTAGAATTGGAAAATGCCTATTGGCGCATTTGCGCCGAACTCGGTACGCCATTTGTTCAGAAGGCGCACAATGTCAGATTTGGCCGTGTCGAAGATCTGAGCCTGTCGGAGGAGGCGCGTCCGCGTTATCATGAGACCGGGACCGGTGGCTCGATCCATACCGATAGCCCCATCATGCCGCGGGTGGCCGACTTTGTCGGCCTTCTTTGTGTCAGAGTGGCTATTCAAGGGGGGCAGAGCAAGTTCGTCAGTGTCGCGCGGGTGCACAATATCCTCTTGCAGCACGCCAGCGATCTGTTGGCGGAGCTTTATCAGCCGTTTTACTTTGACCGCCGGATCAAGGTGACCGACGTATCGCCGCAGAACCCGGCGCTATTGCTGGAGCCGATCTTCACCTATGAGCCCGCGCTGGGCGATCGCGGCCTCAAGCTGCGTTGGCAGCCAGAATATGTCTGGGGAGCCCCACAATTGGCGGGCGTCCCCCCGCTGAACGAGAAGCAGCGGCTGGCGCTGCATCTGTTGGAAGGCCTGCTCGAAGACCGCACCGGTGCCATCACAGTCTGCATGACCATGCAGCCGGGCGACATTCAGCTGGTCAACAACCGTGTGCTGGCCCACGGCAGGACGCCGTTCTTCGATCATCGCCTTTCAGACAATCCGGCAAAGTCCGATCCCGAGCGGCGAAGATTGATGCGCCGGGTCTGGATGCACCGCTTTGATTGAGATCCCCTGCTCATCCACAAACGCAAACGCCCGAAGCGGAAGGCGCATCGGATGAGAGCGCTGATCCTTGCGGCCGGCAGGGGCACACGGCTTGAGGCGGTCAATGGAGGCCTCCCGAAAGGGCTCGTCGAGGTTGGCGGAAAACCGATACTCGATCGGCAAATAGAGCTGCTGGAGTCGCTGGACGTTGACCGGATTTGCATCGCGACCGGCTATAATTACGAATTGATTGAGAAGCGCTATGGCGAGCGGGTTGACTATCGTTACAATCCGTTTTTCGAGCATGGCAACAATATCGTGAGCTTTATGTTCGCGCGTGACTGGATCGATGGCGATCTCGTCGTGCTATATGCGGATCTGATCTACGAGCCCGCGATACTGGATGCGGCGCTCAATTCTACTGCTGATATCGGAATGGTCGTGGACCGCAACGCGGTCGAGCGTGGACACGCCCTGGTGTCTGTTGAGAATGGAAAGATTACGCGCGTTGGCACGGAGCTCGGCGAAAGCGAGGCCCATGCCCGCTTCATCGGCATCGCGAAATATTCGACCGATGGTCTGAACGCGATGCTTCCGGAGATCGAAAGCGCGGTAAAGGCCGGCAAGACGGACCAGTATTACATCATCGGCGCAAGGTCGCTTATGACACGGGGCTATCCGGTCGTTCCGGTCGATATCAGCGGTCGAAAGTGGCTTGAGATTGACTTCCCGGAGGATCTGGAACGCGCTCGCCGTGAATGGGCGTGATGGATGTGCGGCATTTTCGGAATCGCGTCCGTTTCCGCGCTCGCTGAATCCCGGTGCCTATTGGAGGCGCTGACCGATCGACTGCAACACCGCGGACCCGACGAGCGCGGCAGCTACCTCGATGACACCGTATTCCTCGGCCACCGCCGCTTGTCCATCATCGATCTGCGGGGCGGCCGTCAGCCGATGACGGCATGTGACGGTCGATATGTCATTGTCTACAATGGCGAGCTTTACAACTTCAGGGAGGTGCGTGCCGCGCTCGAAAATCGCGGGCTGTAGCGCGACAATCAGGATGAGAATCCCGCGACAATCAGGATGAGAATGCGCCGCTGCTGGGGTGACGAAGGGAGGGCGTAGCCCGACCGGAGGCACCCCAGCAGCGGCGTGTCGGCCCGAAGGGGCCTCATTGGCGGTAACGGCGGCTGGTAAAGCATCGGCTTCTCCTTCGAGAGGACCAGTGCTTTGGCCGGCCGGCATGTCACCGATCAACAAATGAGGCTTTTCATGAGCTTGCGTCGCAACCATTCGCCAGCCGTCGCCGCTGCAAAGGCTGGTTTCAGCACCTCCGCCGCCTACCGATACGAGAAGGATCCCCGACTTCCGACCCAGAAGAAGGCGCGCCGCGCACGCCGTCGAGCCGATCCGTTCATCGACGTTTGGGAGAACGAAGTTCTGCCGATACTGAGGGCCGCCCCCGGATTGCGGCCGATCGCCGTGTTCGAGGAACTATGCCGGCGGCATCCGGAACTGGGTTCTGGAACGCGGCGGACGCTCGAGCGGCGCATTCGGGCATGGCGGGCGGTGAACGGGCCGGATCGGGAGGTGATCTTCCGTCAGGAACATCCGCCGGGTCGCATGGGGTTGTCGGACTTCACCGAGGTCGCCGATCTCGGCGTCACCATTGCGGGCCAGTTGCTGGACTGCCGGCTCTATCACTTCCGGCTGCCTTTCTCCGGCTTCGAACACGCCCACGTCGTGCTCGGTGGCGAAAGCTTTGTCGCGCTGGCGGAAGGCTTGCAGAACGCGCTGTGGTCGCTGGGCGGGGTTCCGGAGCAGCACCGCAGCGACAGCCTGTCGGCCGCGTTCCGCAATCTCGGAGCCGATGCCAAGGAGGATTTGACGACGCGCTATGAGGCGTTCTGCGGCCATTACGGCATGACGCCGACCCGCAACAATCCCGGCGTATCGCATGAGAACGGCTCGATCGAAAGTGCGCATGGCCATCTCAAGAGAGCGCTGGCCGATGCCCTGCTGCTGCGTGCCTCACGCGACTTCGACGATCTTGCGGCCTGGCGGGGTTTTGTCGACGAGATCGTTGGCCGCGGCAACGCGCGCAATGCCAAGCGTATCGATCAGGAGCGGACGGCGCTGAAGAAACTGCCGGTGCGCAAGACCGCCGATTATGAGGAGGTCAACGTCGACGTCACGACCTCCAGCGCCTTCACGTTGCGCAAGGTGTTTTACTCGGTCCCATCCCGCCTGATCGGTCACCGGCTGCGCGTACGTCTTTATGACGACCGGCTCGAATGCTTCCAGGGCGCCACGCACATCATCACCTTGCGACGCGGGCGAACCCAGCCCAACGGCAAACACGGCCACGTCATCGACTATCGCCATGTCATCCATTCGCTGCGCCGCAAACCGATGGCGCTGCTCAATCTGGTCTATCGCGACCAGTTGTTCCCCCGCCGCGTCTACGCCCGTGCGTTCGACGCCTTGCTCGCCGGCATTGGCGAAAGACCAGCCTGCCGTGCCATGGTCGGGCTTCTGGCGCTCGCACATGAACGGGCCTGCGAGGCGGAGCTCGGTGCCGTGCTGCAAGCCACGCTCGACGACGGCATCCTGCCGGATCTCAAGGCGCTGATCGAACGCTTCCGACCGAAGGGCATGGCACTACCGGTCGTCGTCGTCACGCTGCCCTCGCTCGCTATCTACGACCAGATTGCCGCGGCTGTGGGAGAAGCCGCATGAACGCGACCGTCAAGATCGACGCCGCCCGTGTCGAATTGCTGCTCAGCGAACTGCGTCTGCCCGGCATCAAGCTGATCTGGGCCGCCCTGGCGGAAACCGCCGATAAGGAAGGCTGGCCCGCCGCCCGCTTCCTGGCGGCCCTGGCTGAACAGGAGATGGTGGAGCGAAACCGTCGTCGCTTCGAGCGTCATCTGGATGAAGCCCGCCTGCCGCCGGGCAAGACCCTCGCTGCATTCGACTTCGATGCCGTGCCGATGATCTCAAAGGCGCAGGTGCAGGCTCTCGCCGCCGGTGACGCCTGGCTCGACAAGGGCGCCAATCTGTTGTGTTTTGGTCCCCCTGGCGGCGGCAAATCGCATCTGGCAGCGGCGCTCGGCATGGCCCTGATCGAAAACGGTTGGCGCGTGTTGTTCACCAGAACCACCGATCTCGTGCAAAAGCTCCAGATCGCGCGCCGCGATCTCACGCTTGAAGCGGCGATCGCCAAACTCGACAAATATCACCTGCTGATCCTCGACGATCTGGCCTATGTGACCAAGGATCAAGCGGAGACCAGCGTTCTGTTCGAGTTGATCAGCGCTCGCTACGAACGCCGCTCGATGCTGATCACCGCCAATCAGCCATTCGGTGAATGGGGAAAAATCTTCCCGGATCAAGCTATGACCCTCGCGGCGATCGACCGCCTCGTCCATCACGCCACGATCCTCGAAATGAATGTCGACAGCTATCGCCGGAAAGAGGCTCTCGACAAGGCTCGTGGAGCCGGACGACCGCCAACGCGCGCGACAATCAAAGCGTCATCCTGATTGTCGCTCCACGACAATCAACTCTACAGCACGCGATTATCGCTTGCGTTATCGTCAGGCCGCGACAATCATCCCCACGCCGCGACCGCTAAATTGCCATCCTGATTGTCGCGCTTCCCATCCAGATTGACGCGCTACAGCGGGCATCGATTCAAGACCGAAAGCGACACCGAAGTCATCCTTCGCGCCTTTGCCGAGTGGGGCGCGGCGTGCGTCACGCGCTTCAATGGCATGTTCGCCTTTGCCATCTGGGATGGGCTAAAGCGAGCGTTGTTTCTGGCCCGCGACCGGCTCGGCATCAAGCCGCTTTACTACAGCGTCATAGGGGAGCGGCTTGTTTTTGCCTCGGAAATGAAAGCGATCACGGCGCACCCTGATTTTCAGCAGCGCGCCAACTTGGCGGCCCTGTCGAGTTATTTGAGCTTTCGCAGCGTGCTGGGTGAAGATACCGTCTTTGTCGGGTTGAAATCCTTGCAGCCGGGTCATCACCTGCTCTTTGCCGACGGTCGTGTCGGTATCAGGCAATATTGGGACATCCCGCATTCGCTTCCACGGACAGACAAGGGCGAAGACTATTATCTGACGACGCTGACGGAGAAGCTGTCGCAGGTGATCAGGCGTCATCTGGTCAGTGATGTTCCCGTTGGCGCATACCTCAGCGGTGGCCTCGACTCCAGTCTGATGGTTGCTATCATGGCCGAATACCACGCCGGACCGCTCAGGACCTATTCGGTCGGCTTCGACGTCGAAGGTTATGACGAGGGTGCTCATGCCGAGGTAGTAAGTCAACATCTCGGAACCCAGCACCGGCATCTGACTTTTGGTGCCGATAAATATATTGCGATGATGGACGGCATGATCCAGCACCGCGACCAGCCACTGTCGATTCCTCACGAAGTGGCGTTGTGCGCGCTGTCGCATGAGTTGAAGAAGGACGTCACCGTATGTCTGTCCGGGGAGGGGGCGGACGAACTGTTCGGCGGCTATGGCCGCGTCCAGAGGTCGCCGATGGACTACCGGAAGCTGGCGTTCTACCAGCGGCTGCCGACGCCGCTGCAGGCCCTGATCAAATTAACCCTTCATGATCCCGATGTCATTCAGCGTCTTGGCTTGAAGGACGACGTGGCGCATCTCCTCCATGTCTATCACTGGTGGCCGCTCGCTGCGAAGTGGGATATATTCAGCGACCAGGTCAATGCGGAACTCGATTTCGACCGCGCATTCCTGTCCCGCTGTCACGCCGTTCTTGACGCGACGCGAAGCGACGATGCGTATGACCGCGTGTTCTACTTCTTCGAGAAAATCCATTTGTTGAACTTGCTCGACCGTCTGGATGTGCAGAGCATGACCGCCTCGGTCGAGGCGCGGGTGCCGTTTGTCGACCACGAGCTGGTGGAGTTTGTCTGGTCCATTCCACTCAAGTACAAAATGCGCTGGAAATCGCCGCTGCACAGGCTCAGGGCCTGCTTTACGAAGAGCGAGAATGCTAGCGAGCACCTCGACGTCAGCAAATATCTCCTGCGCAGGGTCGCCGATGGGAAGCTGCCGCCGCAGATTTCGCGCCGTAAAAAGCTTGGCTTTCCGGTGCCGCTTGATGCCTGGTTCGGTGGTTCGCTGCAGAATTTCGCGCGTGAGATCCTGCTTGACGGCTGCACGCGGCGGCGCGGAATCTTCAATATGAAGAATGTCGAAGATCTTCTGCTGAACCCGCAGCACCTGGCGTACGATTTCTACGGCAAGCGGATCTGGATGCTGCTGAATGTCGAGTTGTGGTTCCGCGCGCATATTGACCGGGCCGTATCCATGTAGCGCGGCGTGAAGCGCGGAAAGACAGTCGAGAGCGAATTCAATGGATGGAAGCGTGTCCCGTCCGAATGGACAACCTATTGAAAGCTCACATCTAGAGCGCGAGCGTCGCCGGTTCGCCACATTTCCAGGTCGCACGGGCCTCCCCGATCCGCCGCACCAATTCGGCGACCAGCGCATCGAGGGACTGCGTACCATCGATTTCCTGCCATCCCAGACGCTGCGACCAGGAGTCTAGTCGTTCCAGAATGCGTCGCTGGTGCTGCAGGAAACTTTCGGGATGGCAGGCCGGATCCATGCCGCACTCATAGGCGACCAGATCGTCGTGCTTGCGCCGGTACATTTCCTCGGGGCGCAGCTTGATGTAAAGCGTGATGTCCGGCTGCGGCAACAGACTCGCAGTGGCCAATGCCGCCTTCTCGTCCGCCCCGAAGATGATCTCGGCAGCAGTGTGCTTCATCCAGTAGCTGTCGTAAATGATTACCCGGCTGGCGTCGGCCTGATCCAGATGAGACGACACCGTAACCGCCATCGACCACAGCATGAAGAGAAGGCGCGCCGTTGCTGTCGGCATTTGCAGCACGCTATTGCGTAGTGTTTGCACGTCGGTGTCAATGAACGCCGACGCAGGGGAAAGGGTTGGGTTCAAGATATCGAAGCGATCGAGGCGCACGGCCTCCACCCCCATGTGTAGCAAAGCCTGCTCGACCTGCCTGCTCAGTGTCGTCTTGCCCGCGCCGTCCGCGCCCGCGATTGCCACCAGCACTTTCGACTCCTCCAGACCTGCCAGTGGCGTCGACTGAGACCCCGAACCGCGCAATTTTGACCGAAATCTCAAAGTTGTGTTATCTTAACATGCATCCTGTACGATAATT
Organism: Tardiphaga sp. vice304; assembly: GCF_007018905.1. NCBI lineage: Bacteria > Pseudomonadati > Pseudomonadota > Alphaproteobacteria > Hyphomicrobiales > Nitrobacteraceae > Tardiphaga > Tardiphaga sp. vice304. The sequence continues at coordinate 664,477 of NZ_CP041402.1, forward strand.
TGGTCAAGCCAAGATTATTGTAGCTGACCGGGATGACGAGGTGCACGTGACAGTTATGGATCGGTTGGATGTGGCGTTTTTGGCGGCGGCAGGATCGGCGGCCCATCGCTTCCGCGTCGATCTGAAACCGGAACGGGTCGATGTGCGATCGGATGATGAACGCGCGGGAACTGTGCTGGAGCACGTTTTCGGTCCGGCGAACCTGACACTGGTCGGCCCGGCGGAGGCCGCCGCCGATTGGACCGTGGCGGCTGTCGCGAGTGATCGATATGGCGAAACGCTGCAAGCGTTTGCCGATGAAGCGCAGGACCTGTCGGCCCCGGGATTGGCTGAATACTGGCGCGGCGATTTTATTGCCGAACCGCTCAGCCGCTCGGCGCAACGGGCGGTGGTTCGCCATGTTCAGCCGTTCGATGGGCTGACGATCCTGCGGCGCGACCGCAAGCTTCTTGTCTACGTCTACCCGCTGGGGACGCGGCCGTTCATCCCGCATTTTGAGCATCTCGTTGCCTATGTGCTGCGGCTCGCCTGTTGGCAGCGAGGCTACGTGGACGTACACGCCGCCTTCGTACGCTATCGCGGCAAGGGTGTGGCGCTGATCGGTACGCGCAGAGCCGGAAAAACCTCGCTGGCCATGCATCTTTTGCAAAAGGGCGGCGAATTGCTGGGCAGCGACATGGCGGAACTGCGCGTAGATGCCGGAGGCGATCTCGCGGCGAAAGCCATACCCCATATGTGCCGGATCACGCCGGAAACGGTTCTGGACAATGGCTCGCTTGATAGCAGGATCGGACCGTCCGATGACCACAACAGCTGCTATCTCGCCGGGCCCCTGCTTTCGCATGGCAAGTACGAGTTGTATGAACCCTCGCTCAACCAGGTGTTTGGCAGGAAAGTTTGTATTGCGTCGATGAAGGTCGACGCGCTGTTGTTTCCGCATTTCGCCGTGGAAACAACCCGGCAGGCCATCCTGCGCATGCCGGACTCCATGGGGACGGAACGGCTCCTCAACAGTATCGAGAACGACCGGCCGCTCGCGGACTGGCTGCCGTTCGATCTGTCCTGCCGAAAACAGGCCGAGGCAGACATAAGAAAAAAGTTCAGCCATGACGACGTGAATGCCGGATCGTTCGATTTCCACTTCGGCAAAGAGAAATCGCTGTCATGGGACGAGATCGACGAAGCGTTCGACCGCATTTGATAGTTGCACTGTCCGTCGACATGAGGCTCGTGCAGCGCACAAAGAACGCCGTCGTCGCCGGAACCAACGGTCGACACTTCAACGCGACGGGTTGAACGAAGTGTAGCGCACGAATTTGTGTGATGCGCCGTAGGGCATTGACGGAACTGGTGCGTTGAGGTAGTAAACTATCGTTATACACTCTGTAAGTGAATTCTGCCCAAGGATGAGGAGAAGACACGATGACTGATCATGAAGTCGAGCGTTTATCCCAAGCAGCGAAAGTCCTGCACGAACATCGGACTGGCCTTGTACTCACCGGCCGCATCAAAGACGGAAAGCTGGTGCTGGACCAGGCGACGCAGGACGAAATAGCGCGCAAATTCGCCAAGGCTGATACGGCGTTTGTGGCGCTGAATTCGCCATTCGATCCGGCTTCCCAGTCGGTCTAGCGCGACCTCCATGCGCAGCCCGAATTCGGCAGAGCGAATCAGAGAGATAGCTGACCATGTCAGCGCTCTGGTGTCGGCGGAAGCATTCGGAAACAAGGTCGCCAGGATCGCACAGGTTGCGGTTGATCTGTATGGCGGCCTTGGCGAATGCCGGAAATATTCAGCGGCGATCGGCGAGGCGCTCGAACGAGAGCCGCCGCCGTTCGACGCCGAACCCTATGCCACCCTATATCAAGAATCCGCTACAGACCCTCGGTGGATGGCAACGTCGCTCCTGACTAATTCCGAGCGGGAAGGCGATGGTTCGAGACGTCTGTGGTCATTGGCCGCCTGTGCGCCGGACAAGGACGAACAGCGTCAACTGAAGCGTCACGCCGTCGATGAGTCGAAGCACTCTCTGATGTATCTGGCGTTGCTGGACCTTGCCTTTCCCAATTCGGTTTCGGTCGAGTTCCGCAATGAATTGCGGCAACTGTCTCCAGGCTTCTCAATGCACATGAAGCTTTTTCCGGTGAAGGGGTCGCCTTATGCAAAGGTTCCGACCATCGACGATTTTCTCCAGATGAATATCGCGGAAATCCGCACCACGATTCATCACGTTATGCAACGTCGCGCGCTCGAGGCCCATTGCCCGCCAAGAAACCGCCAGGCGATGAAAAGAATTCAGGACAGCCTTCTGAATGATGAGCTGGCTCATGTCGGTTACACGGCCTTCCTCATCGAAAAGCTTTCCGAGGGGGCGGACCAGTGCAACGTCGCCGCGCTATTTTGTAAGCGATTCAGCGATTTCAACCGGATCACCACGGAAGAGTTCGGCGACAATGCTTTCGATTGCTCGCTCGCTTGTTGCGCCCGGCGGGATTGGTGCCGTGCCAAGAAGACAGAGCCGAATTTCTACGATGGGTGAGAGGCCCCACGCGCCGGTTTGCCGCTACAGGTGTCGGGAATGACTCTTGAAGAGTTTCTCTGCCTTCATTTGATAGATCTCGGTGCGCTGGTCGAGGGCGCGCAGGCTGTCGCATCGATCGGAGAAGACGATGTTCTTCTTGCCGTCGGTTCGCTGGCCGAGGGATTGGGAACGACAAAATCAGACGTCGATCTGATCCTGATAACCCCCCGTGAAGAGCTTGCGCGGGTCTCGCCTGATGAAGTCGTGTCGTGGGTTTCCGGGACATGCATCATCGACATGCGGATATTGCCGCGAACCCAGGTCGTCTCGATTATCGACCGCATCGAAAGCTGGTCGCGTTCGGCCTGGAATGTCACCCGCGCAGCCGACTTCACCGCGAATGAGCTTCTGTTGCTGCACCGACTGTACGCCGGGACATTGCTGTGGCCGCGTGACGCTGAAGCCGATCACGTCAGCAGCAGCAGGCCGGCCTGCGCCAACATCGCACGCCTGAAGCTGCATGTGGCGCGGCATATGGCCCGGACGATCCAGGTCGACATGGTCGGATACCGCGACGCCGGGGACCATCGCTCAATGGTATTTGCGGCGCAGGAATTGCTTGGCCATGCGGTGGACGGATTTCTGGCTGGATTCCACCTCACCAATCCGACACCGAAATGGCGCAGCAGATTGCTGGAAAGGCTGCCAGTCGACTGGGGAGAGCGGCTGATGCTTCGTCCGACCGGCTTGAGCGCCAGTGAACTTGTCTGGCAGTTACACCGTGCGCCGGCAGCGCCGACGAAGAAATTGGCGCTCGACCATGCTTGCCGCATCGCGACATTTGCCCGCTCGGCCTTCACATGGGCCGAGTGTGAGCTTATCGGCGGTGCAGAGACGAAATTCGATCGATATAAATGGCCTGCTTCAGTCAGGCGCGGGGGAACGCCGTTGCCGAATCTGGAGCTCGACGTCGACTTCTGCTTGATGGAGGACGGCGTCGCGGTTGCCCGCTTGAATGAGCTCGGCGCGAGTCTGAAATTGTCGTTTGCCGAGTTCGCCATGATGCTGCTGTTCGATAACACCACGACCTCCCATGAGGCGGCGATCGTTGGCGATAGCGTCAATGGCGTCGGTTTCGGATTGCGCACCGTCGAGCGGATGGCAGATCAAGTCGAGCAATCCGGCTTCGTCATCGCCCGCTGATCGTCCCCCGAGCCTCATCACCGGCACGATTCGCCACCTCGTTCGGCCGCTCGAAATGCCCCAGAAAGTGAAGCGCCGCATCGGGCACATCCGGCGAATCTGAAGCCCCGTCGTGAATCACGTCGTCGGCATTGACGACATAGGCCTCGCCGGGATCGATCCGGACACGGACCGCAGGGTGGTTCAAATTCCGGCTGAGATACGCGCGAACCGCGTCCGGTGCCGACATGTTCGGCGGAAGTTCGCCAGAGAGCTTTCTGGCGGCCACCAGGGTTGACACGGGCGTCGGCAAGAAGACGAGATAGCGCGGGTTTAATCCGAGGTTGATGCAGAGCCGGCGTCGCGCGCGGGATCGTTCGATCAGCGGAATCTTGTCCCAGTTGTCGATGTGCAGCCCGATCCGCACGGGTGCCACCGGGTCCGGAATATGCGTCACCAAGCGCAGGCCCCCCGGGCCGACCCAGGCGCCTTGGCAGATGAGACCGTCGAGCCGACCGCAGAACCGCGCGATGTCTTCGATGCCCTCGCGCACGGCCTCGGGCAGAAATGTCAAATCGGCCTTGCGCCGCGATGCGATATGCGCTTCGAGCACGCGTGACAACCGCGGCAGCGGCACGACAAGCACTTCCGGATCCTTGTGCACGCCGGGGCTTCCGACGAGCCCCGAAAGTTCATCGGGCGTCGGCATGCGCCATTCGCCGCGCGGCGCGACAGCGTCCGGCAGAAAGCCGGCACCTCCGTCGGATATCGACTCGCCCGCGGGACAGAGTCCGGAGACAACGGAAAGCCTTCGCTCGGCGCAGCATTTGGGCGTCAGATCATGGACGCGGACGCAGCATTCCATCGCAGCTATTGATCTCCACATCAAAGCTATTCAACCTTAATGCGTTTTCTTGCCAAGGGCTAGCTGGAGATCGTAGTGCGGAGCCGTGTTTCTCTCTGGCGCCACACAATCATGGTGAAATAGAAACTGCAGCCGATGAAGGACTAATGGTTGATCAGGAAAATGCCGCTCGGCCGCTTCCTCCAAAGTAAATGATCGTGAAGGTCGGCAAACGACTAGATGTCTGCGATCCCAGCGATTGAACCGCCCCGGATTGATCGGAGGCTCCAACTTCTGAGAGGATGGAGCCATGACAAGCAAGACGACAAACAAGTTTTCACCCGAGGTCCGGGCCCGTGCGGTTCGGATGGTTCTGGATCACGCAAGCGAGCATTCGTCCCGCTGGGCGTCTTCGACTTCACGACCGCGATCTTGCAGCCTTAGCAGTCCTTCACGCGCAGACTGCCGATCTCGTCGATCCGCAAGCCGCTGAGTGCCGACAGCAAGCCTCCAAGCGGCCCAGCACCCGGCGAACATCTTCTTGGTATCCGTTGGTGAAAGAGTGCTCCTCGAACCAGATGTCGAGCAAGGCGCGGAGCGGTGTGCCTGTGCCGCTTGCGACGGCGGCGAACTGCTGAGCCTCCTGCGGCCCGTGAATAGCCTCGATGCGGGCCACGCGGTTGCTGAGGGCTTCCGCCACGGTAGTCTGCTCATCGGTCAACCCGGTCGCAACAGCCTCATCTTGCGCCGCTTGCCGCCAGCGCAGCGCCTCCTCGATCAGGGGCTTCTGTGTGGCGAGAGTCTTCACGCCCTTGAGCTTGGCCTTGATACGGCGGATCACATCCAACTTCTCCCGCTCAGCCTCCAGTTGATCGCGCGTGATGAGCACCTCGCGCACCTTGGTGCCGAACTCTGCCCGTTGACTGGGAGGGACCTTCATAACCACGCGAATGCGGTCGCCGTGCCATTCGAGATGGCGTCCGAGGTCGCGTCGTTTCATCGTCTGGCCATGTCGGAGGAGAGCAGGGTGCCCCCCCCTCTCCGCCACTCCCTTTCAAACCATTTAAAACGCTCCAACCGTCGTCAAGCCGTGCATCACGAGGTCGGCCAGCGTCGCGTCGCCGCCGCGGTATCTTTTGTGGCCGTGCCGTCAGGTGATCCCGCGTACCGCCGTATCAGCCGAACTTCTCGAACGCCTTCGTTGCCTTGTGCAGCAGTCTTTTCTTCTGCCTCGTATAGTTTCTCGCCGCGCGTTTCGCGGGTTGCCACTTTCGCAATCGGGCGAGATCGCGGAGTTCACCGAGCGCGTGCTGGGCGGAATGTGCCGCCTCGCGGCTGCGGCGCTCGGCGCGGCTTTCCGGCAGGCCGATCGCGGTGAGTGCCTCGCGCATGTAGCGGTAGCGTTTGGCGGCGATGCGCAGGCGGTGCAGCCGCCGGCCATGGCCCAATCCATGCGCGGTCTTGCGCGCCAGGTGCCGCTGCCATCGCTCCAGATGCTGCGGGGCGTAGTCGGCGAGCGAGCGTGTGCGTCGCCGGGCTGCGGCCGGAGCGGTCGTCGTCAGCCACGGGCCCTTGTCGACCCAGCGGGCAAGACCGGCGAGAAGCCGGTCGCAGCGGGCCGAGCGCAAGGCCGTCGCGAGCTGGCGGTGGGAGCGCGCGGTCGCGCCGGCGAGTTGCGTGTCGTCTTTGACGGCGAGGCGGCTGTCCTCAACGGTGCTGGCACAGGCGGTCGTCACGTCGTCGTCCCGCGCGGCGCCCAGCGCGGCGTTCAGCCAGCGGATGTCGATCTTCAGCTTCGGCCAGACCGCGTCCCGCGTCATCGCGGCGAAGAATTTTCGCGCGGCGCGCAGCCTGGTCAGCGCGATACGGATCTGATGGATGGCCTCCGGATGGCCGCGGCAGGCTGTGGCGCGGTGCTGCCGGACCGAACGCAGGCAGCCGCGCGCGATCTGCTGAAAGGCGTCCTGGCAGCGCCGCGCACCCGTCGTTTTCGCGTGAAGCGCGGTCATGCCTGGCTTCCGATCGTCTCGTCGATCCCCAGGCGGCTGCAGGCCCGGGCGAGCGTCTGCTCAGGCGATCCGCCGGCGTCGATGGCCGGCCATTCGACGCTGCCCAGCAACATGCCTTCTTGCAGGGTCGCGATCGCGGCCGTGGCATCGGAGGCGTCGTCGCGTCGCGGCCCGATCCGCGCGACGCGGACCACAAGATCGGCGCGCAGGAAAAGCCCGTCACGGGGAACGGCCCGCGGCGCTCCCGTGTCGAAGGAGGCGCGTTCGCTGTCGCGCAAGAAGGCCGCATCGACAATGGCGGAATGGCCCTGCGCCGCCACCTGCGTCGCGCCGCTCATCAGCCGGTCATAGACTCGCGCGGTGACCTCGGGCGTATAGGCTTCTTCCGGGAGCCGCTCGGTCTCGATTACGCCGAACAATTTCTTGCGGATGACATCGGAGCGCAGCACCAGGGCGCCGGGGGCGGGACCCAGCATCGGCGCCAGCCGGCGCGCCAACTCGCTCTTGCCGGTGCCGGACATGCCGCCGACCGCCACCATCCGGGGCGGCGCGGGATCGATCAGTGTAAGGGCCAGATCGAAGTAAAGCCTGGCCTCGTTCCAATCGGCCGTGCGGTTGTCGCCGCCCTGCTCGCTCCTGGTGAACAGCACATTGGCGCGGATCGCCGCGCGCATCGACAGGAACAGCGGCAGCAGCGCCAGCGCATCGCGGTTGGCGTCGGCGCTGCGCTCCATGTAGCGGTTGAACAGCGCGTTGGCGGCTGCCGTGCGGCCGTAGCGGATCAGATCCATCAGCGGAAATGCGAGGTCGTAGAGGATGTCCGTCGTGGCGAGCGCGGGATCGAATTCGATGGCATCGAACAGCACCGGCCGGCCGTCGATCAGGACGATATTGCCGAGGTGCAGATCGCCGTGGCAGCGACGGACGAAGCCCGCCTCGCTGCGCCCCGACAGCGTAGGCTGACGCGCGAGCCGGGCCGCCTGGCTCATCGCATCGAGGCGTTCGATATCCGGGGCGGCGATGCCCGCGAGGCTGCGAAACCTGTCGGTGTTGCGCGCGATGATGCCGGAGATGGAAGCCACCCAGCCGGTAGTTCGCAGCGCAGGCTGTTGTTTATACGCCGCGACAATGGCATCGGCCAGCGCGATCGCCATCGGCGTCGAGATGTCGTCTTGGGCCGCCAGCCGCTCGAAGCCCAGCGTTTCGTCGAAGCGCGCCATCTCGACGGCCCATTCCACCGCCGGCCCGCTGCCATCGATATGTAGTCCGGCCGGGTCGCGCGTAATGGGAAGCACCCTTTGGTAGATCTGCGGCGCGAATGGTTTGTTGACATCGAGTTCCTGCTCGCAGGCGAGCCGGCGCCGGGCGAGGGTCGAGTAATCGAGAAACGGCAGCCGCACCGCGCGCTTGATTTTAAGCACGCGGGAGCGGCCGAGAAAGACGATCGAGGCGTGGGTGTCGATGCGCTGCATGCCAGGCTCGGCCTGTTGCAGGAAGTCGAGGATTGCGGCCTGCTCGCGTGCTTCGTCTGGCGCGTTAACTTCGATGGTCATCGGGGTTCTCCGCGGCGCCGGCCACGGTTTCCCGGACAGAGCCAATTCAGGCCTCGTGGCGCATGGTCCAGCCGACGGCGGCGAGAATGAGGCCGACAACCAGCACGACTGTCACCAACGTTTCCACGAAGCCGAAGTTCATGGCCTCGCGGGCGACAAACAACGAGGTGATTGCCGCAGCAACGATCCCGATCAGCCGTAACGCCCAGGCCATGACACGTCCTCCTGACGCAAGGTCAGCCGGCGGCCTTGATGTCTTCCGGCGATTCCACATAGAAGCCGGACCAGGTATCGACCAGGCAGATGTGGTCGTGCACCTCCTTGACGCCCTCGGTGTTCTCGGCGGCCACTACCGCCGCGCGGCGTGCGCGGTCGTCGCCAATCAGGCCGTACAGGTGAACGACGCCGTTGCGGACCGCTACCTGCAGCCCGATCGGCCGCCAATCGGCCGCATCGAAGGCGCGCAGCAGGCGGGCCTGGATGTGGTCGTCGTCTGCGGTGGGGTCAGGGACCTCCTTCGCCAGGCCGGCGACCGCCTGCAGCATGTTGGAGCGGGTCACGATTCCCACCAATTGCCCGTTGCGCAGAACCGGCAGTCGCTTGACGCCGCGACGCTCCATCAGCGCGACCAGTTCTTCGAGCCGGGCCTCTTCATGGACCGTGACGGGATCGCGGGTCATGACGTCTTCGACCTTGCGCCCGCGCTCGGTGACAAAGTCGTCCGCGAGGCGTCCGGTACTGGTGAAGAATTGCAGCCAGCGCGGCCGCTTCCGCTGCGTGCCGATTTCGGAGCGTCGCAGGAAGTCTCCCTCGGAGACGATCCCGACCAACTCGCCGGACGCATTGAGCACGGGCAGTCCGCTGATGTGATTGGTAAGCATGATTTCTGCGGCGTCGGCGATCGAAGTTTCCGGCGTCACGCTAATGATACGATGCGTCATGATCTGATGCGCACGCATGGCAATCTCCCGATGTTCATGGCTTATGAACGAGAGGCTATCACTCGGCCAGCGAAGGCAGGTTGATCTGGCGCAATATAATGCAGCGCAGCGGGTCCGATAGCGGACCTGCAGCAATAGGTCGCGCCCTGTTGCGTGATGCAGAGAGGCGTCGACAGGGAACAGTCGAACCCTGCCGACGCGATTGGCCTAGTTCGGCGCGCCGGCGACGGCTGCGGGCGAGCGCATCGCATTGCGCCACTGATCGAAACCCTTCTGCTGGACGTAATCCAGAATCGAGATCCTGATCGCCGAGGACAGGTTGACAGCATCGCCGCGGGCGTGAATCTCCGAAACGAAAACGCCGATGGTCTTGCCCTCGGCTTCCGCGATCGTTCGCAGGCTATCCCAGAAGCGATCTTCGAGACTGACGCTGGTCCGGCGTCCGCTGACAACAACCGAACGTTTTTTTACGGCGTGCTTTTCCATGGAATGCTCCTCTGTCATTAAATCATTTTTGTTAAGCGGCCTGTTTTGTCGAATCGGTGCACTCGATATTAGCTGGTAAGGTGTATGCAAACCTTAGGAATGCGCCCCGTATGAATACCGGCTGAGCCACATCCGCCATGCCGTCCGCCGCACGTCTCGGCATTTCGCTAGGGGCGGTGCCGCGCAACGACCGTGTCAACCTTGACGCCGCCCCACATGTGCGCGGCGGGAAGCCCTGCCGTCTTCGCCCTCTGGTCTGCGAGCAACACGCGAAGCAGGCCGAGTTCGACGGGATAGGGAAAGGTGTGGACTGTCATCTTCCGTTCGGTGGCGATGTCGCGCAATAATCCACGTAGCTGCTGGTCCTTTTCTCCCAGGATGACCACCGGCAGCGGATAGCCGACCGCGCCGATATAGGTCACCAGCTCGACATGGGATCTGTCGCCGTCGGTCGGACATATGATCACGCAATGCGATCGCGCGCAGTCGAGCCAGACCCGGGCGTCTTCGCAGGTCTCCACGACCACGGTCTCCTGGCAGATGCTGCGAACCGCCCGCTCCACCACGCGACTTTTTTCGAAGTGGCGGTTCACGATCAGCACCGGCCCCATCAGCGATGCCAGCGTTTTGGCAGATAGCTGGTCGGAACGCCCGCGTTTTTGTCCATCGAGGGGAAGATGTCGCATATGTCTGCCCTATTCTAGAAGCTCGCGGCGCGCTCGCACCAGCCAGGCGACATTCGGAAACGATGAGTGATATCGGAGGGCTGGCGAAAGTTCTGCGAGAAGTCGGAGATCGCGACGCCGGTCAGCGGCCCCGTCGAGATCTGCTCATGTCGAGCGTGGAATCCACCGTTCAGCTGCGAATGAGTCGCGGTGACAGCCGGCGCCGATCATGCCGATCGTCGGTGTCGATAGCATCATCATACCGCGCGATGGTCGCGCGTGCGGCTCCGGCGGCATTCCTTTCCAGTCACTGCGGAAGAAACGTTGCGCATCGTTATTGATTGCGAAATTTCGATTGGATAATTCGAACTAACGAGTATGGAAGAGATCATGGTTTCACCGAATGATTTGCTAGCGTTTTATAAGTCCGCTTCCGGTCATCTAATGAGTAGTCCCGTCATTTTACTTGGGCGTTAAGGCAAAAGGCCGTACCACTACTGTCAAGCGCCGATGTGCAGATGCGCCGCGCCAATTGGAGGATGGAATGGGTGAACTGGCCCACGGCGAGATTTTCGTCGTCGACGACGATCCCGCAATCAGAGAAATGTTGTCTCTGGTGCTTGGGGCGGCCGGTTATGACGTGATCTGCTTTGCCGACGGAGCTGCGTTGCTTTCTGTCGCCCGCACACGCAGCCCGATCTGCATGCTGCTCGACGTTCATATTCCAGGACAGTCAGGGATCGATATCCTGAAGGAGTTGCGGGCGCAGGACTATCCGGCGCCGATCTTCATCATTTCCGGATCCGGCGATATCGCGATGGCCGTCGACGCCATCCGGTCCGGCGCCCTCGATTTCATCGAGAAACCGTTTCGGGGAAGTGAAATCATCGAGCGGATTGAAGGAGCCATCGGCGCGTTCTCACGACGCCGCGATGCACCGCCTTCGAAAACGCAGTCGATGCATTTTCCAGGACGCGAGCCGCTGACCCGCCGCGAGCGCGAAGTGCTCGAGCTGATTGCTGCGGGCTGTTCCAACAAGGAAGCCGGACGGGAACTCGGGATCAGCCCGCGCATGATCGAGGATCATCGCGCCAATATCATGAAGAAACTCAGCGCCCGAAATGCTACCGAACTGGTGCGGATGGTTCTGGATGCCGCACGAACCTGATCGACGCGACCACCGGCCGCTGTTCCGCATACGCGGCCATTGAAACGACGAGGGCGGCCTTTACCGGCTTGCCCCGCCGCTTCCCATCCAGGTGCGGTCATTTCCGGTCGGTCCTGCGCAACCCGTCGAAGGTCGGAACCTGACCCTCTTTCCACCATTCCTGCCGGTCGGCATGACTCAACAACGAGGTATGCATGATTGAGCGTTGCAATCGTCGCGTCTATCTCTCGACGCTTCCCAGTTCTCCGGCCGATCGGACCGCCGTCTTGTATGCGGTGATCGGCTCTCTGCTGCTGGTCGTGGCCGCGCTGCCATTCGTTCGCGTTACATTCCCGTCGGTGCCGGCCTTCATCGCCAGCTATCAATCCTCCCTGGCCGTCGTCTACATCATCACGGCTGTCCTGCTGTTCTCGCAATTCGCGGTTCTGCGCTCCATCGGGATCCTGTACCTCGCGTGCGGCTATCTGTTTACGGCGCTCGCGGTCGCCGGCTATGCGCTGACCTATGATGACCTGTTCGCCAATGACGGCCTGTTCTTTCCCGGCCCGGAAACCACGGCGTGGCTCTACATGGTCTGGCACGCCGGATTGCCGTTGTTCACGCTGCTTTACGCGATCTCCGATCCCGGTCGCCGTCCCTTCAGGACGCGCCGCGCCTGCAACCGGGCTATCGCTCTGAGCATTTCAGGCGTCTTTCTGGCGGCCGTCATCCTGTTGTGTGTCCTGACCGTCGGGCACCCCATCCTGCCCGTCCTGATCGTCAACTCGAAATTCACGCTGGCGACGATGTCGGCGGTTGGGCTCGTTTTTCTCGCCTGCTTCCTGTCGATCGGCCTTCTGTTGAAACGGAAGCAACCCTCCGTTCTCGACGTGTGGATGGGGGCCATCCTGTGCGCCTGGGTCTTCGAGATTTCGCTATCCGCCGTGTTCAATGCGGCGCGGTTTGATTTCGGATATTACGTCGGGCGCCTCTATGGCCTGATTGCGGCCGGCGCGATCCTCGCCATTCTTCTCGCCGAGACCGCACGCATCCAGCTTCGTCTGGCGCTGCTGATGCGGCAGCAGGCGCGCGACGCGGACAGCGAGCTCAACGCCTACGCCGACCGGGAACGGCTGTATAGCGCGGCGGTCAGGTCCTCGAACGATGCGATCATCACCGAATCGCTGACCGGAACCATCACCGGATGGAACGAGGCCGCCGAGCGGCTTTTCGGATTCACGGCGTCGGAAGCCGTCGGGCAAAGCATCGATATGATCGTTCCGGAAGACCGCCGGAACGACGCCCTCAGCATTCTCAACCGTGTGAAAAGCGGAATCGCCGTCGAAAATCACGAGACAGTGCGAAAATCGAAAGCCGGGCGCCTGCTCGACGTCTCGGTGAGCGTGTCGCCGATTCTGTCGGGCACAGGAAAAACCGTCGGTGCGGCAAAGGTTGTGCGCGACATCACCGACCGCAAACTCAGCGAGGAAATGTTCAGGCTCGCGATCGACAGCAGTCCGAATGGGTTGGTGTTGATTGACGTCAACGGCGTGATCATGCTCGTGAATGCCGAGACCGAACGGTTGTTCGGCCATCCCAGGGCAGAGTTGATCGGACGATCCGTCGAAACGCTGGTTCCGGTCGATCTTCGGACTGCGCACGCCCATTCGCGCACGGCCTACACCGCCAACCCGTCGGCCAAGCGCATGGGCGCAAGGATCGATCTCTACGGGCAAAGCAGCCGCGGCGACCGGTTTCCTGTCGAAATCAGTCTCAATCCCATTCCCACCCGCAAGGGAACACTGATTCTGGCGGCCATCGTCGATATCTCGGAACGCAAGAGAGCGGAGAAGGCGCAGCGCGAGAGCGAAAAGATGGCGCAGGGCATTCTGAACACCGCGCTGGATGGCTTTCTGCAATTCAATTCCAGTCTGGTCGTGACCGATCTCAATCGCCAGACCGAGGAGATCTTCGGTTGGACGAGGCAGGATGCCGTGGGGGCGTCGATCCTTGAAATATTTGCCAATGTTGAAACCGACAGCGTCTCCTGGGTCGCCTTCATGGCCTACCTCGATTGCCATGAACACGAAACGACGGGTACGCGATTTGAATTCCCGGCGCGATCCAGGGCAGGCCACGACATCACTGTCGAGCTGAGCCTCACCAAATTCTTGCGCGACAGCGGCGTGCTGTTCAACGCCTTCATCCGGGACGTCACGGAACAGCGGGCAGCCGAAGCGCAATTTCGTCAGGTGCAGAAGATGGAAGCGATCGGGCAATTGACCGGCGGCGTCGCGCACGACTTCAACAACATCCTCACGGTCATTACCGGAACGATCCAGATCCTCGCGGACGGCGTCGCCGACCGTCCGCAACTTCACAGCATCACGCAGATGATCGATTCGGCGGCGAGCCGCGGCGCCGAACTCACCAAACACCTGCTGGCCTTCTCCCGTAAACAGCCGTTGCGGCCGCGGGATGTCGATATCAACGATCTCGCTTTGGAGACGGCGAAGCTGCTTCGCGCGGCGCTGGGCGAGCAGCTCCGCGTCAATCTGGAGATGTTCGCAGACACCTGGTCCGCCATCGTCGATCCGAGCCAGTTGACCACCGCGATTCTCAATCTGGCATTGAATGCCAGGGACGCATCGCCGCATGGCGGCACGCTGACGATCTCGACGGGAAACCTGCATCTCGACGCTTCAGATGTGCCCGCCGATTCCGACATCGCGCCTGGCGACTACGTCACGATCGAGGTGAGCGATACCGGCGAGGGGATGGATCGCGCGACGCTCGGCCGGGCCTTTGAACCGTTCTTCACGACCAAGGAAGTCGGCAAGGGCACGGGACTCGGGCTCAGCATGGTGTATGGCTTCGCCCGACAGTCCAAAGGGCACGTATCGATCTCGAGTACGCCCGCCGGAACGCTGGTGACGTTGTATCTGCCGCGCTCGCTGTCGGCCGAGCCGGTCGCCGACGAGGTGGCCGGCGTCACTCCGGTGCAACGCGGCGACGAGACCATTCTGATTGTCGAGGACGACAGTCTGGTCAGGGACTATGTCGTCGCGCAGATCGAAGGCCTGGGCTACCAGACGATCTCGGCAACCGATGCGAAGGAGGCGCAGGCCGTGCTGGATAGTTCCGAAACAATCGATCTGCTGTTTACCGACATCGTTCTGCCCGGCCCGCGCAACGGACGCCAGATTGCGGAAACCGCGGTACAGCAGCGACCGGGGCTGAAGGTTCTGTTCACGTCCGGCTACACCGACGACGCCTTCAATAGCGACGCACTCCAGGACAGCGGCGTGCTGTTGCTGATCAAGCCCTACCGGGTCGGCGAACTCGCCAAAATGATCCGACATGCGCTGCTGGCCTGACGGCGGCACGCCAGGCTGCCGCGGGGATGTTGTCGATCGGCTGCACGATCAGGCCGCTTGCTTGAGGGCGGCGAACTGAGCCACGCCGTCGTCGAACGCCCGCCGGAGGGCCGCCAGAATGGCGCGGGCGTCGGCGGCTTCCAGTTGCTCCGCTTCTCTTTCCAGGCGGGTTGCGAGCTCCGACATGCGGTCGAAACCGAAGGTGGCCGAGGTTGATTTCAACGAATGGGCATCGACCTTGACCACGTCGTGTCCCGGCGGAACGCCTGATTGCAGCCGGTCGAGGCGCTCCACCGTATCGTCGATGAAGGCCTGGTAGGCTTCCAACGCATCGCCGGCGCCGATTTCTGCGACCAGTTCGTCGAACGGCCGGCGACAGAACACCTCGGTGTCGTCGGACGGCATGCCTGCGGGCGCGCTGCCGAACGTATCCGACATCTGCGCAGCACTGCCGCGCAGATTCTCGATGTCGGCGCCCCACAGCGCCCGGAGCGCCGCCTGGACGAGAAACTTCTTGCGCACCGGCTTGGCGACGAAGTCGTTCATGCCGGCCCGCATGCAGGCCTCCTGGTCGTCCGCAAACGCGTTGGCCGTGAAGGCGACGATCGGGACACGGGCCAGACGGCCGCCCGACGCCCGAATGATGCTGGTCGCCGTCAAGCCATCCATCTCCGGCATCCGCATATCCATGAAGATGATGTCGAACTCGTGCGTCTCGACGGCGTCGATTGCCTCGAGCCCATCACAGGCTTCGACGATGACGACATCGAACTCCTGAAACATGCGTGACGCCACCAGCCGGTTGGTGCGGTTGTCATCGACGATCAGGATGCGCAACGGGCGCCCGGATTCATCGATCCGCATGCGAAGCAGGGCGATCGAGCAATCTTCTTCGCCCGCCTGCAGCGAGGGGGCATCGCAGATCGGCAAGGTCAGCTCGAACTGGAACGTCGAGCCGTGGCCCGGCTGCGACGCGGCGCGGATTTCGCCGCCCATCTGCTCGACCAGCCGCCGGCAGATCGACAGCCCGAGGCCGGACCCGCCGAACCGGCGGCTGACCGAGCTGTCGGCCTGGGTATAATCATCGAAAACGCTTCCCAGCCGGTCTTCCGCGATGCCCATCCCGGAGTCGGTAACCGTCCAGCGCATCCGGGCGCTTGTCTCGGTGCGTTGGAGGCACTCGAAGGTGACGCGTATCTCGCCCTTGGCGGTGAATTTGATCGCGTTCGACGTCAGGTTCAGCAGGATCTGGCGGATCCGACCGGCGTCTCCGAGCAGCCCCGGCGGCATCTCCGCGGCACCCTCGAATCGGAGTTGGAGACCTTTGGCGCCGGCGCTCGCCCGGACCACGCCGACCAGGTTGTCGAGCACGGAGATCGGCGCGAACTGGATGTTCTCCAGCGTGAAGTTGCCGGTCTCCAGCTTCGAGAAATCCAGAATGTCGTTGAGAATCTCGAGCAGACCGTCACCCGCCGTATGGATCGCTTGAACGACCTCCCGCTGGTCGGCCGCCAGGTCGGAATCGAGCAGGCTACTGGTCAATCCGATCACCGCATTCATCGGGGTGCGGATTTCATGGCTCATCACCGCCAGGAAGTTGGATTTGGCGCGATTGGCGGCCTCGGCCGCGCGCTCCTGTTGCCGCAGCAGCGCGGTCTCCGCCAGCACCTTGGCGCTTTCGGCGTCCTGTTTCTCCGCCTGCACCCGCCGCAACAATTCCTGCTGCTGCCACTTCCGCGCAACGACCATCGCCGCCAGGATCAGCACCAGAACCATGCCTCCCGTAAATCCCGCGACCAGCTTGACGGTCTTGCGCCATCCCGCGAGTAAGCTGTCTTCCGTCTGGGTGGTTATGATGGTCAGGGGGACGCCCGCCAGCTTCTTGACGGCCTTGATGCGTTCAAGGCCGTCCAACGGGCTGGCTCCGCGGGCTGATCCGCTGCCCGCCGCGGCGAGCCGCTTGACGTCCTCGCTTGCGACGATCTTGCCGATCTCTGACGACGCCGGAAAACGGGCCAGCAACGTGCCATCGTCGCGCAGCAGCGCTTGGCTGCTGCCGGCGCCGAGCGAGATCGAGCGATAGAAATCTTCGAAATATTGCAGCGAAATGGCCGCGAGGATCAGCCCGGCGAACTCGCCGTTGATCGAATTCACCCGGCGCGCGATGTAGATGTTCCAGGTGCCGCTTCCGCGATTCTTTACTGGCTCGCTGATAAAAGTCGATAGCGTCGGATCGCGGCTCAGCGCCTTGAAGTAATCCCGGTCGGCAACGTTGACGTCAGGAATCGGCCAGTATCTGGAAAAATTGATTAGTGTGCCGGAGGCATCGATCATCGTGATCGCCTCGAGCTGCGGCAAGCCGGCCAATTTGGCGCGCAGGAATTCGAAGGTCTCCTTGTGGCGCATCGCGGCAACATAGCTATCATTGTCGTAAACGCCCTGCAGCGCGAGATGATCGCCGATGCTCGACAGGATCAGATGGATCGACTGGAAAGAGCGCTCCGCCTGGCCCGCCAGCGTGAGACTGTGACGCTTCAGGCTGGTCTCCGCAGCCCGCATCGTCTCATCGCGCAGGTTGAGCACAAGAAAAATGCTTATCGTGCTGATCGCGACCGCCAGAAAGATGGTGGCCGTGGCCAGAATCCAGATCGGACGCCCCGGCCCGAGCCGCCACTGCGCGCTCGTCATGAACGCAGACCGATCTCGGCGGTGGCGCGGAGTTCGACGAAGCGGCGGCGGAGACTGGCCAGGTCCGCCGGTTTCGGAACAGGCTCGCGCATGTCGAGTCCGAGCGCGATACCCATCTGCCGCGCTTCCTCCGCCGTCCGTGGGTCAGAACCACTGATGATGATGATCGGTGCCCGGAAATCATAGCGCGCGAGTTCGCTGAGCACTTCGGTGCCGGCCCGTTCTCCCAGCGACAGGTCGAGCGTCGCGCCGCAGTATGAGGCTACCGAGAGAACGCTGATCACGGCGGCGCAACCGTCAGCTTCGACCGGATTGAGGCCCGCTCTTTCGGCGATTCGGCAGATGATCATGCGATGAACTTTGATGTCGTCGATCACGAGCAGGCGTGGTGCGTCATTGTCTTCCAGGTGGCCAGGGCGAGCGACGCTGGACTTTTCCGGACTGCCGTTGGCGAACATAACGATCTTTCTTCTGTTGAATGCCGATGCCCGCGTGGCAGCGTTCTCCAGCGTCATGATATCGATGGCAACCGTTGAGCGGGCGAACGGTTAACCATGCGATAATCCGGCCGGCGAAAGTTCGAAGGACGGCAGCTTGATCTCGTGTACTACCTTCGATATTACCCAATCGGTGTTTTCACGGCTCCGTAGGACTACGGTTTTCGTTGGCCAACTTTCTGCGTTCCTGTTTACGGTTTCATTTGAATCTAATGTTACAAAAGCGGGTTACCTGGGAATTGACTATCGAATGATGCACCCATCCACCCCGTCGTTGCGCCGCGCCTTGATCATCGACGATGACAAGGCGCAGGGCCTGATCATTGCCTCGATTGCGGCGAGCAATGGCTATCAGGTGACGAACGTCACATGCTTCGACAACGCCGTGGTCGCGCTCGAAAGCGAGCCGTTCCAATGCATCACGATCGATCTCGCGCTCGGCAGCCACGACGGTATCGAGGTGCTTCGGTTAGCTGCCAGCCTGCTAGGCGCCCCGCGCATCATTTTCATCAGCGGATGTGACGACGGGATTCTTGAGGCCGCTGTCCGGATGGCGGAGATCATCGGCGTGACGGATGCCTGTTCGATCCAGAAGCCGTTCAGGCCGGCCGATCTGCGCCGTCTTTTCGAAGACTCCGTCGGGCGGGCAATTGTCGCAGTTCCGGTCAGAAGCGAGCCGGTGACCAAGGCCATGATCGAACGCGGACTGTGCGGGTCCGAATTCTATGCCCAGTTTCAGCCCAAGGTGGCATTGTCCGATGGCCGTCTGGTCGGCTGCGAAGCCCTGGCGCGGTGGGACCAAGCCGGCCATGGCCGGATCCCGCCTGTGGAATTTATCCCGGCGGCGGAGGCATCTCGTCATATCGGGCGCATCACGGAATCGGTCATGGAACACTCATTTCCAATGGCCGCGATGATGGCAAGGCGTGATGCCAGCTTCAAGCTGGCCGTGAATCTTTCGCCGGCCTTGCTGTCGGATCTGTCACTGCCCGACGAGATCGAGGATCTGTTGCAGAAGCACGGTTTGCCGGCCAACAATCTTATTGTTGAAGTCACGGAAAGCCTCGCGATCGCCGATCATGCCAAGGCCGTCGATATTCTGTTACGTCTTCGGATCAAGGGCATCGGTATCTCGATCGACGATTTCGGAACCGGCTATGCATCGCTCGCCTTGCTGACACGGATTCCCTTCACCGAGCTGAAGATCGATCGATCGTTCGTTGCCAACTGCCTAGTCGATGACAGCATGCGCAAGATCGTCACCGGGTCGATCGAGATCGGGCATCAGTTCAACGTGGACGTCGTGGCAGAAGGCGTCGAGACCGCCGAAATTGCCCGCTTCCTTTGCGATCTCGGCTGCGACATCGGCCAGGGCTATCTTTATGCGCCCCCGCTATCCACGGCAGATCTGCTGGCGTGGGGCGGCCGTCGGTCATGACCCTCGGTCGATCACAACGGCGCTGGAGCCTGCGAGCACTGTAATGGCGCTGCCGAGTTGATTCAGGTCAACGGTGCGGCAGGGCCAACGGATAGGATAGGCGACTGAACCCGCGAGGGACGTCGCCTTGACCACTGCACCCGTGCTGACCGCCCTATCGAATGACAGTGGCCTCGAACTGCGTCCGGCCGGTTCGTGGATCGCTGCCAATGCGGCAGTCCTCGAACGGCTCTCCGCCGATGTCGCGCCAAAGGTCGATGCTGCAACCGCTGTCCGGCTGGACATGTCCGGCGTTCGCGAACTCGATACGCTGGGCGCCTGGTTGCTCGAAAAGATCGCGCGACGCGTGGCGCATGAGGGACACCCGGCCGCCATGACCGGCGTCGCGGAAAACTATGCCGGGTTGCTCGACGAGGTCCATCAGGTCAACCGCACCACGCCGGCGCCCGCTGCGGCGCGCAATCCTGTCGCGGCCCGACTGGACGATCTCGGGCGCGCGGCGCTTGGCACCAGCGAAGACATGGCCGTGTTCCTGCAGATGCTGGGCGCGCTCTGCGCGGCCAGCCTTCGCGTGCTGCGCCGGCCGCGGACGTTGCGGCTGACCTCGCTGACCTATCAGTTCTACCGGGTCGGCTGGCAGGCGATTCCCATCGTCGTGCTGATCACCTTCCTGATCGGCGCCATCATTGCACAGCAGGGCATCTTCCACTTCCGCAAGTTCGGCGCGGATTCCTATGTCGTCGATATGGTCGGCATCCTGGTATTGCGCGAACTGGGCGTGCTGATCGTGGCCATCATGGTGGCCGGCCGGTCCGGCAGCGCCTATACGGCCGAGCTCGGCTCGATGAAAATGCGCGAGGAGATCGACGCCCTTTCCACCATGGGGCTCGACCCGGTCGATGTATTGATCCTGCCGCGCATCGTGGCACTGGTGCTGGCGCTGCCGATCCTGACATTCATCGGCTCGATGGCCGCTTTGTATGGCGGTGGCCTGGTGGCGTGGTTCTACGGCGGCATGGGGCCGGCGATCTTCATCGCGCGGCTGCACGATGCGGTGTCGATCGCCAGTTTCGAGGTCGGCATGATCAAGGCGCCGTTCATGGCGCTGGTGATCGGCATCGTTGCCTGCAGCGAGGGGCTACGGGTGAAAGGCAGCGCGGAGTCGCTGGGCAAGCAGACGACGACATCGGTTGTGAAGTCGATCTTCCTGGTGATCGTGCTGGACGGCCTGTTTGCGATCTTCTTCGCATCGGTCGGGATGTGACGATGCCGGATCCCGCCAGCTTCGCCATTCGTGTCCGCGACCTCGTGGTTGGCTTCGGCAAGCGCGTGGTGATCGATCACCTGGCGCTGGATGTGCGCCGCGGCGAGATCCTCGGCCTGGTCGGCGCGTCGGGCGGCGGCAAGTCGGTGCTGATGCGGACCATCATCGGTTTGATCCCGCCACAGAGCGGCGCGATCGAGGTGATGGGGGTGACGATCGGTTCGACGCATGAGCGCCGCACCCAGGCGGCGGCGGGCCGCTGGGGCATCCTGTTCCAGCAGGGTGCGTTGTTCTCGTCCTTGACGGTGCGCCAGAACGTGCAGTTTCCGCTGCGCGAGAATCTGGTGCTGTCAGACGCGCTGCTCGACGAGATCGCCAATGCCAAGCTGGAAATGGTCGGGCTCACGGCGGAGGACGGCGACAAGTTTCCCTCCGAACTGTCCGGCGGCATGACCAAGCGCGCGGCACTGGCGCGCGCGCTGGCGCTCGATCCGGCCATCGTGTTTCTGGATGAGCCGACCTCCGGTCTGGACCCGATCGCCGCCGGTGAATTCGATGCCCTCATCAAGACCCTGCAGAAGACGCTGGGACTGACCGTGTTCATGGTCACCCACGACCTCGCCAGCCTCAATACCGTCTGCGACCGCGTGGCGGCGCTGGCCGACGGCAAGATCGTCGCCATCGGGCCGATGTCCGAGCTGATGCAATCCGAACATCCCTGGGTGCGGGCCTATTTCCACGGCAAGCGCTCTTTGATGCTGCAGCCGAAAGCGAGTTGAGCCATGGAAACCCGTGCCCCCTTCATTATTGTCGGCGCTTTCGTGCTGGCGGCCATCGTCGCCGTGTTCGGCTTCGTCTACTGGCTGCACAACACCGGCGGGCTCGGGCCGCGCACCGACTATCATGTGCAGTTCGAAGGCTCGGTGCCCGGCCTGCTGGTCGGCGCCGGCGTGCTGTTCAACGGCATTCGCGTCGGAGAGGTCACCGATCTGGCACTGGCGTCCGAAGATGCGCGTCGCGTCAATGTGACGATCTCTGTTGCCGCCGCCACGCCGGTGCGGGCCGATACCAAGGTTGGCCTCGAATTCCAGGGTTTGACGGGCGTGCCGGTGGTGGCGCTGGAAGGTGGCAAGCTCACAGCCGGCGGTGCGAAGGTGACCACCTTGATCGCTGATCCCGGTGCCGGCCAGAGCATGACCCAGGCGGCGCGCGATACGCTGCGTCGGGTCGATGGCGTACTGGCGGACAATGCGGGCGCGCTGAAGACGACGATCTCCAACCTGCAGGTTTTTACGGACGGCCTGGCGCGCAACACCGGAAAGCTCGACGGCATCGTCGCCGGTCTCGAGAAAATGACCGGCGGCGGGGCCGCTGCGCCCAAGACCACCTACGATCTGCACGCGGTGCAGGATGCCGCAGCACCCGGCCGCACGCTGAAAGCCCAACTCGGCCTGCCGGAGCCGACCGCCGTCGCGATGCTGCAAACCCAGCGTTTTCTGTTCTCGCCGGCAAAGGAGATGCCGGCGTTCGCGGATGCGATGTGGGCCGATAGCCTTCCAAAATTGTTGCAGGCGCGGCTGATCGAGGGGTTCGAGAACTACGATATCGCGCACGCGCCATTGCGCGCGGCGGATGCGCCGCCGCCGGATATCCAGTTGGTGCTCGACGTCAGGCGTTTCGAGATCACGACGGACGGCGAGCCCATGGCGGTGATCGCGCTGTCGGCGCGCCTCCTCGACAAGGATGGCAAGGTCAAGGCGTCGCGGCTGTTCGAGCAACGCCAGAAGCTCGACACGCTCGAACCCGCCGCGGCGGTTGCCGCCTATAACGACGCCTTCGGGCGGCTGTCCAGAGACGTGATCGGTTGGACGGTTGTGTCGATGTAGGGGTCCCGGTCGCGCTGCGGGGGGGCGGGTCTATTCGAGCGTCTTGAGGAAGGAAAGAAAATCGTTGATCTGGTCCGGCTCCAGTTGGAATTGCGGCATGGTCGGATGGCCGGTCACGATTCCTTCCGCCAGGGCTTCGGCCAGTGTCTCGATCGGATAGCGCGTGTGCAGGGTGCGGAAGGGCGGCGCGATCTTGAGCGGACTGGACGTCACGCGATCGATCGAATGGCACTCGGCGCAATTTGTCAGCGCAAAAGTCCTGCCGCGCTGTTCCGCCGGTGACATAGCAAGCGCTGGCGTGATCAGGACGACGGCAAGTACGAGTTGGACGAAAGGCTGTCGCATGAGCGGTGTGTCCTTCTGACGGATCACTTCAGTAAGTCGTACTGCCTGGTCGCGAGTTGACCTGCATCAAAGACGTCGTCGTTCCGGCTCCGTGCAAAACCTTGCTGGCCGGCGCCATCATCGCTGCGCGGCAGCGTCCAGATCGTACAGTTCGGCGAGTTGCCGACTGAGCTCTGTAGCGCGACAATCAGGATGAGAATCCCGCGACAATCAGGATGAGAATGCGCCGCTGCTGGGGTGACGAAGGGAGGGCGTAGCCCGACCGGAGGCACCCCAGCAGCGGCGTGTCGGCCCGAAGGGGCCTCATTGGCGGTAACGGCGGCTGGTAAAGCATCGGCTTCTCCTTCGAGAGGACCAGTGCTTTGGCCGGCCGGCATGTCACCGATCAACAAATGAGGCTTTTCATGAGCTTGCGTCGCAACCATTCGCCAGCCGTCGCCGCTGCAAAGGCTGGTTTCAGCACCTCCGCCGCCTACCGATACGAGAAGGATCCCCGACTTCCGACCCAGAAGAAGGCGCGCCGCGCACGCCGTCGAGCCGATCCGTTCATCGACGTTTGGGAGAACGAAGTTCTGCCGATACTGAGGGCCGCCCCCGGATTGCGGCCGATCGCCGTGTTCGAGGAACTATGCCGGCGGCATCCGGAACTGGGTTCTGGAACGCGGCGGACGCTCGAGCGGCGCATTCGGGCATGGCGGGCGGTGAACGGGCCGGATCGGGAGGTGATCTTCCGTCAGGAACATCCGCCGGGTCGCATGGGGTTGTCGGACTTCACCGAGGTCGCCGATCTCGGCGTCACCATTGCGGGCCAGTTGCTGGACTGCCGGCTCTATCACTTCCGGCTGCCTTTCTCCGGCTTCGAACACGCCCACGTCGTGCTCGGTGGCGAAAGCTTTGTCGCGCTGGCGGAAGGCTTGCAGAACGCGCTGTGGTCGCTGGGCGGGGTTCCGGAGCAGCACCGCAGCGACAGCCTGTCGGCCGCGTTCCGCAATCTCGGAGCCGATGCCAAGGAGGATTTGACGACGCGCTATGAGGCGTTCTGCGGCCATTACGGCATGACGCCGACCCGCAACAATCCCGGCGTATCGCATGAGAACGGCTCGATCGAAAGTGCGCATGGCCATCTCAAGAGAGCGCTGGCCGATGCCCTGCTGCTGCGTGCCTCACGCGACTTCGACGATCTTGCGGCCTGGCGGGGTTTTGTCGACGAGATCGTTGGCCGCGGCAACGCGCGCAATGCCAAGCGTATCGATCAGGAGCGGACGGCGCTGAAGAAACTGCCGGTGCGCAAGACCGCCGATTATGAGGAGGTCAACGTCGACGTCACGACCTCCAGCGCCTTCACGTTGCGCAAGGTGTTTTACTCGGTCCCATCCCGCCTGATCGGTCACCGGCTGCGCGTACGTCTTTATGACGACCGGCTCGAATGCTTCCAGGGCGCCACGCACATCATCACCTTGCGACGCGGGCGAACCCAGCCCAACGGCAAACACGGCCACGTCATCGACTATCGCCATGTCATCCATTCGCTGCGCCGCAAACCGATGGCGCTGCTCAATCTGGTCTATCGCGACCAGTTGTTCCCCCGCCGCGTCTACGCCCGTGCGTTCGACGCCTTGCTCGCCGGCATTGGCGAAAGACCAGCCTGCCGTGCCATGGTCGGGCTTCTGGCGCTCGCACATGAACGGGCCTGCGAGGCGGAGCTCGGTGCCGTGCTGCAAGCCACGCTCGACGACGGCATCCTGCCGGATCTCAAGGCGCTGATCGAACGCTTCCGACCGAAGGGCATGGCACTACCGGTCGTCGTCGTCACGCTGCCCTCGCTCGCTATCTACGACCAGATTGCCGCGGCTGTGGGAGAAGCCGCATGAACGCGACCGTCAAGATCGACGCCGCCCGTGTCGAATTGCTGCTCAGCGAACTGCGTCTGCCCGGCATCAAGCTGATCTGGGCCGCCCTGGCGGAAACCGCCGATAAGGAAGGCTGGCCCGCCGCCCGCTTCCTGGCGGCCCTGGCTGAACAGGAGATGGTGGAGCGAAACCGTCGTCGCTTCGAGCGTCATCTGGATGAAGCCCGCCTGCCGCCGGGCAAGACCCTCGCTGCATTCGACTTCGATGCCGTGCCGATGATCTCAAAGGCGCAGGTGCAGGCTCTCGCCGCCGGTGACGCCTGGCTCGACAAGGGCGCCAATCTGTTGTGTTTTGGTCCCCCTGGCGGCGGCAAATCGCATCTGGCAGCGGCGCTCGGCATGGCCCTGATCGAAAACGGTTGGCGCGTGTTGTTCACCAGAACCACCGATCTCGTGCAAAAGCTCCAGATCGCGCGCCGCGATCTCACGCTTGAAGCGGCGATCGCCAAACTCGACAAATATCACCTGCTGATCCTCGACGATCTGGCCTATGTGACCAAGGATCAAGCGGAGACCAGCGTTCTGTTCGAGTTGATCAGCGCTCGCTACGAACGCCGCTCGATGCTGATCACCGCCAATCAGCCATTCGGTGAATGGGGAAAAATCTTCCCGGATCAAGCTATGACCCTCGCGGCGATCGACCGCCTCGTCCATCACGCCACGATCCTCGAAATGAATGTCGACAGCTATCGCCGGAAAGAGGCTCTCGACAAGGCTCGTGGAGCCGGACGACCGCCAACGCGCGCGACAATCAAAGCGTCATCCTGATTGTCGCTCCACGACAATCAACTCTACAGCACGCGATTATCGCTTGCGTTATCGTCAGGCCGCGACAATCATCCCCACGCCGCGACCGCTAAATTGCCATCCTGATTGTCGCGCTTCCCATCCAGATTGACGCGCTACAGAGCTCCATCAGCCGGTTGCGAAACGGCGTTTGCGCGGCATCCGAATAGCTCACCATGATCCGCCAGCTGTTATCGAGCGGATAGATGAGGAGGGCCATGTTCGCCGGCCAGGGGCCGATGTCCCGCGAAGCTTGCCGGATGATCTTTTGCAGTTCGGCGACCGTCTTCTTCGGTTTCATCGGAATGCGGCGCTCCTAGCTGCTTCCGATCAGAATGCCGGTTGCGACCACCAGCCCGCCGCCGAGCATCACCTTGGCCGCGGCCGAGAACGGCGAGGTGTCCATGTAGCGCCACTGGATGAAGGCAATGGCCAGCAATTCCAGGAATACGACGACGACCGCCAGAATGGTCGCGGTGTAAAAATCCGGCAGCAGGTAGGGGAGCGTATGGCCGATACCGCCGGCGATGGTCATCAGCCCGCACACCGTACCCCGGAGATAGGGGGTGCCTCGGCCCGACAGCTTGCCGTCGTCCGCGAGCGCTTCGGCGAAGCCCATCGAGATGCCGGCGCCAAGCGACGCGGCGATGCCGACCTGGAAGGCGGTCCAGGGATCATGGGTGCCGAACGCCGCCGCGAATACCGGGGCGAGGGTCGAGACCGACCCATCCATCAGACCGACCAGGCCGGGCTGGATGATACGCAGGATGAAACTGCGGTGGGCCTCCTCGTCTTCCCGGCCGCGGGCCTCGTCGGGCAAACGCTTGCGCTCGATGTCGGCTGCCCGGCGCTCATGCGTGGCTTCGACAGCGGCGAGGTCGCCGAGCAGCCTGCGGATATCGGCATCCGTCGTCTGGTTGGCGGCGTTTTGATAGAATCGCTGGGAGTCCTGTTCCATCTGCCGGGCTTGCTGCCGTACAGCGTCGATGCCGCTCAGCCGGACCTGCCAGAGCTTCTTTCGTGGAACGAAGCCTTGGACGTCCTGGCGCCGCACCAGCGGGATGTGCTCGCCGAATTTGGAAACATAGAGATCGATCAGCGCGCGCCGATGGTCATTCTCCTCGGCGGCCATGTCGGAAAAGATGCGAGCGGTGTCGGGATGCTCCGCCCTCAACCCTTCTGCAAAGTCGGAGTAGGTCCGGCTGTCCTCTTCCTCGCTGTTGATGGCAAGGGCAAGGATCTCTGCCGCTGTAAGCTTGATCAAGGACTTCATGGCAATTCCTTAGAACGATTCTAAGGAAGCGTTCTAGGGCGTAGCGACGTAGCGGTCAAGCCGACGACCGGGAAGGCCGAAAAGAACAAAGCCAAGCCTTTTCAGTAACCTACCGGCCACCCGGCAAGATCGGCTGTCTGGGCGCCATTGCCGTTCCCGATCACTCGCTGATGTCGCGCAGGCGCTGGCGGTTCTTGATCACGATCTGGCGGGCGCCGGAAAAGTCCAGCACGCCCTGTTCATGGAGCTGTGACAAAGCCCGTGACACGGTTTCGAGCGTCAGGCCGAGATAGTCGCCGATGTCGCGGCGGCACATCGGCAGCGCCACCATTTTGGCGACGGCCAGACGGCGGTCCATTTCCAGCAGGAAGGCGGCAACCCGCTCCATGGCCGTCTTGCAGCCGAGCAGCAGCATGTGGTCCTCGGCGTGACGCAACTCGCCGGACGTCACGTTCCAGAGGAGGCGCGACACCTGGACATCGACCTTCGCGACATTTTCCAAAGCGCGGCGCTGGATCAGCCGGACTTCGGTGGCGCACAGGGCTTCCGCGGTAGCGCGGTGTTTTGAGCCGTATTCAAGGCCGAACACGTCACCCGGCAAATGGAACGAACCGATCTGGCGGCGACCGTCGGACAGAAGCTTGTAGGTGCGGACGGCGCCGTGCACGACCTGGTAGACATATTCGGCGGTCTCGTCTTCGCCGAAGATCTCCTCTTCCTTCTGGTAGCGGAAGCTGGTCGCCACCATGCTCGCCAGGCCCATCACGGTCGCGAACTGGTCATCCGGGACGGCTGGACACATCGCCCGTGCAAAAAGCGATTTTGGTTCGGTCAGTGCAGCTGATTGGTTGAGCATGGCCATCTCCTTGTTGATGGCCACTTGTAAGCGGTAACAGGCGCCTCCCGATATTTGGTCCGTTATCTTAAGGGCATTGCCCTAAGTAGGTTTACGGATGTCCTTCGTATGCGCGTCCGCTCCAGCATTGGCGGCCGGCAGCATACTGGTGATACGGGAGATCAGGCTGTCTTCCAGGTCTGGCTTGAGCAGGACCTGCTGGATGCCGGCTGCCGCTGCCTTGATGTAGATCGAGTCGTCGGGAAAGCCGGTCACCAGGATCACCGGCGTCGCAACACCGCGGGCGCGCAACTGCGCCGCGACCTGCAGACCATCGAGTTCGGGCATCTTGTAGTCGATCACGATGCAATCGGAGGGGTGTAGCGTGGCCCAGTCCAGCATCGACGCGCCGCTGCGAAACGTCCGGACTGCAAAGTCGTGCGTTTCCAGCAGGAATTGCAGCGAGCTGAGCACAGGCACATCGTCATCAAGGACCAGGATGGTCGGTTTCGGGATGCTCATTGAAAATAATGCCGCTGCACGAGCAAATATGATCGGCAAACATAACCGAAATCGCCAGCCGCCCGTTGATCTGCCTCAATCCCCGAGCACGCCGGCCCGCACCGCCAGCCGGACCAGCTCGGACAGGTTGCGCGCCTGCATTTTCGTCATGACATTGGCCCGGTAGACCTCGATGGTCCGCGGGCTGATCGCATAGTCGCGGGCGATCAGCTTGTTGGAGAGCCCGGCGACCAGACCGTCCATCACCTGGCGCTCACGCTGGCTGAGGCTGGCAATGCGCGCCGCCAGATCGATCGCGGCGCCCTTGTTCTTGGCGCTGTCTTCGCCCTGCTTGAAGGCGGTGCGGATCGCCCCGATCAGGCGCTCGTCTTCGAACGGCTTCTCGAGAAAGTCCAAAGCCCCGAGCTTGATCGCTTCCACCGCCAGCGGGATGTCGCCGTGGCCGGTCATGATGATGATCGGCAATTCCGAGCGCTTCATCTTCAGGCTGCGAAGAAGGTCGATTCCGTTGATCCCCGGCATCCGGATATCCGACACGACGCAACCGAACGAAAGTCCGGGCATCTGCTCCAGGAACACCGAGGCGTCGCTGAACAGCGTCACCGTAAAACCCGCCGAATCGAGCAGGAATTCGAGCGATTCGCGCATCGCTGCGTCATCGTCGATGACGTAGACCGTGCCTTCAAGTGACATGGGTAAGATCCTGGGAAGGTGCGGCGGGCAGGGTGAAGCGGAACGTGGCGCCGCCCAAGGGATTGCTTTCGGCCAATAATTTTCCACCATGGGCCTCGACGATCGACCGGCTGATCGACAGCCCGACGCCCATCCCGGTGGATTTGGTCGTAAAGAAGGTCTGAAACAGCTTGGCGGCGGCCTCATTGCTGAAGCCGCTGCCGGTGTCGGTGACGACGATCTCGATCATGTCGTCGGGCGCCCGTCCATTGGTCACGGACAATTCCTGTTTCGGCGCGTTCTGCATCGCCTCCACGGCGTTGCGAAACAGGTTGACCAGCACCTGCTGGATCTGCACGCGATCGACTATCACGCGGTCGAACCGGGGATCGAGGTGGAAATTCAACAGAACGCCCTGTTCGCGGGATCCGGTCAGGCCGAGCGCACCGGATTCCTCGACCAGCTTGGCGAGGCTCTCCACGCGCTTCTCGGATTCGTCCCGCGACACGAAATCGCGTAGCCGGCGGATGATCTGCCCGGCGCGCACCGCCTGTTCCGCCGCCTTGTTGAGGGCGTTCTGGATCTTCAGCACGGCGGGATCGGTGCTGGCCTCCAGCAGGCGACGCGAACCGTTCATGTAATTGCTGATCGAGGCCAGCGGCTGGTTCAGCTCGTGGGCCAGCGCCGAGGCCATCTCGCCCATCGCGGTCAGGCGTGACATATGAATGAGCTCGGACTGCAGGGACTGCAGTTGCATCTGGGTTTGCTGCTGTTCGGTCAGGTCGCGGATAAAGCCGGTGAAGAAGCGTTCACCGCCGGATTGCATCTCGCCGATCGACAGGTGCATCGGGAAGTTCGTACCGTCGTGGCGGCGGCCGGTGACGATCCGGCCGATGCCGATAATGTGCCGCTCCCGCGTCTTGTCGTAGCGCTTCAAGTACTGGTCATGGTGAGAGCCGTCCGACTCCGGCATCAACATGCTGACGTTCTGGCCGGTCGCCTCAAGGCCGCTGATGCCGAACATGTGCTCCGCCGCCAGGCTGAAGGACTGAATCGTGCCGGTCTTGTCGATTACGACCATCGCGTCGGGCACGGTGTCCAGGATGGAGATCAGATGCGCCTCCCGGGTGCGCAGCCTCTCCTCCAGTCGCTTCTGTTCGTCGATATCGAGCACGACGCCGCTGAGGTGGGTCATCGCGCCGTCCGGCCCGCCGATCATGCCGCCTTTGATATGGATCCAGTGCGGACCCGTATCCGGCCGGACGATCCGGTATTCCATATCGAAATGGCAACCGGTCTTGAAGCAGCGTTGCATCGCCTGTCGGGTGCGTTTGCGGTCTTCCGGCTCCAGCAGGGCCAAAAACCGTGCGAGAGAAAGCGTTTCGGATGACGTCACGCCAAAATGAGCGCGGGTGATCGAGGACCACGTCATTTCGCGGGTTGCCAGGTCGATCTCCCACGTGCCGACGCCCGACATGGCGAAGCCACGCTGCTTGGTGTCACTCGGAAGTCGTGTCTGGTGCTGCAATTCTGCGCCTTCGTTCGCGGCTAGGCCCTGCGCCTGAAGCGGTTCTAGCATGTTCCATTGCGCGACCGAAACATGAAGGTCAGTGGCAGGCAAGCCGGCCTGGCCACAACCGCTGCGTTTTTTTGACTTTGGTCAACAGCAGGTCTGCCCCGTTGTGATGGAATGCAGCAATCGGGGGAGTTCACGGCGCGACAGCGGGCCGCGCCGTACACCGAATAGGACAGCTTCTTGTACAAATTTCTTGAACAAACCGCCGGCGAAAACATGACCACCGCGGTGAAGACCGTGACCGGTGGGCTGACGATGCGCGAGCTGGGCAAGATGTTCGACCAGGATAATTTCAATGCCTATCCGGTCAAGGAAAACGAGCACGTCGTCGGGCTTGTCTCGAAATTCGACTACCTGGCCTGCTTCGTCTTTACGCCCGACCATATCCTGCCGCGCTACGAACAATTGATGCAGCGGACCGTCGCGGAGGTCATGACCACCGAATTCATCTATGTAGGCAAGGAAACAAAACTGACGCGGGTGCTCCAGTTGATGGTCGATCACCGCATCCGCAGCATGCCGGTGATCGAGGCCGATCGCCGGCTGTCCGGCGTCATTTCGCGCGACGACGTGATGCGCGCATTGGTGCGCAGCGCGGGCGAGGCGGTCTGAACTGCAGCGCATTTTTCAGCTGACATTACTTCAAAGGAGACGAACGTGGCCATCAAGGACATTCTGTTGCCGCTGGTCGGCGAACCCAGCCCCGCGGCGATTGCGGCGATCGAAAAATGTATCGCGTTGGCCGTGGATGTCGGCGCGCGCATCACCGCCGTGGCGATCGAACTCGATGTCGGCGTCGCGGTGCGACCGCATGTAATGATTTCCGGCGCCACCGAGGCGGCTGAAGCCCTGGCGAACGTCACGGGTCTGGTCGCCGCGTTCGAGGCCGCCACGGTCCGTCTGGGCGCGCGCAGCGTGCACGCCATCCAGCGGCTGCCGCAGCGCGACGTGGCGGCGTATTTCGCCCGGACCGCGCGGCTCGCCGATCTGACGCTGCTGCCGAGCCGGCCGCATCATGCCAACCTCGAAAGCCTGGTCGAGCGGCTGATTTTCGAATCCGGCCGTCCGATCATCCTGTGCCCCGAAAATCTGGCGGATGGGCTGGTGTCGAACGTCAAACATATTGCCATTGCTTGGGACCACTCCGCACCGGCCGCCCGCGCCATTGCCGACGCGATTCCGCTGTTGCAGGCGGCCGCGACGGTCCGCATTTTCACCGTGACCGACGCCGAGACAGCGGCCGAGCGCGAATCCGGCGCCGCCATGGTGACGCATCTGGCCCTGCATGGCGTCACCGCCAGCTTCGAGATCGTGAAGCGCGGCAGCGGTCCGGTCGGCAAGGTGTTTGCAACGCAGGTAAAGGCGCATGCGATCGATCTGCTGGTGATGGGGGCCTACCATCATTCCAGGCTCAACGAGTGGGTCTGGGGCGGCGCCAGCAATTCGATCCTCAACGAGCCGCCATGCTGGGTGCTGATGTCGCACTGAGCGGCGGGCCACGATCCGTATCCGCTGCGTCAGCCGCGGTTCAGTCAAAGACGCCAGGATGCATCGAATCCGGATGCAGCCTGGCGCTTTACTGTCGGGTACAGCGCATGGGCGCTCGCCTCGATCGGGATCCCGGCTGCTGGCTCGATTGAAAATTTCCTGGGCAAGGCCCCCGACTTTGACCTTCATCAAATCGTTTGCGGCTTTCTCGTGATTGAACTCACGACACCACGAGGAAAATCGCGATGCAGCCAAACAGCGACGTTAAATGGATGACCTTCGGCGAGTCAGGACTGGCCGCGCTATTCACCGCAGCGGTGTTCCTCTGTATCCTCGGAGCTGCCAGGGCAGAGGATGCGCCGTTTGCCTTCCATGCCGCGCTGGGGGGCGCGGCAAGCTTGGTGGCCGTCTTTGCGATCTTCAATCGTTATTTCGAGCGCTCGGCGTTGCCACCGCAGGAAATCAACGGTCTTCCGAATTATAACCTCGGCCCGATCAAGTTCGCCTCGTTCATGGCGATGTTCTGGGGCATCGCCGGCTTCACGGTCGGGTTGCTGATCGCGCTGCAACTGGCATGGCCGGCGCTGAATTTCGATCTGCCCTGGACCAGCTTCGGCCGGCTGCGTCCGCTGCACACCTCGGCGGTGATCTTCGCCTTCGGCGGAAACGTGCTGCTCGCCACGTCCTTTTATGTCGTGCAGAAGACCGGCCGGGTCCGACTCGCTGGCGACCTCGCGCCGTGGTTCGTCGTGCTGGGCTACAATTTCTTCATCCTGATCGCCGGCACCGGCTATCTGCTCGGCGTCACCCAGTCGAAGGAATATGCCGAGCCGGAATGGTACGCCGACCTCTGGCTGACGATCGTCTGGGTGACCTATCTGCTGGTGTTCGTCGCGACGCTGATGAAGCGTAAAGAGCCGCACATCTTCGTCGCCAACTGGTTCTATCTCGCCTTCATCGTCACCATCGCCGTGCTGCATCTCGGCAACAATCCCGCGCTGCCGGTTTCGTTCTTCGGCTCGAAGAGCTACGTCGCCTGGGGCGGCGTGCAGGATGCCATGTTCCAGTGGTGGTATGGCCACAACGCGGTCGGCTTCTTCCTGACCGCCGGCTTCCTCGCCATCATGTACTACTTCATTCCGAAGCGCGCGGAGCGGCCGATCTATTCCTACCGGCTGTCGATCGTGCATTTCTGGGCGATCATCTTCCTCTATATCTGGGCCGGCCCGCACCATCTGCACTACACGGCACTGCCGGACTGGGCGCAGACGCTCGGCATGACGTTCTCGATCATGCTGTGGATGCCGTCATGGGGCGGCATGATCAACGGCCTGATGACGCTGTCGGGCGCCTGGGACAAGCTGCGGACCGATCCGGTGCTGCGCATGCTGGTCGTATCGGTCGCATTCTACGGCATGTCCACCTTCGAAGGCCCGCTGATGTCGATCAAGGTGGTGAATTCGCTCAGCCACTACACCGACTGGACCATCGGGCACGTGCATTCCGGCGCGCTGGGCTGGGTCGGCTTCGTCTCGTTCGGCGCGCTGTATTGCCTGGTGCCGTGGATCTGGCAGCGCAAGCAGCTCTATAGCCTGCGTCTGGTGAGCTGGCACTTCTGGGTCGCGACGCTCGGTATCGTTCTCTACATCTCCGCGATGTGGGTATCCGGAATTCTCCAGGGTCTGATGTGGCGTGCCTACACCTCGCTGGGTTTCCTCGAATACTCGTTCATCGAAAGTGTCGAGGCGATGCATCCCTTCTACATCATCCGCGCAATCGGCGGCGGGCTGTTCCTGATCGGAGCGCTGATCATGGCCTACAATTTGTGGATGACGGTGCGCGTGGGCGAAGCCGAATCCGAAGTGCATCTGCCAGCCGGCCCGTCCCTGCAAGCGGCCGAGTGAGGAACTGATCGATGTCATTCTGGACCCGACACCAAATCTTCGAGAAGAACTCGATCGTCCTGATCGTGGGTATTCTTTTGGTCATCGCCGTCGGCGGTCTCGTCGAGATCACGCCGCTGTTCTATCTCAAGAGCACGATCGAGGTCGTGGACGGCGTGCGTCCCTACACGCCGCTGGAACTGACCGGGCGCAACGTCTATGTCCGCGAGGGCTGCTACCTTTGCCATTCGCAGATGATTCGGCCGCTGCGCGACGAGGTCGAGCGCTACGGGCACTATTCGCTCGCCGCAGAAAGCATGTTCGACCATCCGTTTCAGTGGGGCTCCAAGCGCACCGGGCCGGACCTGGCGCGGGTCGGCGCCAAATATTCGGATGAATGGCACGTCACGCATCTGAGCAATCCGCGCGCCATCGTTCCGCAATCGGTCATGCCGGGCTACAGGTTCCTCGCTGAAACCGAGGTCAACCTCAATCAGATCGCGGACCACCTGCGCACCAACCGCGCGATCGGCGTACCCTATTCGGAAGATCAGATTCTGAACGCCGTCGCCGATCTAAAGACGCAGACCGATCCCGACAGTGCCGAAGCCGATGCCTTTGCCAAGCGCTATCCCAAGGCCGTGGCGCGCAACTTCGACGGCAAGGCCGGCGCGCCCACGGAGATGGATGCGCTGATCGCGTACCTGCAGATGCTGGGCACGCTGGTCGACTTCAAGCTCTACAACGAAAAAGCAAACCTCCGCTGAGGAGAGGCCCATGCGCGCGATATTGACCGTTCAAAACTTCGCTTCGGATCTCGTCGTCTCGCTCTGGACGCCGCTGTTCGTCGGAATCTTTATTGCCATCGTCGTGTACGCCCTCTGGCCGCGCAACAAGGCGACGTTTGATGCGGCGGCCCGCATGCCGCTGCGAGAGGATTGACCGTATCATGGCTCATCATGACGAAAACTTCGACGCCGCCACTGGCAAGACCACGACCGGTCATTCCTGGGACGGCATCAAGGAACTGAACACGCCGTTGCCGCGCTGGTGGGTATTGACCTTCTATGCGTGCATCATATGGGCGTTCGGCTACTGGATCGTCTATCCGGCCTGGCCGCTGCTGACGGGCCATACGACGGGCGTCATCCAATATTCGTCGCGTGCCGATGTGGCCGTCGAGCTTGCCAATCTGGAAAAGATCCGCGGCGACAAGATGGTCACGCTGGGCGCGGCACCTTTGGCCGAGATCGAGAAGGATCCCGCTCTGCTGGCACTGGCACGGGCCCGCGGCAAGGCGGTATTCGGCGATAATTGCGCGCCCTGCCACGGCAGCGGCGCCGCCGGCGCCAAGGGCTATCCGAACCTGAACGACGACGACTGGCTGTGGGGCGGTTCGCTCGACCAGATTCAGAAGACGCTGCAATATGGCATCCGTTCGGGCCATGCCGAAGCCCACGAAGGCCAGATGCTCGCCTTCGGCCGCGACGGTACGTTGAAGAAGCCGGAAATCGTCACGGTGGCCAATTTCGTGCGCTCACTGGCGGGCCTGCCGACCGCCAAGGGTTACGATGCCGCAGCGGGAACCAAACTGTTCGCTGACAATTGCGCGGCCTGCCACGGCGACGCCGGCAAGGGTAACCCGGAGATGGGCGCCCCAAATCTGACCGACAATATCTGGCTCTACGGCTCCGATGAAGCGACCATCATCGAGACCGTGACCAATGGGCGTAACGGCGTAATGCCGGCCTGGATCGGCCGGCTGGATCCCGCCACCATCAAGGCGTTGACGGTCTACGTGCATACGCTGGGCGGCGGCCAATAGGCCGTCGGCGGGGGGGGGCGGATGGGGGCAGACAGCGAAGGCGATTGAGGTGGATCAAATCAGCCGCGGCATTTGAGGTTAGGGTCATTCCAAGACGAGAGATGACCCCATGAACAAGCCACTGACCACTTCCGAAATGGCATCGGACGATCTCGGCCCGCTCTATGCGCCTCACAAGAAGGTCTACCCGCAGCATGTCTCGGGCACCTTCCGTCGCATCAAATGGGGGCTGATGGCATTTTGCCTCGGCGTCTATTACCTGTTGCCCTTCGTGCGCTGGGATCGCGGTATCGGTGCGCCCAACCAGGCGGTGCTGGTCGATCTCCCGAACAGCCGTTTCTATTTCTTCTTCATCGAGCTGTGGCCGCAGGAAGTCTACTATTTTACCGGCCTGCTGATTCTTGCGGCGCTGACGCTGTTTCTGATGAACGCCATCGGCGGCAGGATCTGGTGCGGCTATCTGTGCCCGCAGACGGTGTGGACTGATGTGTTCTATGCCGTCGAGCGCCTGGTCGAAGGCGACCGCCGCGAGCGCATGAAGAAGGATGCCGATACCGACAAGGGCGGCCTGAAGCTGCAGCGCTTCGCGGAAATCCTGCTGAAGCACTCGATCTGGCTGATGATCGCGTGGTGGACCGGCGGCGCCTGGGTATTGTATTTCAACGACGCGCCGACGCTGGTGACGCAGCTCGTTACCTTCCAGGCGCCGATGATCGCCTATATCTGGATCGCCATCCTGACCGGCACGACCTATCTGCTGGCCGGATTCGCGCGCGAGCAGGTCTGCGTCTACATGTGCCCGTGGCCGCGCATCCAGGCGGCGCTCACTGACGAATGGGCGCTCAACGTCACCTACAAGCGCGATCGTGGCGAAGAACGGACCTCGCTGAAGAAGGCCGCCGAGTTGCGCGCCGCCGGACAGCCCGCCGGCGATTGCATCGATTGCTATCAATGCGTAGCGGTGTGCCCGACCGGGATCGATATCCGCGACGGTTCGCAGCTCGACTGCATCCAGTGCGGGCTGTGCATCGACGCCTGCGATACCGTGATGACCAAGGTTGGCCGACCGACCCGCCTGATCGGATACGACAATGACATCAACATCCAGCGCCGCGCGGAGGGCAAGGCGGAGATCTACAAGATCGTCCGGCCGCGCACGCTGGTCTACGCCGCGATCATCGCCGTGGTCGGCGGCATCATGCTTTATGCGCTGCTGAATCGCTCGCTGCTCGACGTCAACGTGCTGCACGACCGCAACCCGATCGCGGTGCGGCTCAGCGACGGCTCGATCCGCAATGCCTATACGGTGCGGCTGCTCAACAAGCGTGGCTTCGATCGCGTCGTAGCCCTCGACATCGAGGGGCCCACCAACGCCGTGGTTCACGTCGTAGGCGCGGATTCGGTCACGCCTGATCGGCCGATGATCGTGGTGAAACGCGACAGCACGACCGAATTGCGCGTGCTGGTCACGGCGCCTGCGGCAAGCAATCCCGAGAAATCGATCCCGTTGAAAATGCGGGTGACGGATCTCGGGCTCGGCGAAGTCGCAACCGGCACCGATAATTTTGTTTCTCCATGAGCGTTCCGAGGACCACCGCATGAGCACGACCACTACTGTCCGACCGTTGACCGGCCGCACCGTCCTGATCTGCCTGATCGCGTTTTTCGGCGTGATCATCGGCGTCAACCTCACCCTGGCGAAATTCGCGATCGATACGCTGCCGGGTACCGAGGTCGATAGCGCCTACAGTGCCAGCCTCGCTTACGAAAAAGAGATCGTTGCAGCGCACGAGCAGGCCTCGCGGGCTTGGAAGGTCAATGCCCATGTTGCGCGCGGCGCCGATGGCCGAGCCGAGGTCCGCGTCGAGGCCCGCGACCGCCATGGCGCGCCGATCCAGGGACTGAATTTCTCGAGCCGGCTGGAGCGCCCGGCGGATCGGCGTGCCGACCGCGCCGTCGAACTCGCCACCTCCGGCACTGCGGCGTATCGCGGCGAAGTGGCGGCGCTGGCGCCCGGATTGTGGGATCTGGTGCTGGAAGGCGACGTCGCCGGCAAGCGCCTGTTTTTGTCCAAGAACCGCATCGTGCTGAACTAGGGACGGCCCATGCAAGCCACGCGCGACTTCTCGCATTACATCCGGGACCTTGAGCCCGGCCTGTCGCATATCGACCTTGCGGTCGAGGGCGTCAGTTGCGCCGGCTGCATGGCGAAGATCGAGCGCGGCCTGTCGGCGATCCCCCATGTGACGCTGGCGCGCGTCAACCTCACCGACAAGCGCATCGCGCTGGAGTGGAAGCGCGGAGCGCTGGATCCCGGCCGCTTCATCGATCGCCTCGCCGAGTTGGGCTATAAGGCCTATCCGTTCGAGACGGTACGCGCCGAAGCGGTCGAGACCGAGCAGTCGAAATTCCTGATGCGCTGCCTCGGCGTCGCCGCCTTCGCCACCATGAATGTCATGATGCTGTCGGTACCGGTGTGGTCGGGCAGTGCCGGCGACATGATGCCGGAGCAGCGCGACTTCTTCCACTGGCTGTCGGCCATCGTCGCGTTGCCGGCGGCGGCGTATGCCGGACAACCCTTTTTCATCTCGGCCTGGCGCGCGCTGCGCGCCCGCACCACCAATATGGACGTGCCGATCTCGATCGGTGTCATCACCGCGCTGACGATGTCGGTGGTAGAGACCATCCACCACGCCGAGCACGCTTATTTCGATGCGGCGATCATGCTGCTGACCTTCCTCTTGTTCGGCCGCTACCTCGACCAGAACATGCGCCGCCGTACCCGCGCGGTGGCCGGCAATCTGGCGGCGCTGAAGGCCGAGACCGCGACCAAATTCATCTCCGACCAGGAGATCAGCGACGTGCCGGTGGCCGCACTCAGTGTCGGCGATATCGTGCTGCTGCGCCCCGGCGAGCGTTGCGCGGTCGATGGCACGGTGATCGAGGGTCATTCCGAGATCGACCAGAGCCTGATCACCGGCGAGACCTTGTATGCCCCGGCCGAGCGCGGCACTGCGGTCTATGCGGGCACCATGAACATTTCCGGTACGCTGCGGATCCGGGTCTCGGCGGCGACCGAAGGCACGCTGCTGGCCGAGATCACCCGGTTGCTCGACCACGCGCTGCAGGCGCGCTCGCGCTACGTGATGCTGGCGGACCGCGCCTCGCGCCTCTATGCGCCGGTGGTGCATGCGGCGGCGTTGCTGACGATGTTCGGCTGGGTGCTGGCGGGGGCGAGCTGGCATGATTCGATCGTCACGGCCGTCGCGGTGCTGATCATCACCTGCCCCTGTGCCCTCGGCCTCGCCATCCCGACCGTGCAGACCGTAGCGGCCGGCGCCATGTTCCGGGCCGGCGTGCTGCTCAATTCCGGCGACGCCATCGAGCGCACCGCGGCGGTCGATCACGTCGTGTTCGACAAGACCGGCACGCTGACGATGCCGGATCTCGACCTCACCAACGGCGCGCAGATCCCGCCGGAGATGCTGGAGCTCGCCGGCCGGCTGGCGCTGGCCAGCCATCATCCGGTGGCGGCCGCGGTCGCGCGCGCGTCCGGCGCCAGATTGCCGCTCACGGGCATCGTCGAACAGCCGGGCCAGGGCGTTCACGGCGTCGTCGATGGCGTCGAGGTCCGGCTCGGCCGGCCGTCGTTCTGCGACGCCGACGACATGGCCAATGCCATTCTCAGCAACGATCCGGAAATGTCCGCGGTAGCGTTCCGCCATGGCGACACCCGCTACGTCTTTGCGGTCCGCCAGCAGCTTCGCCCCGATGCGCAGGCGACGGTGGCGGCGCTGCACCGCCGCGGCATCAAAGTGGAAATCCTGTCGGGCGACCGCGAACCTGCAGTGGAAGCCGCGGCAGAAAGCCTCGGAATCGTGGAATGGCGCGCCGGCGTCACGCCGGCCGAAAAGATCGCGCGCATCAGCGAATTGAAGGCGCAGGGCGTCAAGGTGATGATGGTCGGCGACGGCCTCAACGACGCGCCGGCGCTGGCCGCGGCGCATGTCTCGATGTCGCCGATCTCGGCCGCGCATCTCAGCCAGGCCACCGCCGATCTCGTCTTTCTCGGCAAGCCGCTGGCGCCGGTAGTGGCCGCGATCGACTATTCGCGCAAGGCGCTTGGCATCATGCGGCAGAATTTGTGGCTGGCGGTGATCTACAACGCGCTGGCGGTGCCGATCGCGATCGCCGGACTGGTGACGCCGCTGATCGCCGCAATCGCGATGTCGGGGTCGTCGATCCTGGTGATGCTCAATGCGGTGCGCGCACGCCGCGTGGCAAAGGAGAGCGTCTGATGGAAGTACTGGTCATCCTCGTGCCGCTGGCGCTCGCGCTTGGCCTAGTTGGGCTCGGCGGCTTCTTGTGGTCGTTGAAATCAGGGCAATATGACGATCTCGACGGCGCCGCGTGGCGCGCTCTGGCGGATGATGAGCCGGCCACCCCGACCCCTGCGCATCCGGCGGATCGGCCGTAACTACACAAACCGCCGCACATTGACCTCTTCGAGGTCGAGCCCCCGCTCGATCTCGTGCAGCACTGAATCGTGGATTTCGCCGCTGCGGTGCATCCGCAGCAGTTCGGTGCGGCCGGCGGCGTTGGCCGCCAGCACCGCGTTGTAATGGTCGGTGCGATGCGGCGCCAGCGTTTCGCTCTCTTCTGAAAAGCGCTTCGCGGCGTTGACCCGATAATTGTACTGCTCGATCAGCCGTGGGTGGCGATGGGTGCCGTCCGGCTTCAGCGACTCTTTTTCGAGGGCAGCGAGTTGCGCCGCAGCGACGCGCGCGCGAGCCTGCGCTTCGGTCAGTTGCGGCCCATGCGCCAGCGTGAAGTCCTCCTTCACCAGCAGCCTCGCCAGTGGCGCCAGCGTGGTGCCTTGCAGCAGCACGGTGACCAGGATCACCGCGAAGGTGACGGCGAGAATAAAATCCCGACCGGGGAATCCTTCCGGCAGCGACAGCGCGATGGCCAGGCTGACCACGCCGCGCATGCCGGCCCACCCCATGATGAATGGCACCGCCAGCGGCGGATAGGGGTCGCGCGCGCGGAGCGACGGCAGCAGCAGCCGCGGCAGATAGGTCCCCAGATAGATCCAGACGAAACGCGCCAGGATCACCGTGCCGACAATCGCCGCCGTGGCGGGCAACAGACCAAGCAGCGCGTCTGTATTGCCCAGCCGGGACAGGATGCCGCGCAGCGACAGCCCGATCAGAATGAACACCAGCGACTCTAGCGCGAACACCACGACGCCCCACACCGCCAAAGCGCGGGTCCGCGTCGCGGCGTTGATCACTTCATGCTGCTTCCAGCCCAGAATGATGCCGCAGGCGACGGTCGAGAGCACGCCGGACACGCCGAGCTTTTCGGCCGCGATGTACGACATCCAGGCATTGAGGAAGGTCCAGACGATGATCAGGTCGCTGTCGCGGATGCGCTTCATGACGAAGATCGACACGACGGCGAAAGCGACGCCCATGGCAATGCCGCCGATGCCGAGCCAGGCAAAGGACAGCGACGCCTCACCGATCGAGAAGCTGCCGGTCAATGCGGCGGCCACGGCGAAGCGGAATAGCACAAGGCCGGAAGCGTCGTTGACCAGGCTCTCACCCTCCAGCAGCACGACCACCCGTCGCGGCAGCGGCACCGAGGACAGCACCGCCTTGGCGGCCACCGCATCCGGCGGCGAGACGATGGCACCGAGCGCGAAACACACCGCCCATGGCAGCGACGGCATCACCCAATGCGTGACGGCGCCGACCACCAGCGTGGTGAAGAACACCGCGCCGACCGCAAGCTGCAGGATGATGCGGATATCGGCGCGAAAATCCCGCCATGAGGTAAACCACGCGCTCGACATCAACAGCGGCGGCAGGAACAGCACCAGCACCAGGTCGGGATCGATCTCGACATCCGGCGCGCCGGGAATCAGTGCGAAACAGACGCCGCCGAGGATCAGCGCCGCCGCCGGCGGCAGCTTCAGCCGACGCGCGACAATATCGAGCGCGACGATCACGGCCATCAAGAGCAGGATCAGTTCGAAGCGGGCAACACGGGACATGCGAGCCTTTTGAGAAGATGCGGCGGGACGAAATGCGCCCGCGATCGTCATTTTTCGCAAATGTTCGGCTGGCTGTACAGGTTCGGCCCGGCGGCTTTCGTTGTACGCAGCTTGCCTGAATTGCCGACACCTCGGCTCCATCGTCCCCTCCCTCCTCGTGGGGGAGGGTGGCCGCGCGAAAGCGCGGACGGGAGCGGGGGGCGCCACAAGCGACGTCGATTGCGGCTCCCCTCTACCTGACCCTCCCCCGCAAGGGGAGGGGACACTGCTGACGGTGTTTGTGACTTGAAGGACGATGCTGGGAATACAACACAACAAAAAGGGCGACCCTCCGGCCGCCCCTTGTGTGCTGCTATCAATCGCCCGCGTTATTCCGCGCTCTGCACCAGCCTGATCTTCGGCACGCCGGTATCCGTCAGGTCGCGGTAGCAGGCCATGTAGTCCAGCGCCATTCGTCGCGCGGTGAAGCGCGTTTCGAACTGCTTGCGTATCGCCGTGCGGTCCACGCCCTGCAGACGCCCAACCGCCGCCACTGCGCTGGTCTCGTCCTCGACGATGAAACCGGTCAGCCCCTGGTCGATGATCTCCGGCACCGAGCCGCGGTTATATGCGATCACCGGCGTGCCGCAGGCCATCGATTCGATCATCACCAAGCCGAACGGCTCCGGCCAGTCGATCGGCAGCAGCAGGCCGATCGCACCTGACAGGAACTGCGGCTTCTCGTGGTCGCCGA
Organism: Tardiphaga sp. vice304; assembly: GCF_007018905.1. Taxonomy (NCBI): domain Bacteria; kingdom Pseudomonadati; phylum Pseudomonadota; class Alphaproteobacteria; order Hyphomicrobiales; family Nitrobacteraceae; genus Tardiphaga; species Tardiphaga sp. vice304. The sequence goes on from NZ_CP041402.1 coordinate 706,880, forward strand.
TCTCGCCGATGTATTCGATCAGCGGATGATCCATCAGCGGACGCACCACGGCCTCATAGTACTCCTGGTCGGCGCGGTCGATCTTGGCGGCGATCTTCAAGGGAATGCCGGCGCGGATCGCGATCTTGATGGCGCGGTCGACGCCCTTCTCGGGCGCGATGCGGCCAAGCACCGCCAGATAGCTCGGCACAATGTCCTGCGGCGTCAGCAGGTTTTCCGGAATGCCGTGATAGATCGTGCGCACGAAGTTCGCCTGCGGCACCGGACGGCGCTGCGCATTCGAGATCGACACCACCGGCGCCTTGTTGAAGGTGGTGAACACCGGTTGGTGTTCCGGCAGATCAAGCCGGCCGTGCAGCGTGGTGAGAAACGGCGTCGGCTGGCGCGCGAACAGTGAGAACGGATAGTAGTCGAGATGAAAGTGGAGGAAATCGAATTCCTCGTCGTCACACTTCTGGCGCACACGCTCCAGCATCTCCATGTGCAGCGCGTTGGGATCGCGAACCGATCCGTCGAGCCGCAGCGCTTTCGGCCAGCCGGCGTCGAGTTTTGCGGATGTCACTGAATCGCCGCTGGCAAAGAGGGTTACGTCATTTCCGAGAGCTACCAGCTCTTCAGTCAACCAGTGCACGACCCGTTCGGTGCCGCCATAGAGTTTCGGGGGAACGGCTTCGGTAAGCGGAGCAACCTGCGCGATGCGCATCTAAACTTCTCCTGTGATCGGGTTGATGATGAGAGCTCGTCTCCGGCACCGGCATTGCCTGATCGGGAACGTTCTCGCATATGCGAAGTTCCTGACTGACATGCGCACTTCGTCCACACTGTGGTCTTGCTGATGCCATTTCGTCCGTTCAACTTCCCGACACTGACGATGCTGCCAAATTGTTGCGCAGTGATGGCGAGAGCATGGAATTTTGCGAATGGCGTTGTTGACACCGGCGAGCGTACCCGCGTCGCCGCTAGATTCCGGTTCTCCTCCAACAGGTTCGAACAGCACGATGGATAGTCTTTCCGGCTACGCGCAGCGGCCGTTTGCTTTTGTGATGCGCTACATCCAGCGACGCTCTGCATCGCATCTCATCATCCTGCTTTCGGTGCTTGCAGCCGTCGCCTGTTCGGTGGGAACTCAATACGGAATCAAATTTCTGGTCGACGGGCTGTCGGCGGGGCCGAATTCGTCCGGCAACGGCGTCTGGCTTGCCTTTATTTTACTGGTGACGCTGATTTCCGCGGATATGTTCTTGTGGCGGGTGGCGAGTTGGACGGCGAGCTTCACCTTTGTCGGCGTGACCGGCGATCTTCGCCGCGATATTTTTCGCCACCTCACCGGGCATGCGCCGAGCTATTTCACCGAAAAACTGCCGGGCATGCTGACCAGCCGCATTACCGCCACATCGAACGCGGTGTTCACCGTTGAAAACATGTTCGTGTGGAATGTGATGCCGCCATGCGTCGCCACAATTGCGGCGATTGCGCTGATCGGCACGGTCAGCCTGCCGATGGCGCTGGGCCTTGCGGTGGTCGCTGGCGGCGTCGTGGTGATGATGTTCAAGATGGCCGCGGGCGGCAAGGCGTTGCATGACGACTTCGCCGACAAGGCCGCTGCGGTCGACGGCGAGATGGTCGATGTCATCAACAACATGCCGCTGGTCCGCGCCTTCTGCGGGCTGGGTTTCGAGCACGCCCGCTTCGACGCCACCGTCGACAAGGAACTGAACGCCCGCGGCCGCAGCCTGCGCTATCTGGAAAAGCTGCGCCTGACCCACGCAGCGATTACCGTGGTGTTGACCATCGGCCTGCTCGGCTGGGCGATCCTGTTGTGGCAGCGTGGCGGCGCCTCGACCGGCGACGTCGTTCTCATCTGCACGCTGGGTCTCTCGATCCTGCACGCGACACGCGATCTCGCGGTCGCTCTGGTCGACGTCACCCAACATGTCGCACGTCTCTCCGAAGCGCTCGCCACCTTATTGGTGCCGCATGAACTGAGCGACCATCCGGAAGCTGAGAACCTGGTCAAATCCGGCGCGGCGATCGCCTTCAACGACATCTTTTTTACCTATCCAGGCGGCCTGCCGGTGTTCGACAAGTTCACCCTGCGCCTGCACGCCGGCCAGCGCGTCGGTCTGGTCGGTCAGTCCGGTGGCGGCAAGTCGAGCCTGTTCGTGCTGTTGCAGCGCTTCTACGACGTACAGAGCGGCAGCATCACCATCGACGGACAGGACATTTCGCGGGTAACTCAGCACAGCCTGCGCCAGGCGATCTCCGTGGTTCCCCAGGATATCTCGCTGTTCCATCGCTCGATCATGGAAAACATTCGCTACGGCCGCCCCGGCGCCACCGACGAGGAAGTGATGCGCGCCGCGATTGCCGCGCGATGCGACTTCGTCGAGACGCTGCCCGAGGGGCTGCACACCCAGGTCGGCGACCGCGGCGTCAAACTGTCGGGGGGCCAGCGGCAACGCATCGCGATCGCCCGCGCGTTCCTCAAGGACGCGCCGATCCTGTTACTGGACGAGGCGACCGCCGCGCTCGACAGCGAATCCGAGGAAGCGATCCGCGAGGCGCTGCAGCGCCTGATGCGCGGCCGCACCGTGATTGCGATCGCACATCGTCTGGCTACGCTGCGCAATTTTGACCGCGTCGTCATGCTGCAGGGCGGCAAGATCATCGAGGACGGCAAACCGGGCAGCCTGATGCAAGGCAGCGGGCCGTATCGCGAACTCGTGACTCAGGAAATGAACCGGCTCGCGCAACACGCGGCCTGACCGTTTTAGCATTCTGCGCTGAGTCGCCCTGCGGAGAATCCTCCGCGCACCAACAACCGGTCGAGGTCCCTCATGCCCATCGAAGCCGCTGCCAAGATCGCCCCGCTCCACACTGCCGGTCAGATCGTTGAGTCGCCTTTCTACATTCCGATGACTGGGCCGGCGTCGCGGCCGCGTCGCGCGCTGAAGCATGATGACACCTTCGTCGTGCTGGACAGCCACGGCGATATCGGCGCTTCCGCCGGCGGCCCCGACGGGCTGTTCAACGCCGACACCCGCTATCTGGCGCGGCTCGAACTGGCGCTCGACGACGTGCAGCCGCTGTTGCTCGGCTCCAACCTGCGTGACGACAATTCATCGCTCACCGTCGACCTGACCAATCCCGATATCTATCGCAACGGCCAGCTGGTGCTGGCGAAGGACATGCTGCACATCGTGCGCACCTTCTTTCTGTGGCACGGCACCGCCTATCAGCGCATCGGGCTGCAGAACCACGGCGAAGCGGCCGCCAGCTTCGACCTCACGCTGTCGTTCGACAATGACTTTGCCGACCTATTCGAGGTTCGCGGCTCCAGGCGCACGCGGCGCGGCACAGCCACCAGCCGGGTGGTCGGCCCGACCGAGGTCGCGCTGGAATATACCGGGCTTGACGATGTCAGCCGCTCGACCGCGGTGCATTTCGACCCGAAGCCGACGCGGCTCGGCCCCAACACCGCGACCTATCATTTCGACCTCGAGCCGCAGCAGGTTACGTCGCTGTTCGTCGCCGCCTCGTGCAACGCACAGGTCGGCGTCAAGCCGGCGCCGTTCTTCCGTTCGCTGCTGGCGCATCGCCGCGAGATGCGCAACTTTTCCAAGGGCGCGCTGTCGATCGAGACCTCGAACAACATCTTTAACGAGGTGCTGTGCCAGGCGATGGCCGACCTCAACATGCTGATGACGGAGACGCCGCAGGGCCGGTATCCCTACGCCGGCATCCCCTGGTACTCGACGACGTTCGGTCGCGACGGCCTGATCACGGCAATGCAGATGCTGTGGGTCGATCCGCGGATTGCGCGCGGCGTGCTGAAGCGGCTAGCGGCCTTCCAGGCGAAGCGCGTAGATCCTTTGTCGGATGCCGAGCCCGGCAAGATACTGCACGAAATGCGCGGCGGCGAGATGGCTGCTTTGCGCGAAGTACCGTTCGCGCAATATTACGGCAGCGTCGATTCCACGCCGCTGTTCGTGCTGCTGGCCGGCCTCTATGTCGAGCGCACCGGCGATGACGAAACGCTGCGCGAGCTATGGCCGGCGATCGAGGCCGGACTGGCATGGATCGACGGTCCCGGCGATCCCGATGGCGACGGCTTTGTCGAATACCAGCGCGCCACCGACGAGGGCCTGCAGAACCAGGGCTGGAAGGATTCCTACGACGCCATCTTCCACGCCGACGGCAAGCTCGCCGAAGGCAGCGTCGCGCTCGTCGAGGTGCAGGGATATGTGTTCGCTGCCAAGCAGCTGGCAGCCAGGCTCGCGCTGCGCATGAACCTGCCGGACCGCGCCAGCGAACTGGAAACCCAGGCCGAGACGCTGCGGAAAAATTTCGAAGAGGCGTTCTGGTGCGAGGAACTCGGCACCTATGCGATCGCGCTCGACGGCGCAAAGATGCCGTGCGAGGTCCGCACCTCCAATGCCGGGCAGGTGCTGTTCACCGGCATCGCGCGGGAGGACCGCGCGCGGCTGGTCGCCGCCGACCTGATGCGCCCGCATTTCTTCACGGGCTGGGGCATCCGCACCGTGGCGCGCGGCGAGGCGCGCTACAATCCGATGTCGTATCATGACGGTTCGATCTGGCCGCACGACAACGCGCTGATCACGCTGGGCCTGGCGCGCTACGGCCTCAAGCATTCGGTGGAGGCGGTGTTCAAGGGCCTGTTTGATACCGCGACCTATATGGACCTGCGCCGGCTGCCGGAATTGTTCTGCGGCTTCCAGCGCGAGAAGCGTCGCGGGCCGACGCTGTATCCGGTCGCCTGCGCGCCGCAGGCCTGGGCGAGCGCCACGCCGTTCACGCTGCTCGAGGCAGCGCTGGGAATCGAGTTCGACGCCGCGCGTGGCGAAATCCGTTTCCGCAATCCGCGGCTGCCGGCGTTTCTCAACGAAGTCATTTTGCGAGACCTGCGGCTCGGCAACTCCACCGTCGATCTGCGGCTGCGCCGGCATAACGACGACGTCTCGCTGGAAGTGCTGCGCACCCGCGGCAGGATCCAGGTTTCGATCGTACTGACGCATTGATCGGTGACCGAAATGGTCGTGGGACAAAAGCTCTCTCGTGTCGTCCCTGCGAACGCAGGGACCCATACACGCTGTCGCCGTATCGACGCGCGAGGCGAATGATAGTGGCTGATCCGCTTTGACGGTGGCTATGGGTCCCCGCTTCCGCGGGGACGACAGGCGGAGAGTTCGGTGACGAACAAGAATGAAAGAGGCGGAATGAATTTAGTTCAAGTGAGACTTATCGCGGCAGTTAGCTGCGCGCTACTCTCGGTGAGCCCAAGCTGGGCCGCTGACGACCCGGCGCCCGCGGCGACGCCGGCCCCGGCTGCTCCCGCCGTCGAAGCACCAAAGCCGGCTGCAACGCCGCCGGTGGCGGTCACCAAGCCGCCGTCTGTCACGGTGATCGACGCCTTCGATGCGCGCGGCATTCTTGGCCGCGACGTACGCAGCCCCGCCAACGAGAACATGGGCCGCATCGCCGACGTGATCGTCGACCGCGCGGGCGTCGTGCGCGCGGCGGTGATCGATTTCGGCGGATTTCTCGGCGTCGGGAGCCGGAAGATCGTGGTCGACTGGGCGGCGCTGCATTTCTGGAACGTCGCCAACAAGAGCGAAAGCATTACGCTCGACCTGAGTCGTGAACAGGTCCGCGCCGCGCCGGAATACAAGGACGATGCGCCGATCGTGGCGCTCGGCGCTTCAGGTGCGCTGTATCCGCTGCGTTTCCCGCCGCCGCCCGCTGCGCAGGACAGATAGGTGGCGCCCGCGACCATCTATGCCCCAGATCGGCCACGCGCCGATGGCGACGAGGTGCGGCAGGTTGCCTGCGCGCCCGGCATCGCGCCGGAGCACGACGGCGGCGAGCCCGGCAAGCCGGAGCCGTCGCGGCAGAGCCTGCGCGGGCTCGACTGGTTCATCCTCTTTCTCGCCGACGTGCAGACCGGCTTCGGCCCGTTCATCGCGGTGTATCTGACGACGCAGAAATGGACCCAGGTCGAGATCGGCTTCGTATTGTCGATCGGCGGCATCGTCGGGCTGCTCGGCCAGATGCCAGGCGGCGCCATCGTCGATGCCGCGCGCTCGACCAGGCTGGTGGCCGGTGCCGCGGTGCTCACGATCTGTTTCTGTGCGCTCGGCTACGCCGCCTTTCCGGTATTTCCGATCGTCGTCACCGCCGCCACGCTGCATGCGATGGCGAGCTGCGTGCTGGGCCCGGCGATCGCCGCCGTCAGCCTCGGCCTCGTAGGTCCCTTGCGGATCGGCGAACGGCTCGGCCGCAACGCGCGCTTCGCATCCCTGGGCAACGGCGTCGCCGCCGCGGTGATGGGCACCTGCGGCTATTATCTCTCCAGCCGTTCGGTGTTTGTCGTCACTTTCCTGCTGGCGCTGCCGACATTGTATGCGCTGTCGCGAATCCGCGCCCGAGACATCGATGCGGCGCAGGCGCATGGCGCTGCCCTCAAGACGGCGGACTACAGTCCGGTGCGGTTTCGCGACCTGATCCGGCAGCGACCGCTGTTGATCTTCGCCGGTGCGGTGCTGCTGCTGCAACTCGCCAACGCCGCGATGCTGCCGCTGATGGCCGGCGTCGTCACCACGCGCTCGGCCGACTGGGCGCCGGTGCTGATCGCGTTCTGCATCGTGGTGCCTCAGGCGATCGTCGCCCTGACCTCGCCGACGGTCGGCCGCAAGGCGCAGCAATGGGGCCGTCGGCCGTTCCTGCTGCTCGGCTTTGCCGCGCTGACCATTCGCGGCGTGCTGTTCGCGACCGTGACCGATCCCTATTTGCTGGTGGCGGTGCAGTTGTTCGATGGCGTCACCGCCGCGGTGTTCAGCGTGATGATTCCTCTGATCGTCGCCGATCTCGCCTTCGGCAGCGGCCGATATTCGCTGGCGCTGGGCATCATCGGCACCGCCAGCGGTATCGGTGCCTCGGTATCGACCATTCTTGCCGGCTTCGTCGCAGACCGCTTCGGCGCACCGACGGCATTTCTGGGACTCGCCTGCGTCGCCGCGCTGGGGCTGGCGATGATCTGGAGCATCATGCCGGAAACGCGCAGAAGCGAAACGGCATAACTTCTCGTGTCATCCCCGCGTTCGCGGGGACGACAGCCGAGTGAACGGAGCGACGTTACGCCTTCACACTGTCGCCGAGATAGTTGATCGCGGCCGTCGTGCCACCGCGGCCGTGTGGAATGCCGAGCGCCTGCAACCCCATTTCGATCACGCCGAGCGTGCCCAAAATCATTGGCGCGCTGATGTGGCCCATATGGGCGATGCGGAACGCCTTGCCGGAGAGATCGCCGATGCCGACGCCGAGGATCACGCCGCATTTGTTCTTGCAATAGGCCAGCAGCGGCGCGGGGTCGGTCATCGTCACCGTCGTCACGGTGTTGGAGCGTTCCGCGGGGGCTGCGATGTTGAAGCCGAGCACGCCGTCCTGCGACCATACCGTTACCGCGCGGCGCACCGCTTCGGCCAGCAGGCTGTGCCGACGGAAAACGTTCGGCAGCGTCTCGTCGAGCAGCATGTCGATCGCCTGGCGCTGCGCGAACAACAGGTGGATCGGCGCCGTGCCGGAATATTTGTTGTAGTGCTCCGGCCCGCCGCGCGCGGTCCAGTCCCAGTACGGCGTGCGCAGCCCGGCGGTCTCATGCACCTTGCGGGCGCGGTCGGAGGCCGCCACGAAGCCAAGGCCGGGCGGCGCCATCAGGCCCTTCTGCGAGCCGGACATCGCGACGTCGATGCCCCATTTGTCCATCTCGAACGGCATGCAGGCGAGTGACGCCACCGCATCGACCATGAACAATGCCGGATGGCCGGCAGCCTTGATGGCGCGGCCGATCGCCTCGATGTCGTTCCAGGCGCCCGACGCCGTATCCACCTGCACCGCTAGCACCGCCTTGATCTCGTGCGTAGTGTCGGCGCGCAGCCGTGCCGCGACTTCGTCCGGGCGGATCGCGCGACGCCAGTCGCCCTTCAGGCCCTCGACATCGACGCCCATCGCGCGCGCAGCCTGGCCCCAGCCGATCGCGAAGCGGCCGCTCTCCAGCACCAGGATCTTGTCGCCGCGCGACAGCACATTGCTGAGCGTCGCCTCCCAGGCGCCGTGGCCGTTGGCGATGTAGATGTAGGATTGCGCCGTGGTGCCGAACAGGCGGCTCAGATCGCGCAGCAGGCTGTCGGTCAATTCCACCATGGTGTCGGAATAGATGTCGAGTGCCGGGCGATGCATCGCGCGCAGCACCTCGTCGGGCATCGTGGTGGGGCCGGGGATGGCGAGAAACTCACGCCCTGCGCGAACGACCATTATGAATTCCCTTGCTGGCAGCTAGTTGCCTTGTGACATGGGAGCCCGACGGAATCAAAGCTTGTCACTTCTTCAGAGCCGCCGCGATCGCCGCAAAGATCTGGTCCTTGATCTCGGTCGCCGGCGGCGAGGGGATGGTGACCGCGGGATCGTCGCGCTTCCGGCAGGCGACGACGAGGCGGAAAATCCACACTTCGCCGTCGGTAAAATAAAGGTCGCCGCCGCCATTGCGGCCGGCCACCGTCGGGCCGATGCCGGTGACCTGGTATTTCGCCTCGACCATCCCGGCAGCCCGGAGGTCATCGGACATCACGGCGCGCTCGGCGTCGATGTCGGGCGCGATGTGATGGGTGATGGCGCCGGTGTAGTCGCTGATGCCGACGCTGCGGTCGAAGGTGGCGTCGCCGAGCCAGACCGGGCGGTCTTCCTCGCCCTTGTCCAGCACCTTCCAGAACCGGGCATGGTGGCGATGGTCGGCGCTGTGGCCGACCGGCTTCTCGAACGCCAGATCCTCGCGGCGGCCGAGATAGACCAGCGGGCTGACCGGCGCATCGCGATACGGCCGGTCGAGCAGCACGCTGCCGGCGATCTCCAGCGAAGACCGCCACGTCACCGCGTCGGCGGGATACCAGCCGGCGGCCTGCATCGCACACAGCACCTCGGCGCGGTCGCCGATCAGCCCGACATTGATCGGGTCGCCGGCAATGCCCTGCGGCGTCATGGTCGTCATCGGCAGGCCGGCCAGCCGGGCCTGCCGGTCGTGATGCGTCCAGAAGGTCGGCAGCACGAGATAGGCGGTGACGCCGTAGATACCCAACAGCAGCAACGTCAGCCGCAAGCCGCGATGCACCCGCCCGCGGCGGGGCGGCTTTATCGCCGGGTCTCGCGACATCCGGCGGCTTCAGCCTCCTCCTTCGAGCAGAACCAGCGCGTGCCCTTGCTGACCTTCATGCTGATCTTGGCGTACCAGCGGCTTGCCGGCGTATGATAGATGCAGACGCCGGCGCGGTTGACGTTGCCTTTGATGGTGCAATTCGGCGATGGCGCCTTGGCGCCGGAGGCCGAGGCGAGCAGGATCGCCAGCGCGTTGTCCGGCGGCTTGGTGGCGCCGAGGATGGCGGTCTTCTTGTTGCGCACCCGCCAGTCCCACGGCGCGATAAAGGCGCCGGCCCAGATCCCCGCCCGGGCCTCGCGCGCGGCCTGTTCGTCGGCGCTATAGGCCTGTGAGTATTTCACGTAGGACAACGCCCAGCCGTTCTTCACCATCCATTGCGAGACGTCCACGCCATCGATTTCGCAATTGGCGACCGAGCGGCCGAAGCGGTCGGTGCGCTGTACGCGACAGGTCCAGGACTTGTCGCCGGCGAAGGTCGCCAGCGCCTCATGCGCCGCGGCGCCGCAGGTCCATCGCTCGCCCGACGGGCTGAGGCAAAGCTGGTCGTTGGATGGCGCGTCGATGCCGGCGAGCCGGATCCTTGTGGCGCCGAACGCGACCTGATCGCCGTCGCGGATCTTCGGCACGCCGGTCACATCGGCGGCCTGCACCAGCGCCGGCCAGCACAGCATCAGCAGGACGACACGGAAGTTTGGCAACATGAAGCGGGCCCCGTCGTCGCAGAAGGAATGGCTATAGGGACTGTGAGCGGTTTCAATTGAAGGCGCCAGCGCACCGCTTTCAACTTCCCGCGATGAGGAAACTTGCGCGACCGCGACAGCCGGACTGCTTTTGTTCCGAAAGTGGAACCGGGAGCAGGCCTGTACTGTGCCCGTAACACCGTCTTAAATTGTGGCCGTTACCGACTTGTCGCGACCGGGGTAACTCGTAACCTTTCGCTGCGGTGCCGCAAATTAATCGTAATGGTTGTCCAAAAGCCTCTCACCCTTCAAACCTTAATCGACGGCGGCGCGCCCCATGCGGGCGCGAGCGATGACCGGGAATGATGTCATGAACGTTCTGCAGATGCATGTGTCGCGCCGCTCGATGACCTTCGCCGCGGCCTTTTTCGGCCTGGTGTCGCTGGCGCTGGCCGCCCATGCCGCGCTGAACGCTCGCTCGCCCGAGGCCGCCAACGCCACGCTCGAACAGGCGGCGGTCGGCAAGCACGCCCGGCTCGCGCTGGTGATCGGCAATGGCCATTATCCGGACGCCGCCACGCCGCTCGCCCAACCGATCAACGATGCCCGCGCGCTGACCAGCGCGCTGCGTCGCGACGGCTTCGAGGTCGATGTCGTCGAGGACGCCACCAAAGACGATATGGTCCGCGCGGTCGATCGGTTGAAGGCGAAGATCACGTCGGACTCGGTGGTGATGCTGTATTTCGGCGGCTTTGGTATCCAGGCTGGCCGCCAGAGCTACCTGCTGCCGATCGACGCCGCGATCTGGCGGGAAGCCGATGTCCGCCGCGAAGGAACCAGCGTCGAGGGCGTGCTCGCTGCCATTCAGGAGCGCGGCGCAAAGGTCCGCCTTGCCGTGATCGACGCCTCGCGCCGCAACCCCTATGAGCGCCGTTTCCGCTTCTATTCGCACGGCCTGGCCCCGATCGCTGCGAACGGGAATGCGCTGGTCCTGTCATCGGCGACGCCCGGCAAGGTCGCCGACGATGCCGATGGCCCGACCAGCCTCCTGGTCACCGAACTCCTGAAGAATCTCGATACGCCTGACACGGCGAAGACCGGCGCCGAAGCCGTGTTCACCAGAACCCGTCTTGCGGTCACCCGCGCCTCGAACGGCGAGCAGGTCCCCGCGGTGTCGTCGTCGCTGGTCGAAGAACTCCCGCTCGGCACGGCTGCTGCAATTAAGGCTGGCAGCTAAGGAGGCGCCGTAGCTTCAGTCGTCATTGCGAGGAGCGAAGCGACGCGGCAATCTAGAGGCCTCATACACGAAAGAACTGGATTGCTTCGTCGCAAGGGCTCCTCGCAATGACGGCTGAGAGGCTTTCGCTTCTCGATCCAGCTGTTCTCAATTCACCTTGGTAAAAAACCGCGCCATGCGAAAACCCGACAGCCAGGTGCTGACCGGCTGGTTGCGGACCCCGAGGTCCCAGGATCCCACGATGGCATCGACGCGGCCGACCAGGTTGTCCATCGGCAGCAGCCCGACGCCGCCGGAGCGCACCGGGACACGGCTGTCGGCGGAGTTGTCGCGGTTGTCGCCCATCACGAACAGATGGTCGGGCGGCACCAAAACTTCCTCGGTATTGTCGAGCCGGCCATGGTCGTAGAGCTTGAAGATCGGATGCGACACGCCGTCGGGCAGCGTCTCGACATAGCGCCGCGCGGGCTCCGAGCCGCCATTGTCATCTTCCGCGGCGCCGATGCCGTCGGGCTTCACCTGCGTCGCCAGGCCGTTGATATACACCATGCCCGATTGCACCTGGATGCGGTCGCCCGGCAGGCCGATGACGCGCTTGACCCAGACCTGCGAGCGGTCGCCGGGCCAGCGAAACACCACGACGTCGCCGCGCTTCGGCGTCGATGCCAGCACGCGGCCGGTCTCGGGCAGCGAGACATGGATCGGCAGCGATGCCGTCGAGTAGCCGTAGGGGAACTTCGACGCCAAGAGCGCGTCGCCGATCAAGAGCGTCGGCTCCATCGATGCCGACGGCACGTAAAACGGCTCGGCCAGTGCGCCCTTGGCGAGAAACACCAGCATCACGATGGAAGCGAGCTGGGCCAGTTGCCCGGACCAGCGCTTGGCATTCGACGCAAAGGTCGACGGGGTGCTGGCGTCGGTCACTAACCGGTGCCTCCCACCGTGATCTTGTCCATGCGCAGCGTGGGCTGGCCGACGCCGACCGGCACGCCCTGGCCGTGCTTGCCGCAGGTCCCGATGCCGTCATCGAGCGCCAGATCGTTGCCGATCATGCTGATCCGGTGGAGGTCGGTCGGGCCGTTGCCGATCAGCATCGCGCCCTTCAGCGGCGCGCCGATCTTGCCGTTCTCGATCTTGTAGGCCTCGGTGCACTGGAACACGTATTTGCCGGAGGTGATGTCGACCTGGCCGCCGCCGAAGTTCACGGCATAGATGCCGTTCTTTACCGAAGCGAGAATCTCGGCGGGGTCACGCTGCCCGGCCAGCATGTAGGTGTTGGTCATGCGCGGCATCGGCACATGGGCATAGCCCTGCCGGCGGCCGTTGCCGGTCGGCTTCATGCCCATCAGCCGCGCGTTCTGGCGGTCCTGCATGTAGCCGACCAGGATGCCGTCCTCGATCAGCGTGGTGCGGTTGGTCGGCGTGCCCTCGTCGTCGATCGACAGCGAGCCGCGGCGCGACGAAATCGTGCCGTCATCGACCACGGTAACGCCCTTGGCCGCGACCTGCTGGCCCATCAGGCCGGCGAAGGCCGAGGTCTGCTTGCGGTTGAAGTCGCCTTCGAGGCCGTGGCCGACCGCCTCATGCAGCATCACGCCGGGCCAGCCCGGCCCGAGCACCACGTCCATCTCGCCGGCGGGGGCGGGGATCGATTCGAGGTTCACCAGCGCCTCGCGAATTGCGCCGTCGGCAGCCGTGCGCCAGGTGCCGCTCTCGATGAAGCGCGCATAGCCCTCGCGGCCGCCATAGCCCTTGCTGCCGCTTTCCTGGCGGTCGCCGGATCCGGCCACCACCGTAATGTTGACGCGGACCAATGGTCGGATGTCGCGGTAGCTTTCGCCGTCCGGGCGCAGGATCTCGACCACCTGCCAGGTGGCGCCGAGCGACACCGAGACCTGGCGGACGCGCGGATCCTTGTCGCGGACATAGGCGTCGATCTCGGCCAGCAGCTTGACCTTGGCCTCGAAGCCCGGGGCATCGAGCGGGTTGTCGTCGCCATAGAGCCGCACATTGGTGTGCGCCGGCGCCGCCCCAAATGTGCCGCTGTAGCCGCCGCGCACGGCGTGCACGGCATCCGCGGCGCGGATCAGCGCCGGGATCGAGACGTCCGAGGAATGCGCATAGCCAACCGCATCGTCCTTGACCGCGCGCAGGCCGAAACCCTGGGCGGTATCATAGGTCGCCTGCTTGAGCCGGCCATTGTCGAAGCCCAGCGCCTCGCTCTGGCTGTATTCCAGGAACAGCTCGCCGTCGTCGGCGCCCTCGAGGCCCCGGATCAACTGCTGGCGCACCTGGTCGCGGTCGAGATTGGCGCGGTCGATCAGGGAAGTGGTGGCGGGACTGGTCATGGAAGCTCCGGGGCAATGGCGCGGTGACACTGAAGATAGGCATTGCGGCGGAAGAAGGGGAGGGGACCGCGTTGCGTTCGGCTGAAATCGCCGAAAGCTCATGCCCGGCTCCCTGAAAGATTGTGAAAAATAACTTATCAACCTCAAGGGAGTGTGGCTAAATTGGGCATGGCCGATGAATCCGATCAGATCCTTGCTCCCAAACCCCCTGGCCCGCCTTGCAGGCGCATGGCGGAGCAGGCACATTCGACGGCATGATCGAAGCTCGGGTCGCCAGTCTCGAAGCCGACGTAAAGAACATTCGTGAAAACGTCGGTGACATGAAGATCGCCCTCAGGGAGGCGGGAAAAGACCTGACCGATTTAAAGGTCAGTCAGGCCACCTTGACGGAGCGCATCAGCCACCTTCCTACCAAGAGTTATATCGGCTGGTGGATTTCAGGCGGGTTGACAGTTGCCGTTGCGGCTTTGACCGTGCTGTCGCGCCTCGGATGGCTCGTTGCGGCTACGCCAAAATAGAATTGCATCCGATGCAGCAAACTTCATGACTGTTCAGGTTCTGCCGATCACTGCATCCCACATTTCCGGTTTCGCCCGGGCATTGGACAGCGTTGCCCGTGAAAAGCGTTACCTGTCGTTTCTGGAGGGCCCGACGTCCGAAGCCGTGCGCGCATTCGTGCTCGACAATATCGAGCATGGCCATCCTCAATTCGTTGCCGTGGCAGGGGACGAGCACGTCGTTGGCTGGTGCGACGCAAGGCCGAACAGCAAGCCGATCTATGCCCACAGCGCAATTCTCGGCATGGGACTCTTGCCAGCGTTTCGAGGGCAGGGCATCGGAACCCGACTTATCCGGTCAACATTAGACGCCGCCCGCGCCAAAGGGCTTCACCGAATCGAACTGACTGTCCGCGAAGCCAATGCCGGTGCTATCTCCCTCTACCGGAAGTTCGGCTTTTTGACTGAGGGCATGCACATGGATGCGGTATGTGTCGATGGCAGCCACGAGAACGTCCTGTTCATGGCGTTGCTGCTCTAGCTGTCGGGACCAGCCCCTATGGCAGCTTGTCGTAGCCTTCGCCGATGCCGTTGAGGCTTAGCGGGAAGCCGATGCCTTCTTCGGGGGTTTCGAAGATGATGAAGGTCGCGGTCTTGGCGGTACGCAGCTGCCCGAGCAGCTTGTCGTCCATCACCACCTCGGCGACGCAGCCGTTCGGCAGGCAGCGCACGAAGCCGGCGCGGCCGACGTCCTGATTGTCGAGCTTGAGCCCGAGGCCGGAGGGCAGCAGCACGCCGAGCGGAGCGACCACGCGCATCAGCTTGCTCTTCTGGTCGGCGGTCTTCAGCACGATCACGGTGAGGCCGGCATTGGAGCGGTCTTCGGCGACCACGCTCTGGATCAACGCGCATTGCTCGGCCTGGGCGCCGGGCGGCGTGTCGCAGCGGATCTGCCAGTCGCCATGCACCGAGCGCACCGCGCCCTGGGCGTGGGCGGTGCCCGCCGGAACTGCCAGCGCGAGCAGGGCGGCGACGGCCAGCGCCAGCCGGCGCGGCGCCGCGCCGATGCGGTCATTGCGGTCCGCGACCGGTCCGTGCTGCAATCTCAAATGGCCCATCTGGGTCGATCCCTTGGCAGGTGGCTCGGCAGTCGACTAGGCTGCAGGTGAATTGACGCTAGATCCGGCAAATGTCCGTCGCGACGACTGATACGGCAATGACGGCGCCTTGAAGGCATCTTCGCCGGGCGGCGAGCGCCCGAAGCGCCGAATCAACCTCGCAGGGCGCGCCTGCCCTGTGCGTACATCGGGCGTTGCTTCTGTCAAGCCGGCCCGGCGGCAGGGGGCGCATTTCGCTCGATTTGAAGCGCGAATTACCGTCGTGGCGCAACCTCGTCGATTGCATTCCATCATCGACCATTACTGCATTGCGACGGATCAAGAATTATGGTTTGAGAAGCTGGATTTCGACGCATTCTAGCCACGCGGCACTCGCCGTTTGTCAGGATGCGGACGGATCGGCAGATCACGGCAACAGGCCGGAATGCCAGACGATTACATGGGAGCGCGCGCGGCATGAAGATGTCGAAGGGCCAGATTGGCCGCCGGTTGCTGGGTTTCGCGATGTTGGGAGCCGGGCTCGCTGCTGCCGGAACTGCGTCAGCGCAAGAGTCCGCCAAAATCATGGGGCAGCCCGCGCCCTGGGAATACAAGCTGCAGGAAGCCGCCACGCCGGTGATGGAGAACATCACCTGGTTCCATAATTTCCTGCTCTGGCTGATCATCGGCATCACGCTGTTCGTGCTGGTGCTGCTGGTCCTTGTGGTGGTCAAGTTCAACGCCAAGGCCAACCCGGTCCCCTCCAAGACCACCCACAACACCATGATCGAGGTCGCATGGACCCTGATCCCGGTGCTGATCCTGGTCGCCGTCGCGGTCCCGTCGTTCCGCCTGCTGTTCCTGCAGCTCGACATTCCCAAGGCCGACCTGACCGTCAAGGCCACCGGCAAGCAGTGGTACTGGAGCTACAGCTACCCGGATAATGGTCCGTTCGAGTTCGACTCGCTGTTGGCCGCCGACAAGATGCCGCGCCTGCTCGGCGTCGACAACGAGATGGTGGTGCCGGTCAACAAGGTGGTCCGCGTCCAGACCACCGGCGCCGACGTGATCCATTCTTTCGCGGTGCCGTCGTTTGGCATCAAGATCGACTCGGTGCCGGGCCGGCTCAACGAGACCTGGTTCAAGGCGACCAAGGTCGGCATGTATTACGGCCAGTGTTCGGAACTGTGCGGCAAGGACCACGCCTTCATGCCGATCGCCGTCCGGGTGGTCAGCGACCAGGAGTTCACCGCCTGGCTAGAGACGGCGAAGAAGAAGTTCGCCAGCGACAAGACGAATTCATACGCCGCGGCGCAGTAACCGCCGGCGACGGGACCGCGAGGTTGCGGGCTGACACGCCCGATACTGCGCAAAGAGACTGCCAAGAGACGACATAGCAGGATTTGAACATGGCGACGACCGCGGCAACACCGGCTCACGACGCTCACGCGCACGATGACCACGCGCATGCCCATCCAACCGGATGGCGGCGCTACGTCTATTCGACGAACCACAAGGACATCGGTACGATGTACTTGATCTTCGCGATCGCGGCCGGCGTGATCGGCGGCATCATGTCGATCCTGATCCGCATCGAGCTGATGTATCCCGGCGTCCAGATCTTCACCGAAAGCCACACCTACAACGTCTTCGTCACCTCGCACGGCCTGATCATGATCTTCTTCATGGTGATGCCGGCGATGATCGGCGGCTTCGGCAACTGGATGGTGCCGCTGATGATCGGCGCGCCGGACATGGCGTTCCCGCGCATGAACAACGTCTCGTTCTGGCTGCTGCCCGCCGCCTTCGCGCTGCTCATCATCTCCACCTTCGTCGAAGGCGCGCCCGGCAATAACGGCGTCGGTTCCGGCTGGACGATGTATGCGCCGCTCTCGACCTCGGGCCATCCCGGCCCTGCCGTCGACTTCGCGATCCTGGCGCTGCATCTGGCCGGTGCCTCGTCGATCCTCGGCGCCATCAACTTCATCACCACCATCTTCAACATGCGCGCGCCGGGCATGACCCTGCACAAGATGCCGCTGTTCGTGTGGTCGATCCTGGTCACCGTATTCCTGCTGCTGCTGTCGCTGCCGGTGCTGGCCGGCGCCATCACCATGCTGCTGACCGACCGCAATTTCGGCACCACCTTCTTCGCGGCCGAAGGCGGCGGCGATCCGGTGCTGTTCCAGCATCTATTCTGGTTCTTCGGCCACCCGGAAGTCTACATCCTCATCCTGCCGGGCTTCGGCATGATCTCGCAGATCATCTCGACCTTCTCGAAGAAGCCGGTGTTCGGCTATCTCGGCATGGCCTATGCGATGGTCGCGATCGGCGGCATCGGCTTCGTCGTCTGGGCGCACCACATGTACACTGTCGGCATGTCCTCGGCGACGCAGGCCTATTTCGTTGCCGCCACGATGGTGATCGCGGTACCGACCGGCGTGAAGATCTTCTCCTGGATCGCCACGATGTGGGGCGGCTCGATCGAGTTCAAGGCGCCGATGCTGTGGGCCGTGGGCTTCATCTTCCTGTTCACCGTCGGCGGCGTCACCGGCGTCGTGCTGGCCAATGCCGGCGTCGACCGCGTGCTGCAGGATACCTATTACGTCGTGGCGCACTTCCACTACGTGCTGTCGCTCGGCGCCGTGTTCGCAATCTTCGCGGGCTGGTATTACTGGTTCCCGAAGATGTTCGGCTACATGTATTCCGACTTCATCGGCAAGCTGCACTTCTGGGTCACCTTCGTCGGCGTCAACCTGACCTTTTTCCCGCAGCACTTCCTCGGCCTGTCGGGCATGCCGCGCCGCTACGTCGATTACCCCGACGCCTTCGCGGGCTGGAACCTGGTGTCGTCGGTCGGCTCCTACATCTCCGGCTTCGCCGTGCTGATCTTCCTCTACGGCGTGGTCGATGCATTCATCCGCAAGGAAAAGGCCGCCAACAGCCCGTGGGGCGTCGGCGCCACCACGCTGGAATGGACGCTGACCTCGCCGCCGCCGTTCCACCAGTTCGAAATATTGCCGCGCATCAAGTAAGCTCGACCGAGCGCGGCGCCCCTCGGCGCCGCGCTCGCCTGACGACTTCGCCCTTCACAAGGGGCGAAGTCGAATTTGAGAAATGAGAACGCTCTTGTCCGTCATCGACCACAACGCCATCGACCTTACGCTGCCGCGGATTTCCGAAGCCGGAGTTCGCGATTACCTCGCGCTGCTCAAGCCGCGGGTGATGTCGCTGGTCGTGTTCACCGCGATGGTCGGCTATTTTCTCGCACCCGGCGATCATAACGCGGTCCTCGCCTTCACCTCGATCCTGTGCATCGCGGTCGGCGGCGGCGCCTCCGGCGCGCTGAACATGTGGTACGAGGGCGACATCGACGCGCTGATGTCGCGCACCGCCAACCGCCCGATCCCGCGCGGCCGCATCACCCGCCCGGAGGCGCTGACCTTCGGCCTGGTGCTGGCGTTCTTCTCGGTGATGACGCTCGGCATTCTCGTAAACTGGCTGGCCGGCGCGCTGCTCGCCTTCACGATCTTCTTCTACGTCGTGATCTACACCATCGCGCTGAAGCGCTGGACCGCGCAGAACATCGTGATCGGCGGCGCCGCGGGCGCGCTGCCGCCGGTGGTCGCCTGGGCCGCGTCGTCCGGAACGCTCTCGATGGAGCCGATCCTGCTGTTCCTCATCATCTTCTTCTGGACCCCGCCGCATTTCTGGGCGCTGGCGCTGTTCCGCAACGACGACTATTCCCGCGCCGGCGTGCCGATGCTGCCGGTGGTCGCCGGTCCCGATGCGACGCGGCTGCAGATCCTGCTCTACACCATCGTGCTGGTCGCGGTCGCCGTGGCGCCGTGGCCGATGGGTTATTTCTCGGCGGTCTACGGCGTGGCGTCGCTGGTGCTCGGCGCCGGCATGATGCTGTGCGCGGTCAACGTCTACACCCGCCGCACCGGCAGCGCCGCCTTGCGCGCCACGCGAAAGATGTTCGCGTTCTCGATCCTGTACCTGTTCGCTCTGTTCGCCATCCTGCTTCTCGAGGTGGTCGTGAAGGCCATCCTGCCGCTGGTCTGGTAGCGCTATGGATAGCAACAAGCCCAAGCTGGACGGCATCGTCCTCACCGACACGCAGAAGAAGCGCCAGCGCGAGCGCTCGCTGGCGATCGCCTGGGCACTCGGCATTCTCGTCGTGCTGTTCTTCGCTGTAACCCTCGTCAAGGGGCCGGGCGTTCTCGTCCGGCCGATGTGATGACATGACCGTCAAGCCGCAGCTTGAAGTTCCCCAAAAGCGCCGCGGCCTTGGCCGGGACGCCAGGGTTGCGGCATTGTGCGGGCTGCTGGTCGCCTTCATGGTCGGCGCGTCCTACGCCGCCGTGCCGTTCTACAACTGGTTCTGCCGCGCCACCGGCTTCAACGGCACCACCATGGTGGCAAGCGCCGCGCCGGCTACCGGGCCGCTGGCGCGCACCATCGCGGTGCGGTTCGATTCCAACGTATCCGGCGGGTTGCCGTGGAAGTTCGTCCCGGAAAAGACCGAGATCACTGTCCGGATCGGCGAAGTCGTCACCGTGTTCTACCGCGTGACCAACCAGTCGGCGCGGACCACCTACGCCCAGGCGGCCTACAACGTCGCGCCGCTGACCGCCGGGTCGTACTTCCAGAAGATCAACTGCTTCTGCTTCACCGAGCAGACGCTGGAGCCCGGCGAGACCCGCGAGATGCCGGTGGTGTTCTACGTCGATCCTGCGCTGGCCGCAGATTCCGAAAACGACGGCCTGAATTCGATTACGCTGTCCTACACCTTCTATCCGGTGCGCGACCCCGCGCCGAGGCCGGTAGCCTCGAGCGAGACGGACAAGCGCAAGGGTAACCTATAAGCGCGATCTTTGAGCGTTCGAGATTCTGGGCTAAAAAGAAAACGCACCGGCGCAAACCGGGGCAGCTGACGGAGAGACACAATGGCTACGGCGCAAGCGAAGCACCACGACTATCATCTCGTCGATCCCTCGCCGTGGCCGGCGGTCGGCTCGCTGTTCGCCTTCATCATGGCGGTCGGCGCGGTCAGCTGGATGCACAAGATGTATGCCGCGGCCCCGATCGTGTTCGGCGTCGGCACCATCGGCGTGCTCTACACCTTCGCCAGCTGGTGGACCGACGTGGTCCGCGAAGCGCAATACAAGGGCGACCACACTCGCGTGGTGCAGATCAGCCACCGCTACGGCATGATCCTGTTCATCGCCTCCGAAGTGATGTTCTTCGTCGCCTGGTTCTGGGCCTATTTCAACGCCTCGCTGTTCCCCGCCGATACCGTGCACGCGACGCGCGAGGCCCTGTTCGGCGGCGTCTGGCCGCCGAAGGGCATCCAGACCTTCGATCCCTGGCACCTGCCGCTGCTCAACACGCTGATCCTGCTGACCTCGGGCACCACGGTGACCTGGGCGCATCACGCGCTGCTCGAAGGCGACCGCAAGGGTCTGAAGTACGGCCTGATCCTCACGGTCGTGCTGGGCGCGCTGTTCTCCTGCGTGCAGGTCTATGAATACAGCCACGCCGCCTTCGCCTTCTCGGGCAACGTCTACGGGGCGACCTTCTTCATGGCGACTGGCTTCCACGGTTTCCATGTGCTGGTCGGCACCATCTTCCTGCTGGTCTGCCTGTTCCGCGTCTATGCCGGCCACTTCACGCCGAAGCAGCACCTCGGCTTCGAATTCGCCGCTTGGTACTGGCATTTCGTCGATGTGGTCTGGCTGTTCCTGTTCATCAGCATCTACGTCTGGGGCTACGGCGGCCACGTCGCCGGCGCTGCCGCGCACTGATCGGCGCGATGTGCTAGAAGAGGGCGGCCGCAAGGCCGCCCTTTTTGTTTCTGGCTTCCTTGCCTTCTCCCCTTGTGGGAGAAGGTGGCGCGGACGAAGTCCGCGTCGGATGAGGGGGCCGAGTGCACCACTACCCCTCACCCGGCCGCGCTTCGCGCGTCCACCCTCTCCCACCTAGCGAAGCTTCGCTTCGCGCGGGGGAGAGGAAGGAAGAGCCCATGGTCGATAGTGTCCCGGTTGTTGTCCCGCTCTCGCAGACCGTCCTCCGCGGTCTCGCCTGCAAATGTCCGCGTTGTGGAAAGGGAAAACTGTTCGCGGGTTTCATCGACCTGAAACCGTCCTGCGATTCCTGCGGGCTCGATTACACCTTCATCGATGTCGGCGACGGCGCCTCGGTGTTTCTCATCATGATCGCCGGCGCGCTGGTCGTCGGTTGCGCACTGGTGGTCGAGGTGAAGTACCAGCCGCCGTTCTGGCTGCACGCCGCGATGTGGCTGCCGCTGATTTTGCTCACCACGATCGGGCCGCTGCGGCCGATGAAGTCGCTGCTGATCGCGCTGCAATTCCACCACAAGGCCTCCGAAGGCCAGTTGATCGATCGCGCCCCAAAATGACGGTGCTCGCCCGCCGCCGCGGCCTGATCGGTCTCAGCCTTTTTTCGCTCGCCATCGTCGGCCTGTTGATCGGTCTCGGCGTCTGGCAATTGCAGCGCCGCACCGCCAAGCACGCGCTGCTCGCCGCCCTTTCCGAGCGGTTAACGGCTTCGCCCGGCGCATTGCCGGCCGCCGCGACCTGGCCATCACTGACACCCGCGACCGACGAGTTCCGCCGCGTGACGTTCACCGCGGTGCTGAAGCCGCTGCCCGATGCGATGGTCTATGGCTCCGGCTCCGCGGTGCGGCCGGACGCGGTCGGCCCGGTCACCTGGGCCTTCCTGCCGGCCCAGCTGCCGTCCGGCGAAACCATCGCGATCAATGCCGGCTTCGTGCAGAACACCATGCAGGACCGCGCCCAGCAGGACCGCGCGGTTCAGCGCCTGATCACCGGCGCGCCGGTTGCGATGACCGGCTATCTGCGCTTCCCGGAAGCCGCAGGCTCCCTGACCGCGACCGCCGATGCCGGCAAGCGGCTGTGGTTCACCCGCGACATCGGCGCGATGGCCGACCAGCTCGGCTGGGGCGAGGTCGCGCCGTTCTACATCGACCTCGAATCCCCGGTGCCGCCGAGCGGCGTGCCGAAGCCCGGCCCGCTAGAGGTCCGTATCAAGGACGACCATTTGCAATATGCCATTACCTGGTTCGGCCTCGCCGCCGCAGTGGCAGGTGCGTTCGGGGTGTGGGTGAAGGGGCAGCGCCGGGTTTGACCCGGCATTTCCCCTTGATCGTAAAACCCTTTATGGTGCCGCCTGATTTCGCTCCATGCGAAATATTAATCCATCATGATCAAAGGCTTGGCGGGATCCCGCGCCTTTGGAGGACGCCTTGACGACGTATATTTCCACGCGGGGCGAGGCCCCCACTTTGGGCTTCTGCGATGTGATGCTGGCGGGCCTGGCCCGCGACGGCGGGCTCTATGTGCCGCTGGTCTGGCCGCAGCTCTCGCCCGACAAAATCGCCGCTCTGTTCGGCCGGCCCTATTGGGAAGTCGCCGTCGAGGTGATCCGCCCCTTCGTAGCCGGCGAGATCTCGGACGAGGATCTCGGCCGCATGGCCAACGAGGCCTATGCCACGTTCCGCCATCCCGCCGTGGCGCCGCTCGACCAGACCGCGCCGAACCAGTTCGTGCTCGAACTGTTCCACGGCCCGACGCTGGCGTTCAAGGACGTCGCGATGCAGTTGATCGCGCGGCTGATGGACCATGTGCTGGCGAAGCGCGCGGAGCGCACCACCGTCGTGGTCGCGACCTCCGGCGACACCGGCGGCGCCGCCGTCGACGCCTTTGCCGGCCGCGACAATGTCGATCTCATCGTGCTGTTTCCGCACGGCAAGATTTCCGACGTGCAGCGCCTGATGATGACCTCCTCCGGTGCGTCGAACGTGTATGCGCTGGCGATCGAAGGACATTTCGACGACTGCCAGGCGCTGGTGAAGGGCCTGTTCAATCACCACGCCTTCCGCGACGCGGTGTCGCTGTCGGGCGTCAACTCGATCAACTGGGCGCGGATCGTGGCCCAAGTGGTGTACTACTTCACTTCGGCCGTCGCCCTCGGCGCGCCGTACCGCGAAGTCGACTTCACCGTGCCGACCGGCAATTTCGGCGACATTTTTGCCGGCTACGTCGCCAAGCGGATGGGGCTCCCGGTGCGAAAACTGCGCGTCGCCGCCAACATCAACGACATCCTGGCGCGCACCATCGCCACCGGCATCTACGAAGTCCGCGAAGTGCACGAGACGGCGTCGCCGTCGATGGACATCCAGGTGTCGTCGAATTTCGAGCGCTTGCTGTTCGAGGCCTCCAACCGCGACGCCGCCTTGGTGCGCGGGCTGATGGACTCGCTGAAACAGTCCGGCCGCTTCGTGCTGCCGGAAGCGCTGCTCACCGCGATCCGCGCGGATTTCGAGGCCGGCAGTGCCGACGCCGAGGAGACCGACGCGGCGATTCGCGCATCCTGGCGCGAGACCGGCGATCTCGTCGATCCGCATACCGCGGTGGCGCTGGCGGTTGCCGATCGCGACGCCACCGAGTTGCACGTGCCGAACATCGTGCTGGCCACCGCGCATGCGGCAAAATTTCCCGATGCGGTGGAAGCCGCTTGCGGCGTGCGCCCGGCGTTGCCCGTCTATCTCGCGGGGCTGATGGAAAAGCATGAGCACATTACGGTCATGAAGAATGACCAAAGCGATATTGAGCGGTTCGTGTTGTCGGTCAGCCGTGCCGCGAAGCAAGGAGCTATTTGATGAGCGTCGAAGTCACCAAGCTGCCCTCGGGCCTGACGGTCATCACCGACACCATGCCGCATCTGGAAACGGCTGCGCTCGGCGTCTGGACCGGCGTCGGCGGCCGTGACGAGAAGCCCAACGAACACGGCATCTCGCATCTGCTCGAGCACATGGCGTTCAAGGGCACCAAGAAGCGTTCATCGCGCGAGATCGTCGAGGAGATCGAGGCGGTCGGCGGCGATCTCAATGCCGGCACCTCGACCGAGACCACCGCTTATTATGCCCGCGTGATGAAGGCCGACGTGCCGCTGGCGCTCGACGTGCTCTCCGACATCCTCGCCAATCCCTCCTTCGTGCCGGATGAGCTCGAACGCGAGAAAAGCGTGATCGTGCAGGAGATAGGCGCGGCGCAGGACACGCCGGACGACGTCGTGTTCGAGCACCTCAACGAGCTCTGCTATCCCGACCAGCCGATGGGCCGCTCCCTGCTCGGCACCGCCAAGACGCTGAAGGCGTTCGACCGCGACATGCTGCAGAATTATCTGTCGACGCATTATCGTGGCCCCGAGATGGTGGTCGCCGCCGCCGGCGCTGTCAGCCACCGCCAGGTGGTGGACGAGGCTTCCGACCGCTTTTCCAGCTTTGCCGGCGCCGCCGGTCCGAAGCCGCAGCCGGCGATGTTCGGCAAGGGCGGCTCGCGCGTCGTGCACCGCGAGCTGGAGCAGGCGCATCTGACGCTGGCGCTGGAAGGCCTGCCGCAGTCCGATCTCTCGCTGTTCAGCCTGCAGGTGTTCACCAACATCCTCGGCGGCGGCATGTCCTCGCGGCTGTTCCAGGAAGTCCGCGAGAAGCGCGGGTTGTGCTACTCTATCTACACCTTCCACGCGCCGTATTCCGACACCGGCTTTTTCGGGCTCTACACCGGCACCGATCCAGCCGACGCGCCGGAGATGATGGAAGTCATCGTCGATGTCATCAACGAGTCGGTCGAGACGCTCACCGAGAGCGAGATCGCCCGCGCCAAGGCGCAGATGAAAGCCGGCCTCCTGATGGCGCTGGAAAGCTGCAGCTCGCGCGCCGAACAGCTCGCCCGCCACATGCTGAACTACGGCCGGCCGCTGGGCGTCGAGGAACTGGTCGCCCGTATCGATGCCGTCAGCATCGAGTCTACCCGCGACGTCGCAAGGGGGCTGCTGACGCGCAGCCGTCCGGCGGTGTGCGCGCTGGGCACCGGCCGCGGGCTCGACGCGGCGGTCGCCTTTGCCGAAGGTTTGACCCGCGCCCGCGACAAAACGCTGCTACACTGAGGCCGCTCCTGGAGAGCAGGAAGGTTTCGGGGAAGCCCATGGCCTTGTTTCGATTGCCATCCAGCGCGCCGGCATCGCTGGCGCCGCGCGGCTACGGCCTGCAATTGCGCGCGCCCGCAATGGCCGACTTCCCGCAATGGGCCGATTTGCGGGAACACAGCCGCGCCTATCTCACACCGTGGGAGCCGATCTGGCCGTCCGATGACCTGACCCGTACCGGCTTTCGCCGCCGGCTTCGCCGCTACGCCGAGGACGCCGCGGCCGACCGCGCCTACCCCTTTTTGGTGTTTCGCGAATCCGACGACGTGCTGGTCGGCGGCGTGACGCTGGCGAATGTCCGGCGCGGCATCGTCCAGGCGGGTACCGTCGGTTACTGGGTCGGCCAGCCCTATGCAGGGCAGGGGGTGATGACCGCGGCGTTACGGGTGCTGCTGCCGTCGCTGTTCGGCGAACTCAATCTGCACCGCGTCGAGGCCGCCTGCATTCCGACCAACATGGCGTCGGTCCGCGTGCTGGAGAAATGCGGCTTCACCCGAGAGGGCCTGGCGCGCCGCTATCTGTGCATCAATGGCGTCTGGCAGGACCATTTCCTGTACGGCATGCTGCACGAGGATTTCAGGGGGTAGGACTCACTTTTTTCACCTCTCCCTGCAGGGGAGAGGTCGGAGCCTTGCGTGAGCAAGGCTCCGGGTGAGGGGCCTTCAATGCCATCGATGGTGCTGCGCCCCCTCACCCGGATTGCTGCGCAATCCGACCTCTCCCAACGGGGAGAGGTGCTGGGCGCCGCCGGGCTTGCGGCGAACGAGGCGCGAACGCACCCGAATGCCTTGGGTTTGCCGCCATTGCGCTGCTATAAGGCGCTGCACCGGCGGGGGACGGCTGGCGCAAACTACTGAATTTCCGGGGATATCGACATCATGCGCAAGATCGATGTGAGGCAGGCGAGGGCGCGTGCGCCGTGGCTCTTGCTGGCGGTGGCAAGCCTGACGCTGGCGGGCTGCGGCGGCGGCAGCATGTTCGGGGCCGGCAGCACGATCGGCAATGCCACCTCGGCGGTCGGCGACCGCTTCGGCCAGTTGTTCGGCTCCAATTCGCAGCAGCCCGGCGAGGCGCCGCCGCCGGCGCAGGAAGGCGACCTGACCTGTCCCAGCGTCAGCATCCGGCCGGGCGCCTCGACCTATGCGGTGGCCGCGCCCGGCAAGCAGGCGGTCGGCAATGATCTGCGCTACCAGGCGACCATCACTCGCACCGCGCGCGACTGTAACCTCAACGCCGGACAGATCACCGTGCGGATCGGCATCCAGGGCCGCGTCATCGTCGGCCCCTCCGGCGCGCCCGACGTCGTCGATGTGCCGCTGCGCGTCGCCGTGGTGCAGGAAGGCGTCAGCCCGAAGACCATCGCTACCAAAGTGTTCCAGACCAGGGTGCAGATCGGCGGCGAGACCAGCGTGCCGTTCAGCCTGGTCGGCGAAGATCTCGTCTATCCCGCGCCCTCAGCGGCGGTGGGCGACAGCTACGTGTTTTACATCGGCTTCGACCCGCAGGCACTGAAGCCCGAGCCAAGGGCCAAAGGCAGGCGATAGAGCGGGAGCCCTTTCTTACCCTCCCCTGGAGGGGGAGGGTGAAGGACAGTGCCGTGGGAGCACCAAAAATTACGCGTTCAGATCGGTCGCGGCGTCGGCGCTGACGCCGAGATCGTCGGGGCCGAGATCGGCGAGTTCGACTTCCAGGCATTCGACGTCGAGCCGCAGCGCGCCGCCGTCCGCGAAGATCAGGACGGCGCTGCCGGAGGGGGCGTCGGCTGCGTGGAATTCGATGCCGAGCAGCTCCAGGCCGACGTCGGCGGCCTCCAGGTCGATGTCGCGGGATTTACAGGCCAGCACCCGGTCGAAGCGCAAAGCGGCCAGCAGGCGGCGCGGCGTAACCTCGCCTTCGATGCTCTGGTCCCAGTCGATCCGGCTCATGCCGATCACCAGCCGCTTTTCGCCCTGCCGCCAGATGATGTCGGCGACCCGCACCGCGGCGTCCTGCACATGGGCGGAGATCACCGCGAGATCGTCGGCATCCAGAGCAATCAGCTTGCGTTGACCCGTCATGGCCGTTCCCGACCTTCCTGAAAATGGTGCGAAACCCTTAGCCGCTGATGCGCTCGATGGTGGCGCCGCAGGCGGATAATTTTTCTTCGAGCCGCTCGAAGCCGCGGTCAAGATGGTAGATGCGATTGACCATGGTCTCGCCGTCGGCGACCAGGCCGGCGATCACCAGCGACACCGACGCGCGCAGATCCGTGGCCATCACCGGCGCGCCCTTCAAACGGGCAATCCCGTCGATGGTTGCGGTCTCGCCGTCGAGATGGATCTGGGCGCCGAACCGGGCCAGTTCCTGGACGTGCATGAAACGGTTTTCGAAGATCGTCTCGGTGATGTGCGAGGTACCCTTGGCGCAGGCCATCAGGGCCATCAGCTGCGCCTGCAGATCGGTCGGGAAGCCCGGGAACGGTGCGGTCGAGACGTTGACCGGGCGGATGCCGGCGCCATTGCGGGTGACGCGGATGCCGTCATTGTTCGGCGTGATGGTGGCGCCGGCCGCGGTCAGCACGTCGAGCGCCGATTGCAGCAGTTCGGGGCGCGCGCCGGACAATTGCACGTCGCCGCCGGTCATCGCCACCGCGATCGCATAGGTGCCGGTCTCGATGCGATCCGGCAGCACCGGATGGCGGGCGCCGTGCAGTCTGGCGACGCCTTCGATGGTGATGGTCGGCGTGCCGGCGCCGCTGACCTTGGCGCCCATCTTGTTCAGGCAGTCGGCGACATCGACGATTTCCGGCTCGCAAGCGGCATTGTTGATAATGGTCGTGCCGCGGGCCAGGGTCGCCGCCATCAGCGCGACATGGGTGCCGGACACCGTCACCTTCGGGAAGTCGATCACGGCGCCCTTCAACCCGCCGGGGGCCTTGGCGATCACATAGCCGCCGTCGATGGTCAGTTCGGCGCCGAGCTTCTCCAGCGCCATGATCAGCAGATCCACCGGTCGGGTGCCGATGGCGCAGCCGCCGGGCAGCGAGACTTTCGCTTCATGCATCCGCGCCAGCAAGGGAGCGATCACCCAGAACGACGCCCGCATCTTCGAGACGAGCTCGTAGGGCGCGGTGGTATCGACGATGTTTTTCGCCGTGATGTGCAGGGTCTGGCCCTGATATTCGTGGTCGCCGGGGCGCTTGCCGGCCGACATGATATCGACGCCGTGGTTGCCGATGATCCGCTGCAGCTGCGCCACGTCGGCGAGCCGCGGCACGTTGTCGAGGATCAGCGTCTCGTCGGTCAGGAGGCCCGCAATCATCAGCGGCAGCGCAGCGTTCTTCGCGCCCGAAATCGGGATCGTGCCATTGAGTTGTGCGCCGCCAACGATGCGAATGCGATCCATACTGATTCCTTGCCGAATTTACGCGGAGGGGGTGGCCCCTGGACGGGGCGAACGCCCTCTCTAGCGCAAAAGCTGAGAGATTTGCGGCTTTTCGATGGGAACCGGCGGTAAAACTGTTCAGGCGCGGCAGAACGGCAGCAGCACGGCCAGCAGTTCGGCGGGCCGCTCTTCCGGGATATAATGGCCGCAGCGGTCGATCACCGCCGATTGCACGTCGGCTGCCGCCTGCGCCATGGTCTTGCCCATCGCCTCGCCCAGCCCCGCCGAGCCGCCGATCGCCAGCACCGGCATGGTCAGCGGCGTGGAAGCACTGGCCTGGTTCTGGGCGATCGAGTCGAAGATCGCCCGGTAATAGCCCATGCCGCCGCTCCAGCGGCCCGGCGCCGCATAGGCCCGGGCGTAGATATCGAGCGCGTCGGCATCGAAGGCGGTGTCGTGATCGACGGTCTTGGCGTGGAACATCCAGTCGAGGAATTCGCGCTCGCGGCCTCCGATCAGGCTTTCCGGCAACCCGTCCATGAAGTTGAAATAGAAGTGCCAGACCCGGCCGACGGTCTCCGGCGCGAAGCGGAACACCTCCATCGGCACCAGGCCGGGGATCGCCGCGTCCATCAGCACGAGCCGCCGCACGCGCGGCGCCCGCCGCGCGGCATAGGCGTAGCCGATCCAGGCGCCGATATCGTGCGTCACGAGGATGCAATCGGGCGCGCCGAAGGCCTCGAGCACGGCGTCGAGATGCAGCGCTATCGAGCCGGTGTCGTAGCCGTGTTTCGGGTAGTCGCTGTCGCCGAGACCTGGCAGGTCGACGGCCACGACGCGAAAATGTTTCGCCAGCTCCGGCATGATCTTGTGCCAGGAATACCAGGTCTGTGGCCAGCCCGAGACCAGCACCAAAAGCGGCCCGGTGCCGGCCTCGACGGCGTGCAACTCGATGCCGCAGGCGGCGATGCGGTGGTGCGTGAAGCCGGCCATCGCGGCCGTGTCGGATCCGTTCATCAGCAATCTTTTCATGGCAGGCCAGAGACGGCCGGCGAACCGGCCGCCCTGCCTGTCCCCAGGGTCACAGCGCTTTAGTATCGAACATCAGCATGTCGGCGCCACCAGTGGCGAAATTGGCAACATCGCCTGCGGCGGCCTGTCCTTCGGCGCTGGCGAGGCCGGACTGGATCGCCGCGAGACTGTCGAAGGTGAGCGTCGCGACCAGATAGACGCCGGTCGGCGACGGACCGGCAATGCTGCCCTGGCTGATCTCATATTTCCTGACACCGGGAATCTTCTTCGCCAGTGCGATATGGGTTTTTGCGTAGTACGCATCGAAGGCAGCGGAGTCGGTCGGCGTCTTGTAGAGTACCAAGAGTTGGGCCATCGCATTCCTCCCTGATTTTTGGTCGCAGGCGAGATCCTAGGCGCCGGGGCTGGCGGTGTCGCCCAGAAATCCGTGCAGCGCCGCCACCACCTGCGCGCCCTCCCCGATCGCTCCGCCGACGCGCTTGACGGAACCGGCGCGCACGTCGCCGACCGCGAATACGCCGCGCACCGAGGTCTCCAGCGCCGGCACGCTGCGTCCGGCGACCGGCGCGCCGGTGACGACGAAGCCGGCGCGGTCGAGCAACATGCCGCAATCGTCGAGCCAGGCGGTGGCCGGCTCGGCGCCGACGAACAGGAACAGGTTGCGGATCTCAAGCGACGTGTGCTCCCCGGACAAACGGTCCTTCAGCACGACGCGCTCCAGCGTCGCATCGCCATCCAGGCTTGCCACTTCGGTGTTGAACAGCAGCTCGATATTCGGCGTCGCCTCGATGCGCTCGATCAGATAGCGCGACATGCTGGCGCCGAGCCCGTCGCCGCGGATCACCATCCGGATCCGGCGGGCCTGCGAGGCGAGGAACACCGCGGCCTGGCCGGCCGAATTGCCGCCACCGACCAGGATGACCTCCTGCGCCTTGCACAATCGCGCCTCGATCGGCGAGGCCCAGTACCACACGCCGCGGCCCTCATATTCGGCCAGCCGCGCGATATCCGGGCGGCGATAGCGCGCGCCGGACGCCACCACGATGGATTTGGCATGCAGCGTGTCGCCGCCCTCCAGCGCCAGCGTGAAGGCGCCGTCGGTGCGCGTGCAGTCCAGCGACTGCACGGTGACCGGGATCATGATCTCGGCGCCGAATTTCTGCGCCTGGTTGAAGGCGCGGGCGGTCAGCGCCAGGCCGGAAATGCCGGTCGGAAACCCCAGATAATTCTCGATCCGGGCGCTGGCGCCGGCCTGGCCGCCGAAGGCGCGGGCATCGCACACCGCCACCGACAGGCCTTCGGAGGCCGCATAGACCGCGGTGGACAGCCCGGCCGGGCCGCTGCCGACGATGGCGACGTCGTATAATTTGCCCTTTTCGACCTGGCCGATCATGCCCATCTCGCGCGCCAGTTCGGAGGCGGAGGGATTGCGCAGCACGGTGCCGTCGGGGGCCACCACCAGCGGCAGATCGTCCAATGAGGGCGCAATGCGGGCGACGAAATCGGCGGCGTCGCTGTCGACGGCAGGATCGAGCAGATGGTACGGATAGCCGTTGCGGGTGAGAAAACCCTGCAGCCGGACCACGCCGGCGCTGTCGGGATCGCCAATCAGCACCGGGCCGCCGACGCCGCCCTGGATCAGATTCACCCTTCGCAGGATCAGCGCGCGCATGATGCGCTCGCCGAGGTCGGCCTCGGCCACCAGCAGCGCGCGCAGCCGTTCCGGCGGGATCAGCAGCGTCTCCACCGCGCCCTCGGCATGGCCATCGACCAAAGCGGCCCGGCCGGACAACTGGCCGATCTCGGCCAGGAACTGGCCCATGCCCTGATCGGCCACCGGCGTGACCCGGCCGAAGCCGTCGCGCTGGGTGATGGCGACATGGCCGGCCAGCACCACGAACATGCCGGGGCCGGGCTTGCCGGTCTCGAACAATTGCTCGCCGTCCCGGAAATGCCGGATCTCGCCGAACCGGCGCATCCGCTCGATTTCGGCCGGCGTCAGTTCGGGGAAGGTCTGGTCGTGGCGCTGCACCGGGCGAGGCTTGGGCAAGGGCTGATCGGGGACGGCAGGATCTGACGACATCTCTCAACTCACCATCTGGCAGGGACCTCGCCCAGGATTACGCATCGGGTTCGGGGTGTCTTGAACGATCGGCCGGCGCCGGATCGGGTTCCGGCGCATCGGCCGGCTCGGCTCGGCCGCGCGATTGCGACTTGCGCCGTTTCAGATTGTCCCGCAGCGCCTTCGCCAGCCGGTTGCGCCGGGCCAGTTCCTGCGCGTTACGGCCCTCGTCCGGTTGGTCTGTCATTCAGGCTCCAACGGCCGGCCCGGCCCCGTCGGGAGCGTGCAAATACCGTTATCGCCCAACATAAGCCCCCGCGGCCTCGACGCAACCGCGCGGGCCCGGGCTTCATCAACCGGCCGGATCGGCCCGCAAAACGGACCTCGCGCCAGATTTATGCAGATTGATCGACCGACCGCGCCCGATGCGCTTGCGCCCGTCCGAACCATGTGGCAAGGATCGCCCCGCTTGACGGGCCCTGCGGGGTTGATTCCCGTCCCAAGCACGCTGCCGTAGCTCAGTGGTAGAGCACTCCATTGGTAATGGAGAGGTCCACAGTTCGACCCTGTGTGGCAGCACCATTTTCTTCATTGAAGAACAGCCGACTTCCCGCCTGATGCCGTTCCGTCGCGATCGAGGGATCGCGGCGCTACTTCTTCGCGGCGAACTGATCGAACGCCTCGATGGCCTGGGCGGCGTACATCACGCTGGGGCCGGCGCCCATGTAGATCGCCATGCCCATCGTCTCCATCACCTCGTCGCGGCTGGCGCCGCTGCGCACCGCGGCCTCGGCGTGAAAGCCGATGCAGCCGTCGCAGCGGGTGGCGACCGAAATCGCCAGCGCGATCAGCTCCTTGGTCCTGGTATCGAGCGCATTGGCCTTCAGCGCGGCCTGCGCCAGCGCCGAAAATCCCTTCATCACATCCGGCGCGCCGCCGCGGACTTCCTTCAGCGCCACCGACAGATCGGCGGTCATCGCGGGCCAGTTCTTGTACATGGGAATAATCCTGAAAAGATGAGCGCGGTGCGCGGTCGTTCGACGATCATGGCCGTGCCAGCGCGCGCGGCCCCAGGCCGGGCGGCAGGCGCCGCCAGCGCGGGGGTCGGCTTCGCTGGCAGGCGTCTCAGCCCTGCTTGACCGGGCAGGTCCGGATGCCCAGCAGCGTATAGGCCGGGCAGAAACCGATGGCGGCGGTGAACAGCGGGACGACGCCGATCCAGGCCCAGACCGGCCCGCCGGTAAGCGCCCAGCCGATCAGGGCGAGGCCTACGATGGCGCGCAACGCGCGGTCGATCAGTCCAACATTGATGGTCATCTGCGTTTCCTCATGGTTCGGGGCAATCTCTGCAATGGCTGGTCTACGAAGCCGATCGGCCACCGTCTGTGATCAAGTCACCGCCCGGGATGGGCGGCGGCGGCGCGCAGCGGCGCAGCCTTGCGCAGTTCGACCCGGCCGCGGCCGAGGCTGACCCAGCCGCGCTTCTCGAAGGCCTTGAGATGACGGCTGACGACTTCGCGCGCGGTGCCGATCTCGGCCGCGAGCCGCTGATGGGTGATCGAAAGGTCGTGGCCGTCGGCGGACAGCGCCAGGAGCCGCGCGGCGAGCCGGGAATCGATCGAGGCGAAGGCGACGTTCTGGATCACCTGCATCAGATCGCCGAGCCGGGCCGCCTGCGACTGGAACACGAAGCTGCGAAATTGCGCCGACTGGCCCATCAGCTGGTGGAAGGTGGCGGCCGGCAGGCCGATCGCCTGGACCGGCGTCTCGGTGACGGCGAAGGCGCTGTAGTTCTGATCGGCGAGCAGCGCCAGCGTGGTCAGGACGCAGATGCTGCCCGGCCCCAGCCGATACAATACGATCTCGTTGCCGTCGGCGTCGAGCTGATAGACCCGCACGCGGCCTTCGGCGACCAGGATGAAATGCGCGCAGGGCTGATCCGGCGCGAATACGAAGGCGCCGGCCGGCAGCTTCATCGCCACAGACTTGTCCAGCA
This sequence comes from Tardiphaga sp. vice304, assembly GCF_007018905.1. Lineage (NCBI taxonomy): Bacteria > Pseudomonadati > Pseudomonadota > Alphaproteobacteria > Hyphomicrobiales > Nitrobacteraceae > Tardiphaga > Tardiphaga sp. vice304. Next base: position 740,453 of record NZ_CP041402.1, read on the forward strand.
ACGCCGCGCGCTCGCCAGCGGGCACGCCGGCGAGGGCGGGGAAGCGTTGCAGCCAGTCGCGGTCCGGCAGCGTCATCGGGATCCTGCCTGCGGGTAAACCGGCTGGACTATGCGGCACCGGCCGCGGAGGACCGTTGATGCGGATCAATCCCGGATGCCGCCGATATCGCCATCGCAGCCATTTTCCGACAAAGGTGCGTCACGTCCACACAGCGATGATTGCGCGCCGCTCGTCAGTTCGGATCGACTTCCTCGATCTTCATGAGCCGGCCCCATTTATCGAAGAAGTGGCCTTCGTTGAGCACCAGCCGGTCGTCGTCGAGGCGCTCCTCGAGAAGCCGCAGCCGCGCGCGCGCGGTGGGCGTGCCGAGCGGCCCGTCGGCAGAGGGCTGCGGGAAGAAGGCGGCGCCATCCCACTCCACGCCGGCGCCGGCGAACAGCCGCGTAATTTCCCCCCAGTCGATCTCGTCGCCGATCACGTTGAACCAGGTCGAGCGCAGCGGGCTGACGGCGGGACCCGCGATCTCGACCAGAACGGCGAAGGCCGTGAACGAGCCGTGCTCGGCGAAGGCCTCGGCGATCCAGCGATCGAAATCGGTGTCGTGGGTGGTCATGCTAGAAATCGACAACGGGCGTCTCCGGCATGACGTTCTCGAACAACATCCAGAACGGGGCGGGGTGAGTTTCGAGATACCAGGCCTCAAAACGCGCCAGCGCCGCAATCACGTCGGGCCTCAGTTCGTCCTCGCTTTCGACCGGCGCGAGGCTCGCAAACATCGCCTGCGCCACCGGCGCGAAGCCGGAGGTCACCGCGACACGCGCGTCCGAATCGCTGACCCAGCCGAGCCTGGCGCGCAGCAAGGCGGTCGCGACGGCGACTGTGATCTCCTCGCTCTCCGCGCTGGCGACGGCGCCGGAGACCTCATTGATCAGATTGAAGCGGCGATACGAAAACGCGCGCGCCTGCTCGAGCTCTTTGAGCCGCGCGGCGATGCTGCTGCGAAACTCGTCCTCGGCGGCGGTGCAGCGCTGCGCATCGGCGCGCAGGGCTTCGAGATACGCGACTTCGGCATTCATCGGGCAAGCCTCATCTTGGCGGAAGAGAGAGGGAGTCGAACCCACCAGAGACCGTCTCGCGGCCCCTCCCGGATTTGAAGTCCGGACGCCCCACCGGGGACGATTCTCCTCCTGAAACGGCGGCAGGACGCGGCGCGTCCTGCGAAGGGCGAAACAGATCGAGCCGATGGCGATTGACGCGGCGCAGATCGCCGCGCCGGATCGTCACGCCATGCCGATCGAAAAACTCCAGGATCTGGATCGCGACCTTGCGGCCATTGTCCATCTGGTCGCGAAACTGCGAGGCGGTGAATTCGGCGTGCGCCTCGCTGTCGCCGAGGCGGACGACGATGCCCACCATTTCTGCCACCGTGCCGCGCAGAAAGAAATGGTCGTGCGCGACTTCGTCGACCCGCCCCATCCGCCCGAGCAGTTTCAGCAGGCGGCGAATGGCTTGTTCCTTCACGACCAGCAGATTGGCGATATCGCGCACCCGCGGCGGACGAAAGCGCTCGGCGCCCGACAGCAGCGGCGCGCGCCTGGCCCATAGAAGCTCGTCGTCATCGGTCAGGCGCACCTCATGGCCGGCGAGGCGCACCCAGGCGCCGTCCAGCGCGATCTCCCGGCCGCGCACCAGAGCGTGCAGCACCGCCAGCAGCGCCGGCGCCGGCAGCCTTGGCTCGAGCTGCAGCCGCAGCCGCTCGAGGCCAATGCCCGGCAGATCGGGATTGTCGGCGTGAAAGGCCTGCAACTTGCCGAGCAGGGATTGCTTCAGCGCGAGATGATGCCGCGCCGCCATCGCGAAGCTGCCCTGCGGCGTCTCCAGCGTGACGAGCGACAATTGCGCGACGAGATCCTGCGTCTGCGCGTCGGACAGCGCGCGGTCGCGCGCAAATGCCGGCAGATCGACATGATGCGGCGCGATCTCCAACAGCGTGGCCAGCGCGGCGGCCGGAACCGCCTGCGCCTGCGCCTGCAATTGCGCGAGCCGCATCGGCGTGCCGCGCTTGCGGGACGGCGCGCGCAGATCGAGCAGGCGGCCGCCGCCGATGGTGCGCTGGCCGGTGGTGTCGCGCAGCACGAAGCGATCCCCGGAAGCCGCGGCGATCGGCTGCTCCAGTACCAGTTGCACGAGGCCGCTTTGTCCGGGCGCGATCGGGCGATCCTCCAGCAGCACGATTCGGGCGCCTGTTTCTGCCGCGGCATGAAACAGCCGGACCGGCATCCACTGGACGACGGGTTTTGGCTCCGACGCCAGCCAGCGCAGTTCGGCATCGATGCGGTTGCTCGGCGCATGCAGCACGGGATCGAGCACGACGTCGCCGCGCGCAATGGCGTCCTTCGAAATGCCGTCGCCGGCGAGATTGAGCGCGCAACGCTGGCCGGCCGTGCCGCGCGGGCTCGGCCGGTTCTGCGCGTGGATCGAGCGCACCCGTGCCACAAGGCCCGACGGCGATATCGTGACGCGGTCATCGACCGCGACCGCGCCCGATAGCACCGTGCCGGTCACCACGGTGCCGGCCCCGGTCAGCGTGAACGACCGGTCCACCGCCAGCCGGAAACGGCCGTTGGCGGCATGCGCGCCGAACTGGCGCGCGATCTCCAGCAGCTCCGTGCGCAATGCGGCAACGCCTTCGCCGGTCGCAATGGAGACGGGAACGATGCGCGCCCCGGCCAGCCTCGTCGATTGCAGTATTTCGGCGATTTCCTTTGCGACCTGCTGCTGCCGCGCGATGTCGATCAGATCGGTCTTGGTCAGCGCGACAACGCCGCGCTCGATGCCGAGCAGGTCGATGATGGCGAGGTGTTCGCGGGTCTGCGGCTTGATGCCGTCATCGGCGGCGACCACCAGCATCACGAAATCGATGCCGGTGGCCCCCGCCAGCATGTTGTGGATGAAGCGTTCATGGCCGGGCACGTCGACGAAGCCGAGCACCGAACCGTCGGCATCCGGCAGATAGGCGAAGCCGAGATCGATCGAGATGCCGCGCGCCTTCTCTTCCTTCAGCCGGTCCGTCTCGACGCCGGTCAGCGCGCGCACCAGCGAGGTCTTGCCGTGATCGATATGGCCGGCGGTGCCGATGATCATGGCGCGGGCTCGGGCAGCGGCTCGCGCGCGCGCTGCTCGGCCTCCGCGATTTCCGCCGGCGTCAGAGCGGCGCGCGTGGGCTCCAGAAATTTTGCCGCCAGCGAACTCTTGCCGGCGCGGGCGCGCAGCAGCCAGACCAATGCCTGCAAATAGTCGCGCGCAATGCCGGCGCCGAGATAGCAGGCGGCGCCGAGCATCGCCTGGCCATCGGCATCGCCGCGCTCGGCGCCGCGCTGCCACCACTGCACTGACAATGCCGGATCGCGTTCGACGCCGAGCGCGTTGTGATAGAGCATGCCGAGCCGGGTCATCGACGACGCCACGCCCTGAGCGGCTGCGGCCTCCGCCCATTTCCGCGCCTCGGCATAGTCATGCACCATGACCTCGCCTTCCAGCAGCATCCAGCTCAGCATGTCCTGCGCCGGCCCGTCGCCGGCCAAGGCGGCGGCGCGGTAGAGTTTCGCGGCGCGCCGGAAATCTTCCGCCACGCCGTCGCCGCGGAAATACAAAGCCGCCAGATTGCGCTGGCCCTCGGGATCGCCGGCGTCGGCCGCCAGCGTCAGCCATTTCGCCGCCAGCGGATAATCCGGCTCGACGCCCCAGCCCTCCGCAAAGCAGGCGCCGACATAGGCCTGCGCGCCGCTGATCCCGGCATGCGCCAGCGGCCCCCAGATCTCCAGCGCGCTGGCATAGTCGCCAGCCACGAAGGCCTGGCGCGCGGACTCCATCTGGTCCGGCACCGAGCCCGCATCGAGCCTCGCCGGTTCAGGCGGCATCGGACGCCTCCGACAGATCGAGCGAGGCAAGCGTCATCGCAAAGCCGGCCTCGTCATCGAGACAGCGCAGGTCGAGGACCAGGGCCTGATCCTCGACACGGCCGACGACCGGCCGATCCAGCCTGCGCAAGGCGGACGACAGCCGCTTCAGCAGGCCGCCCGCGCCGCGCGCGGCGATGGGCCGGATCGCCAGCCCGGCGCTCGGCAGCGCCACCATGGGCAGCGCGCCGGAGCCGACCTGGCTGGCGCAAGCTACCATCTGGACGGCGAAGGCGTCGCCGAGTGCGGCCTGCAGCACCGGCGCCATGCGACGCGCGCGGGCCTCGATGTCTTCGATGGGCTGCGACAGCAGGCGAAATGTCGGCAGCTCCTGCGCCAGCCGGTCGGGATTGCGGTACAGCCGCAGCGTCGCCTCCAACGCAGCGATACGCATCTTGTCGAGGCGCAGCGCGCGCTTCATCGGATTGCGATTGATGGCGGCGATCAGATCGCGGCGGCCGACGATGAAGCCGGCCTGCGGGCCGCCGAGCAGCTTGTCACCGGAGAAGGTGACGAGGTCTGCGCCGTCGGCGATCGCTTCGGCCACGGTCGGCTCGTGCGCGAGGCCGAACGGCATTAGATCGACCAGCGTGCCAGAGCCCAGATCGTGCAGCAGCGGGATCTTGTGTTCGGCGGCAATGAGCGCGAGGTCGCGGGCGGCGACCTCCTTGGTGAAGCCCTCGATCCGGTAGTTCGAGGTGTGCACCTTGAACAGCATGCCGGTCTTCGGCCCGATCGCGCCTATGTAGTCCTTCGCATGGGTGCGGTTGGTGGTGCCGACCTCGACCAGTTTCGTGCCGGCGCGCGACATGATCTCGGGCAGCCGGAACGCGCCGCCGATCTCGGTCAGTTCGCCGCGCGAGACGATCGCCTCGCGGCGCAGCGCCAGCGTGTTCAGCACCAGCAGCACTGCGGCTGCATTGTTGTTGACGGTGGTGGCGTCCTCGGCGCCGGTCAGTTCGCACAACAGTTCGCGCAGATGATCGTCGCGCTCGCCGCGGCGGCCGTCGCCGAGATCGAATTCCAGCGCCACGGCCGAGCGCATCGCCGCGGTGGCGGCAGCAATTGCCGGTTCGGCCAGCAGCGCGCGGCCGAGATTGGTGTGCAGCACGGTGCCGGTGAGATTGAACACCGGGCGGAGGCTGGGCCTGTCGCGCGCGCCGAGCTGAACGATCGCCTCGGCGATCACCTCCTCGGGCTGGCCGGGATCGGCGCCGCCGCTGCGGCTGTCCGACAGGATGCGCCGGATGGCGCCGAGCACGGCCGGACGACCGAAACGTTCGATCGCGACGGGGGCCGCCGCCGTCCGCAGCACGACATCGACCGAGGGCAGTTTGCGCAGCAGGCTCGCGGTCTTCGCCATCGCGCCCTCAATAGCCGAGCAGGAGCGGATTGACGCTGCCCCGCCGATAGCCGGTCTCGCGCAGCAGCAGATCGAGCGCGAGACTGGCGACGTCATCGGCGACCGGATCGAGGCCCGGGTTCTTGTGCTGATGCAGGATTTTCACATAGCCGTGGCAGGAGGCGCAGGTCTCGCCCCACAGCGTGCCGTCGCCACCTTCCACCTCTTTATAAGAGATGCCCTCGTTCGAGCTGCACAGCGTGCATTTGATACGCACGTAATTCCACTGCGTCGCGCATCCCGAGCAGACGCAGAACCGCGCGCCATGCGCGCCCGGCCAGCCGACCACCAATGATGCCACCGGCGCGCCGCCGCAGGCCGGGCAGACGCCGTCCCCGACCGGCACCAATTGTTTGGCGTCCAGCCCCGCCGCCAGCCGCGCATAATGCACCTGTAGTGCTGCGGCGACGAAGACGTGGCTGGCGACCTGTTCGACCGGGATTTCATGGGCGAGAACGGCGCGCGCCATTTCCGCGATGGCAGCGGCGTCTGCGGCGCAGACCGCCGCCAGAGCCGCATGCGCCGCGGCCGGCATGTCGAGGTGTGAGGCAAGCTCCAGCAACCGCTGCAACGTGGCGGCAAAGGCGGGATCGCCGTCCTGCCGAGCGGCGCCGAGCGGCGGCATCGCATGCGTATGGGCGCGCTGACGTTCGGCGTCAGAGGGCAGCTCGATGGCGGGCAGCGCTTCCTGCAGCGCATGCTGGCACGACGACAGGCCGGACAGGAATTGCAAATAGGGCGCCAGTGGATGCTGCGCGGCCAGCGCCTGAAACCGTTCGGCGCGGATCTTGAAAAGCGTCGCCGGATCGGGAAGCCGCACGAAAGGCGGCTCGGCCACCTCGCCGATCACGGTCGGATCGGGCTGCAGCGAATCGATTTTACTCATCAAAAGACCTCACGAACCCCCCGGGCCACGTGCAGAGCATTACACGGACAATTATCGAAGCAGCGGCGACAAGCAAGGATGATCACAAGGACGATCAACCGGCGCGGTCGGTCTTGCCACTCACCAGTTCGCGCAGCCATTTGCGGTGATGGCGCCAGGCCCAGCCGCCGGTGACCTGGCCGCGGGTCATGGCGCTGATGGTGCCACGTACCCAGATCGCGGCATAGACGTGCACGATCCAGACGCAGATCATCGCCACCGCACCGAGCGCATGGAGCAGCACGGCGACGCGCTTCTGATCGACCGTGGTGTAGGACGCGAAATATTGATCCCAGATCACGAAACCGCTTGAGATCAGCACCAGGATCAGCAGCGACATTCCCCAGAACACGCCCTTCTGGCCGGCATTGTACTTGCCGATCTCGGGCAGGCGATCTTCGTGACCGGCGAGCACGTCGCGAATCCGTGCCAGCCAGGTGCCGTCCTCGCTGCGCCACAGATTGGCGCGCCAGAACCGCAGGAACAGCCCGGCAAAGGAGAAGAACAGCACGACGCCGAGCCACGGGTGGACGGCGCGGGTCCACTGCCCGCCGCCGAACAGGGCGGTCAGAAAATACAGGCCGGGGGTGAACAGCGCGAAACCGGACAGCGCCAGCAGTACGAGGCAGGTCGCGGTGATCCAGTGGTTGATCCGCGCGCTCCTGGTGTAACGGTCCACGATGACCGGGTCGCCGGCGTGGACCTGATCACCGCTATTGACGTCATAGGCCGTCATCGATCACCCCCGGCCAGCTTCTTGGCGTTCTGTTCATCCTCGGGCTGGACGCGATTGGCACCCGAGACCAGATGGTGCATGAAGCTGACCGCCGCGAAGGCGCCGATCGTCGCCATGCCGACATATTTGGTGACGCCCTTCCACGCTTCGACGATCGGGCTGATCTTCGGATTGTTGGGCAGATTGGCGTAGATCTGCGGCTTGTCGGCGTGGTGCAGCACATACATCACATGCGTCCCGCCGACGCCCGGCGGATCATAAAGGCCGGCATTCTTGTAACCGCGCGACTTGAGGTCGGTGATGCGGACGTCCGCCCACTTCTTCATGTCGTCCTTGGTGCCGAACACGATCGCTTGGGTCGGGCACGCCTTGGCGCAGGCCGGGCCCTGGCCGACGGCGACCCGGTCCGAGCACAACGTGCATTTGTAGGCCTTGTTATCGACCTTGGAGATGCGCGGGATGTTGAACGGACAGCCCTTGATGCAATAGCCGCAGCCGATGCACTTGTCGTGATCGAAATCGACGATGCCGTTGGAGTATTGCACGATGGCGCCGGGCGCCGGGCAGGCCTTCAGGCAGCCCGGATCTTCGCAATGCATGCAGCCATCCTTGCGGATCAGCCATTCAAGATTGTCGGACTCCGGATTGATCCATTCGGTGAAGCGCATCACCGTGAGGCTCTGCGCCGTCAGGTCGAGCGGATTGTCGAACACGCCCTGATTGACGCCGACCTCCTCGCGCAGATCGTTCCATTCCAGGCAGGCCGACTGGCACGCCTTGCAGCCGATACATTTCGAGACGTCGATCAGCTTGGCGATCGGCTCGAGCTGACGCGCGGGCGCGGCCACGCTCGAGGCCGAGCGGCGCACCAGGTCCTGCTCGCCGAATTTCGGCTGCGCCTGCAGGGAAGGATTCGGGATCGGTGGAAACACGGCATCCTCCTCCTTAAGCGACGGGGCCAGCGATGGCTTCGAGATTGACCAGGAACGCCTTGAACTCCGGCGTCTCGATATTGGCGTCGCCGACGAACGGGGTCAGCGAGTTCGGGCCCCAGCCCTTCTTGGTTTCGCCCATGAAACCCCAATGGATCGGGATGCCGACGACATGCACCGCCTTGCCGTCGCAGATCAGCGGACGGATGCGCCTGGTGACCACCGCCTTGGCCTTGATCGAGCCGCGCTTCGACCAGACGCGCACCCAGCCGCCATGCGTGACGCTTTTCTCCTTGGCCAATTCCTCGCTGATCTCGACGAAGAACTCCGGCTGCAGCGAGGCGTTGATCGCGGCGTGCTTGGTCCAATAATGGAAATGCTCGGTCAGCCGGTACGACGTCGCCGCATAGGGGAATTCGGCGACGGTGCCGAACTGCTCCATGTCGTTCTTGAACACGCGGGCGGCCGGATTGCCGCGAATCTTCGGCGCGACGACATTGACGACCGGGGATTCGAACGGCTCGTAATGCGCCGGGAACGGCCCGTCGCGCATCATGCCGCGCGTGAACAGCCGTGCCGAGCCTTCCGGGTTCATGATGAAGGGGCCGACGTCCTGCGGCTTCGCGTTCGGCGCGATATCCGGCACGTCATAGCCGGTCCAGGCCGTGCCGTTCCATTCCAGCAGCTTGCGGCTGGGATCCCACGGCTTGCCGTTGAGATCGGCGGAGGCGCGGTTGTACAGGATGCGGCGGTTGACCGGCCACGACCACGCCCATTTCAGATAGGCGCCGGTGTTGTCGGGATCGCTGGTGTCGCGACGCGCCATGTTGTTGCCGGCCTCGTTGTAGCAGCCGGAATAGATCCAGCATGCACACGCCGTCTTGCCGTCATCGCGCAACGCCGCGAAGGACACCACCTGCTTGCCCTTGGCCAGCACCACCTTGGTCGGGTCAACGGGATCCATGACGTCCTCGAGCACCGAGCCGTTGAGCTCGCGCGCCAGTTCGTCCGCGGTCGGCTCGCCCGGATCCTTGTAGCGCCAGTCGAGATTGAGGATCGGCTCCGGAACCGCGCCGCCCTCCTTGCGATACAATTCGCGCATGCGCAGGAAGATCTGCGCCATGATCCAGTTGTCGGTCTTCGCTTCGCCGGGCGGCGAGCCGGCCGGCCAGTGCCATTGCAGCCAGCGGCCGGAATTGGTCAGCGAGCCCTCGTCCTCGGCGAAACAGGTGGTCGGCAGCTCGATCACCTCGGTCTGGATCTTCGCCGTATCGACGTCGTTGTGCTCGCCGTGGTTCTGCCAGAACCGCGAGGTCTCGGTCTGCAGCGGATCCATGATCACGAGCATCTTGAGCTTCGACAGCGAATCCGTGATCTTCTTTCGGTTCGGGAACGCCATCAGCGGGTTGAAGCCCTGGCAGATGTAGCCGTTCATCTTGCCTTCGTTCATCAGTTCGAAGGCGCGCAGGATGTCGTAGGTCGGCACGTCCATCTTCGGCAGCCAGTCATAGGCGAAGTTGTTGGCCGGCGTCGCCGCCTCGCCCCACATCGCCTTCTGGAAGCTGACGAAGAACTTCTTGTAGTTCTGCCAGTAGCTCATCTGGTTCGGCAGCAACGGCTTGAAGCCGCGCGTCGACATGTAGCTGTCGAAGGTCGGCTCGCGCTCGATCGGCAGCGTCAGATAGCCCGGCAGCATGTTGGACATCAGCCCGATGTCGGTCAGCCCCTGGATGTTGGAGTGGCCGCGCAAGGCATTCATGCCGCCGCCGCGCACGCCGATATTGCCCAGAATGAGCTGCAGCATCGCCATGCCGCGGATGTTCTGCGAGCCCTTGGAATGCTGGGTCCAGCCGAGCGCATACATCGACGTCATGGTTTTGGTCGGCGACGAACACTCGCCGATCATCTCGCAGATCTTGACATATTTATCGATCGGCGTGCCGCAGATCCGGCTCACCAGTTCCGGCGTATAGATCGAAACGTGCTTCTTCAGCAGGTTCCAGACGCAGCGCGGATGCTGCAGCGTCGGGTCGGTCATGACGTAGCCGTCCGGCCCGATCTGGTAATCCCAGCTCGAGCGGTCATAATCACGCTTGGTCTCGTCATAGCCCGTGAACAGGCCGTCCTGATAGTCGAAGCCGTCCTTGATCAGATAGGACGCGTTGGTGAAGGCCTTGGTGTATTCCCACTGCACCTTGTCGTTCAGCATGCAGTAATTGATGACGCCGAGCAGGAAGGCGATGTCGCTGCCCTGGCGGATCGGCGCATAATAATCCGCGACCGATGCCGAACGCGTGAAGCGCGGATCGACGACGATCAGCTTGGCGCCGCGGCTCTGCTTGGCCTCGGTGACCCATTTGAAGCCGCACGGATGTGCTTCGGCGGCATTGCCGCCCATGATCACGACGAGGTCCGTATTCCGGATATCGGTCCACGAATTGGTCATTGCGCCGCGGCCGAATGTTGGAGCCAGACTGGCTACCGTAGGGCCGTGTCAGACACGCGCTTGATTGTCAAAGACGACCATCCCGGCGCTGCGGGCGACCTTGTAGGTCGTCCACGCGGTCTCATTGGTTGTCGCGGAAGCCGCGAGCATGCCGGTGGTGGTCCAGCGGTTGACGGTGACGCCATCATTGTTGCGCGCGACGATGTTCTTGTCGCGGTCGTCCTTCATGAAGCGCGCGATGCGATCCAGCGCGTAATCCCACGATACCCGTTCGAACTTGTCGGAGCCGGGCTTGCGGACCTGCGGATAAAGCGTGCGGGTCTTGGCGTGCACGATGTCGAGCAGCGCCGCGCCCTTCGGGCACAGCGTGCCGCGATTGGTCGGGTGATCGGTATCGCCCTCGATGTGGATGATGTCGGCGTGCTCACCCTTTTTCACATCCCCCTTGGCATAGATGATGATGCCGCAGGCGACCGAACAATAGGTGCAGGTATTGCGGGTCTCGGTCAGGCTGGCCAGCTTGTAGGGGCGGATCGACGCCGCATAGGCGGCTTCGATATCACCGAAGCCGAACGCCCCCAGGGTGGTGACCGCTAGTCCGGCACCGGCCCCTTTCAGGAAATGGCGCCGCGACAGTTCCATGTTCATCGGTGTCCCCTCCGAGGCCAGACTCCAGACCGCATGCGGTTCAAGACATGCGGTTTCAGGGGTCGATTCCACTGCAACGTAGAATCCGTCTAACTTCTCCAAAATAGGATTGCGTCATCATGCAAGTCAACTCCGCAGTCTTGGTGGCTGCGTGAATTGTTTGACGCGACGCAACAAAAACTTTCGTTGTGGTACTACAAGTCCGCATCTGCGCTGCGACGCAGCACAATCGATGACGGTTAGCTGATCGCAGCCGCGACGATTTGAATTGACGTCGTCCCATCGCGATCTTCATATCCCCGGGTGATCCGGCGAAGGGCTCCCGAGGTTCGGGGCGGACAGTTTGGAGATGCGAAGCGATCGCTGGGCGCCATGGCCCTGGCGACATGCCTCGTGTCGGCGACACAGCCGACCTCCATGGCCAACGAACTGGCGCACTTCGATGGCCACAAGCCATCCTTCAACCACCGCCAGCCTGCGGCTCGATTGCCTCGATCCGGACACGTTCAACTACACCATCACCGCGAAGGAACTGAGCGCATGACGCGATCTGCTTTATCGCGGGAGGCTGTGAGTCCAAATCGCTTCGGAACCTTTTCGCCGTCCGGGCCGTTTTTCGTTCCCTTGCCAACAGGAGGCGGTGATGAAAAACCTTGCTCTCATGCCAATTGCTGCTGCCATGTTGATGGTTGTTGCAACCGGAACGCTGGCCCAGAACAACACCCCGCCCGCCACCACGGTGGAGCAACCGACCACGGCGAAGCAGCCGAACAACAGCAGCGGCACCTCGCCCGCGGAAATGGGCGCCACCGGCTGGACCGGCGCCACCCGCGGCCAGACCCAGGATTCTGCGACCGTCAGCGGCCCCGGCGCGAGCGCCAGGGATACCGAAGCCGCCAAGGATCAGCCGGCGATGGCCACCGGCGCGGACCTCAAGGGCCCGTCGGCGCAATTCCCGGCCAACAAGACCCCCGAGTAACCCACAGCGGCCCGCGCGTTGCCGCGGAGCCGATCTTATGAACATCCAGAACCTTCGCCTCACGAGTCTTGCGCATGGTGGTGGCTGCGGCTGCAAGCTGGCGCCGTCTGTGCTGCAGCAATTGCTAGGCAAGCCCGGGGTGCAACCGTTCGAGCGACTGCTGGTCGGCACCGAGACCGGCGACGACGCCGCGGTCTGGCAGCTCGACGACAACACCTGCGTGATCGCCACCACCGACTTCTTCATGCCGATGGTCGATGATCCCTTCGAATTCGGACGGATCGCCGCCACCAATGCCATCTCCGACATCTATGCGATGGGCGGCACGCCGATCATGGCGCTGGCGATTCTCGGCATTCCGATCGACAAGATGCCGGCCGAGATGGCCGCATTGATCCTGCAAGGCGGTCAGGCCGTTTGCACGGCGGCGGGGATTCCCGTGGCCGGCGGTCACTCGATCGATTCGCCGGAGCCGATCTACGGCCTCGCGGTGATCGGCACCTGCAGGCCGTCCGACATTCGCCGTAACAAGGACGCGCGGCCCGGCGACGCTCTCATTCTCACCAAACCGCTCGGGGTCGGCATCTACGCCGCAGCTTTCAAGAAGAACGCGTTGTCGGACAGCGGCTATGCCGACATGATCCGCTCGATGACGCTGCTCAACAAGGTCGGCACGCGGCTGGCAAAGCATGAAGCGGTGCATGCGATGACCGACGTCACCGGCTTCGGCCTGTTCGGTCACGCGATGGAGATGGCGCGCGGCTCGGGCGCGACCGTGGTGCTGGAGGCCGCGCGCGTCCCGTTGCTGCCCGAGGCGGCCGAACTGGCGCAGCAGGCATTCGTGACGGGCGCCTCGATCAGGAACTGGGCCAGCTATGGCGATGGCATCGAGCTCGCTGCCGGTTTCCCGGAGTGGCGGCGCCATCTTTATACGGACCCACAGACCTCCGGCGGATTGCTGATCGCCTGTGCCGCGGACAAGGCAGAGGCGATCCTGCGAATGATCGTGGAGGACGGCTATCCCTACGCCCGCATCATCGGCCGCATCGAGCAGGGCGAGGCCGTGGTCAAGATGCGGGATTGAGGCGCGCTCAATTGGCGACAAGGAAAGCAACCCGGCAACGGCCTATCCGCACCTCTCCCCAACGGGGAGAGGTGCCAGAGCGTCGTTGCAAGCATCGCAATCTAAAGCCGCTACCCTTGCTCCAGCACCTTGATGGCCTCGAGATTGTCCGCCGCGCGGGCGTCGTCGATATAGGCCACCAGCAGGCGATTGATCGCGGTGGCATCGAGCAGCCGGAACTGGCGCGGATCGATCCAGCCGTCGAAATAACGGTCGAGATAGCCGGATTGACTGTCTTTCTCCTCGACCCAATTGGGTCCGATCAACCGTGCCGGAGAGGTCTCCCAATAGCACGACACCAGATGGCCCTGACCGACATGGCCCAGAATACGCTGTCCACTCCGTGGCGCTTCGCTCATCGGCCGAAGAAACTGGCCATATTCCCTTAAAACCCGCTCGACCTGCATACGACGCGATTCCATCTGCGGAGAGCGCCGAGGGGGCGCCCGCTGTCGACAACGATCCATCGATGTTTTGTTTCCGGCGTCGCGATGCAAGACGCGGCGGCTATTTGCAGCCGGCATCTGGACCATCAAACCATCCGGCCAGAATGCCATCCACCGATTCAACTAGTGGTGCGACTTCCAGGCCCTTGCCAACCGAGAATGTATCATGCGGAACCTTGCGGGAGCGCGCACCAAACCGCCATCGCAAGATTTTTTCACACCACCTGAGATTTAGCGAAGATAAAGTCGCTTCCTTTTGCGCACAAAAAAGGTACCACGGTCCGCGAAACCACTGAAAATTAAGGCGGTATTAAGGTTTCATTAAGCCTGTATTAAGCACGAAAAATCGCGGCTTTGCAGATAGTTCGGATGTCTTGGCCTGTGGCGAATGGGTGACAGTATTTTAGTCAGAAGCCGTCTAAATCACGGCCATGGACAGAGCCACCACGGCTCATTCAAAACAGTTTTCTGGAGACTACCCCAATGAAGAACTTCCTGCTCGGTACTGTGGCCCTCATCGCTCTCGGCGCTGCCGTTCCGGCAATCGCTGCTGACATGGCTCCCCGCAGCTACACCAAGGCACCGGCCTACGTCGCAGCCCCGATCTACAACTGGACCGGCTTCTACGTCGGCGGCAACATCGGCGGCGCATTCGGCGGCGGCAATGGCTTCACCGGCGCTGTCAACAACAGCAGCAGCAATGGCAAGTTCATGGGCGGCGTCCAGGGCGGCTACAACTATCAGTTCGCTCCGAACTGGGTGATCGGTGTCGAAGCCCAGTACGACTGGACCAGCAACAGCGGCGCTACCGTGACGTTCCCGCTGGCTCCGGCCTACACCTACAACACCAGCCTCAATGGCCTCGGCTCGGTGACCGGCCGTCTCGGCTACACCTGGGGTCCGGCCATGCTGTACGCCAAGGGCGGTTACGCCTTCACTGACCGCAGCCGTTCGGTTACCGGTCTGCCCGCCGTCGGCGTCAACGGCAACACCGATGGCTACACCGTCGGTGGTGGTCTGGAATACATGTTCACCCAGAATTGGTCGGGCAACATCGAATATCAGTACTACAACTTCGGCAAGACCACCTTTGCCTCCGCTCCGCTCGCCGCCTATGGCTCGGCGACCAGCGAACAGCACACCGTCAAGGCTGGCCTGAACTACCACTTCAACCTCGGTAACTTCGGCAGCGGCATGGTTCCCGCCAAGTATTGATCTGATCGAAGCTTCTCGCGAAGCTTCATTGATCTCGGAAAGGCCGGCGCTTTGCGCCGGCCTTTCTGTTTGTCGGCCTTCAACCGCGCAACGCGCAGGGCGGCGCGCGCAAGGCGGCCTTGCCACTCCCGCCGAAATCGTGGACTGCTGGGGTCGAAAATCAACGTGCGGCGTCAACGAGCGTCCGAGGGATCGCACTATGAACCAGATATTTGCCGCCCCGCTCGGGCATGCCGATTCGGCAAATCTGCCGCGCCATGACTGGCAGCGCGACCAGGCGCAGGAATTGTACGACCTGCCTTTCGCCGACCTGATGTTTCAGGCGCAGAGCGTTCACCGCGCCCATTTCGATCCGAATCACGTCGAGACCGCGAGCCTGCTCAGCATCAAGACCGGCGGCTGCGCCGAGGATTGCGGCTACTGCTCGCAGAGCGCGAAATACGACACCGACGTCACGGCCACGAAGCTGATGGATTGCGAATCGGTGGTCGCCACCGCGCAGCGCGCCAAGGAGGCCGGCGCCAGCCGCTTCTGCATGGCGGCGGCGTGGCGCAACCCGAAGGACCGGGATCTCGACCGGGTCTGCGAGATGGTCAGCGCCGTCAAGGGTCTCGGCCTCGAGACCTGCGCCACTCTGGGCATGCTGACGCCGGACCAGGCGCAGCGCCTGCAGGATTCCGGCCTCGATTTCTACAACCACAACGTCGATACCTCGCGCGAATTCTACGGCAAGATCATCTCGACCCGGACCATGGAAGACCGCATCGAGACGCTGGCGCATGCGCGCCACGCCGGCTTGAAGGTCTGCTGCGGCGGTATCGTCGGGATGGGCGAGCAGGTCGAGGACCGGCTGGGCATGCTGGTGCTGCTGGCCAACCTGCCGCATCACCCGGAAAGCGTGCCGATCAACATGTGGCAGGAGGTCCGTGGCGTGCCGGTCAACGACATGGCCGAGCGTCCCGACCCGATCGCGCTGGTGCGGATGATCGCCACCGCCCGAATCATGATGCCGCGATCCGTGGTGCGGCTGTCCGCCGGCCGGCAATACATGACCGATGAATTGCAGGCTTTGTGCTTCCTCGCCGGCGCCAACTCGATCTTCATCGGCGACGTGCTGCTGACGACGAAGAATCCGCAGATCGACCGCGATTCGGCGCTGCTGGGCCGCCTCGGCATCACCTCCGCGCTCGACCATGTGAAAACGTCCGCGACAGCCAATCCAGCCTGAGACAGATTGCAATCGCCATGCATTCGAAAACCCACACCACTAAAGCATCCGCCGACGGCCTGCGTTACCCGTGGGAGAGTCATCCCGGCGCCGACCAAGTCGTCGAGGTCGCGCCCGGCATTTTGTGGGTACGGCTCGACCTGCCGTTCCGCCTCAACCATGTGAACATCTATTTGATCGCCGACGGTGACGGCTATGCGATGGTCGATACCGGAATCGGCAACGAGGCGACGATTGCGGCATGGACGACGCTGTTCGAGGGCGTCTTGCGCGGCAAGACCATCAGCCGGGTGATCGTCACCCACGCACATCCCGACCATGTCGGCCAGGCCGGCTGGATGGTGCAGCGATTCCATTGCCCGTTCTACATGTCGCAGGTCGAATATCTGCAGGGCGTCTATCACCAGAACCGCCGCACCGACGAGCGGGTGGTGAACTCGCGCAACTTCTTCCGCCGCCACGGCATGGACGAGGCGATCACCGAGCAGTTGCTTGGCCGCGGCCAGGATTATCTGAAGAAGACCGTGCCGCTGCCGGCCGCCTATGTCCGGCTGTCGGACGGCGATGACATCACGATCGGCCAGCGCCGCTTCCGCGTGATCACCGGCGCCGGCCATTCGCCGGATCAGGTGATGCTGTATTGCGCCGAGGACGGCCTGTTTCTGTCGGCCGATCAGGTGCTCAGCAAGATTTCCCCGAATGTCAGCGTCTGGGCGCACGAGCCCGACGAAAACGCGCTCGGCTCCTATCTGCACTCCCTCAACCGCCTCGGCGAAGTGCTGCCGGACGACGTGCTGGTGCTGCCCGGTCACGGCGTGCCGTTCTACGGGCTCAAGATCCGCACCCGGCAGCTTGCCGACCACCACGAGGAGCGCTGCCAGATGATCGTCGCGGCGTGTGCGGCTAGCGCCAGAACCTCGGCCGAACTGGTGCCGGTGGTGTTTTCCAAACACAAGCTCGACGCGCATCAGACCGGCTTTGCCGCCGGCGAACTGATCGCCCATGTCAATTACATGCTGGCGCAGAAGCGGCTGACATCGGAACTTGGAGTCGACCAGGTGCTGCGGTTCAGCAGCCGCTGAGGCCGTAATGGCCCGGATCGGTAAATAAACCATCGCGGGATTGATCCAGAGCAAGGATAAGCCCTGCTCCGCGCGCAACCCTTGCAGCTTCAATCGGACGTGAAAACGGCCGTTTCGGCTCGCATTCGGGCTGGAAGCCTTCTAAAACGGCTGTGGGGATGTAACCTTCCGGCTTCCATTTCGGGTATTTTGCTATGGATTACAGCAAGTTCTTCACCGACGCTCTCGCCGTACTGCATGACGAGCGGCGCTACCGCGTTTTCGCCGATCTCGAGCGCATTGCCGGGCGCTTTCCGCATGCGGTTTGGCACACGCCGACCGGCGCCAAAAACGTCGTGATGTGGTGCTCCAACGATTATCTCGGCATGGGCCAGCATCCCAAGGTGGTCGGCGCGATGGTCGAGACCGCGACGCGGGTCGGCACCGGCGCCGGCGGCACCCGCAACATTGCCGGCAATCATCACCCGCTGGTGCAGCTGGAGGCCGAACTCGCCGACTTGCACGGCAAGGACGCGGCGTTGCTGTTCACCTCGGGCTATGTCTCGAACCAGGCCGGCATTTCGACGATCGCCAAATTGATGCCGAACTGCCTGATCCTGTCGGATGCGCTCAACCACAATTCGATGATCGAGGGTATCAAACAGTCCGGCTGCGAGCGCGTGGTGTGGCGCCACAACGACGTCGCCCATCTGGAAGAACTGCTGATCGCCGCCGGACCCGACCGGCCGAAGCTGATCGCCTGCGAGAGCCTGTATTCGATGGACGGCGATGTAGGCCCCTTGGCCGCGATCTGCGACCTCGCCGAGCGCTATGGTGCCATGACCTATGTCGATGAAGTTCATGCCGTCGGCATGTATGGCCCGCGCGGCGGCGGCATCGCCGAGCGCGAGGGCGTGATGCATCGCATCGACGTGCTCGAAGGCACGCTCGCCAAGGCCTATGGCTGCCTCGGCGGCTATATCGCGGCGAACCGTGACATCATCGACGCCGTGCGCTCCTACGCGCCGGGCTTCATTTTCACCACCGCGCTGCCGCCGGCGATCTGTTCGGCCGCGACCGCCGCGATACGCCATCTCAAGACCTCGATCTGGGAGCGCGAGCGCCACCAGGACCGCGCCGCGCGCGTCAAGGCGATCCTGACCGCCGCCGGCCTGCCGGTGATGCCGAGCGACACCCACATCGTGCCGGTCTTCGTCGGCGATCCCGAGCACTGCAAGAAGGCCTGCGACCTCTTGCTGGCAGACCACGGCATCTACATCCAGCCGATCAACTATCCCACCGTCGCCAAGGGCGCCGAACGGCTGCGCATCACGCCGTCGCCATATCATGACGACGCGCTGATCGACCGGCTTGCCGAGGCGATGGTGGTGGTCTGGGAGCAGCTCGGGCTGAAGCTCAATGCCAGGGCGCTGGCGGCCGAATAGGCTCTGCCGTCAGGACAATCCGCCGATGGATATCGTCTGGAAAGGTATCGTCGGGGGCCTGATGACCGCCGCGATCGTCTGGCTGTCGAAGCGCGGCAATACGCTGCCCGGCATCCTGCCGCTGTTTCCGACCTTCGGGCTGATCGCGCTGCTAGTGGTGGGCGCCAAGCATGACAATGCCGGCTTCCGCGAGGCTTGCCTCGCCGGCGCCAAGACCATCCCGGCCTATCTGGCGTTCCTGGCGGTATGCTATTTCGGCATCGAGCGTTTCGACTACCGGATCGCGCTGCTGGCCGGCCTCGGCGTCTGGCTCGCCGTCGCCCTGGCGGTATTCTTCGCGCCGCGCTGGCTCTGACGATGATGCGGTGATCGATGGCTCGCCGGGGATGGTGGCGGTCCGGGAGCAACGCGAGCTGAAGCTCGCGGTCGGGGGGCTGGCGGCAGAGCAAGCTCGCTTGAAACTTTGTTGCCCACATCGACGCTCGAACACCTCTCCCCGCCGGGGAGTGGTCGACCGGCGAAGCCGGGCGGGTGAGGAGACGCGGCGCCCTCGATAGTTCTGTGCCCCTCACCCGGAGTCTTGCTGTCGCAAGGCTCCGACCTCTCCCCGATGGGGAGAGGTGAAGGAGGCCGCCGCGCTTGGCCACTCCCGCTAATCCCTATCGCTTGCGCCTTGCCGACGCGCTAGTTTCCCTCGCGGAGCGCCAACGCTCCACGGGGAGCGCGCGCGATGCTGCATGACTGGGGCGTGATTCTCGTCGCCCTTGGCTACATCGGTTTTCTGTTCTGCGTCGCCAGCTATGGCGACCGCATTGCGCTGTTCCGGCGTGCGCGGATGGGCGCGCTGATCTATCCGCTGTCGCTGGCGATCTATTGCACCTCCTGGACCTTCTTCGGGTCGGTCGGCTTCGCCAGTCGCACCGGCGTGGAATTCCTCGCGATCTATCTCGGCCCGATCCTGATGATTGCGTTCTGCACGCCGATCCTACGCCGGGTGATCCATCTGGCGAAATCGCAGAACATCACCTCGATCGCCGATTTCATCGCCGCACGCTACGGCAAGAGCCAGGCGGTGGCGGCCACCGTCGCCGTGATCGCGATCATCGGCTCGGTGCCCTACATCGCGCTGCAATTGAAGGCGGTGGCATCGTCGCTGGAAACCATCCTAGGCGACGACAAGACGATCGCCGGCGTGCCGGTGGTCGGCGACATGGCGCTGGTCGTCACCCTTGCGATGGCCGCCTTCGCCGTGCTGTTCGGCACCAGGCAGACCAACGCCACCGAACACCAGCACGGGTTGATGCTGGCGGTCGCCACCGAATCGATCGTCAAGCTGGTGGCGTTCATCGCCGCCGGCCTGTTCGTGACGTTCTGGATGTTCGGGCCGTCCGAACTGATCGAGCGCGCGATAAAGACGCCGGAGGCGTTGCGCGCCATCAGCTACACGCCCTCGATCGGCAATTTCCTCACCATGGTACTGCTGTCGTTCTGCGCCATCATGCTGCTACCGCGGCAGTTTCATGTCAGCGTGGTGGAGAATTCCAGCGACGACGAGGTCGGCCGGGCGCGCTGGCTGTTTCCGACCTATCTGATCGCGATCAACCTGTTCGTGATACCGATCGCGCTGGCCGGCCTTGTCACCTTCCCGTTCGGCGCCGTCGATAGCGACATGTATGTGCTGGCGCTGCCGATCGAAGCCGGCGCCAGTCTTCTCAGCGTCCTCGTCTTCATCGGCGGGCTATCGGCGGCCACCGCCATGGTGATCGTCGAATGCGTCGCGCTGGCGATCATGGTGTCGAACGACATCGTGCTACCCATGGTGCTGCGGCGCGGCCCGCGCCCGGCCGGCGTGCCGACCGACTATGGCAACCTGTTGCTCAAGGTGCGGCGGTTCTCGATATTTGCCATCATGGCGATGGCCTATTTCTATTTCCGGGCGCTCGGCAACACCCAGCTCGCGGCCATCGGCCTGTTGTCCTTTGCCGCGATCGCCCAGTTCGCGCCGGCCTTCTTCGGCGGGCTGATCTGGCGCCGCGCCACCGCGCGGGGCGCGATCGGCGGCATGGTGATCGGCTTCATCGTCTGGGCCTATACGCTCTTCATTCCGAGCTTCCTTGAAGGCAGTACGGCCGGTCTCATGCTTTTGCAGCATGGCCCGCTCGGCATCGAGGCGCTGCGACCGCAGGGCCTGTTTGGCGCCGACCTGCCGCCGTTGATGCATGGCACGCTGTGGAGCCTGTCGCTCAACATCCTCACTTATATCGTGCTGTCGCTGATGCGGGCGCCGTCGTCGATCGAGCGGCTGCAGAGCGAGTTGTTCGTGCCGCCGACGCTGGCGCCGATCACGCCGACGTTCCGGCGCTGGCGCAGCACCGTCACGGTGCAGGACATCCAGGGCACGGTGACGCAATATCTCGGGCCGGAGCGCGCCCGCGAATCCTTCGAGGCCTTCGCCACCCGCCGCCGCGTCGATCTCGACCCGGCGGCGCCAGCCGATTTCGAACTGCTGCAGCACGCCGAGCATCTGATCGCCTCGTCGATCGGCGCGGCCTCCTCGCGCATGGTGATGTCGCTCTTGCTGCGCAAGCGCACCGTGTCCGCGAAAGCCGCGCTGAAACTGCTCGACGATTCGCATGCCGCCTTGCATTTCAACCGCGAGATCCTGCAGACCGCGCTGAACCATGTCCGCCAGGGCATCGCGGTGTTCAATCCCGACCTGCAGCTGATCGTCTCCAACCGGCATTTTGGCGACATCCTCGGGCTGCCGCCGCCGATCGTGCAGATCGGGATCCCGCTGCGCGAAATCATCGAGTTCATCGGCCTGCAGGGCGCCTCGGCGGGCAACCACAGCGAGGCGCTGACGCAGGCGCGGTTGTTGGCCTATACGACCGAGGGCGAGCCCTATCTGGAGCGGCTGCCGGACCGCCAGATCGTCATCGAGGTCCGCACCAACCGGATGCCGGACGGCGGGCTGGTGCTGACCTTCTCCGACGTGACGCCGAGCTTCGAGGCCGCCGAGGCGCTGGAGCGCGCCAATGCGACGCTGGAAAAGCGCGTCCGCGACCGCACCGAGGAACTGACACGGCTGAATACCGAGCTGGCGCTGGCCAAGAGCACGGCCGAAGACGCCAACATCTCCAAAACCCGATTCCTTGCCGCGGCCAGCCACGACATCCTGCAGCCGCTGAACGCGGCCAGACTCTATGTCACCAGCCTGGTCGAGCGGCAGAGCGGCGGAGAGGACGCGCGCCTGGTCGAGAACATCGACGACTCGCTGGAGGCGATCGAGGAAATCCTGGGCGCGCTCCTCGACATCTCGCGGCTCGATGCGGGCGCGATGAACCCGTCGATCTCCAGCTTCCGGATCGGCGACCTGATGCGCTCGCTGGAGATCGAATATGCGCCGATCGCGCGCGCCCGCGGCGTCGCGCTGCAATTCGTGCCGTGCTCGCTGCCGGTGAAATCCGACCGCTTGATGCTGCGCCGGCTGTTGCAGAACCTGATCTCCAACGCCATCAAATACACGCCGCATGGAAGGGTGCTGGTCGGCTGCCGGCGGCGCGGCCAATCGCTGCAGATCGGCATTTATGACACCGGCGTCGGCATTCCGATCCTCAAGCGCGGCGAGATATTCAAAGAGTTCCACCGGCTCGAGCAGGGCGCGCGGATCGCACGCGGGCTGGGCCTCGGCCTGTCGATCGTGCAACGTCTGGCCTCGGTGCTCAATCACGGCATCGCGCTGGACGCCAACCGCGGCGGCGGCTCGTTCTTCTCGGTGACGGCGCCGATCGCCACGGCGATCGACCACACCACCGCCGTCACCAGCGCGACGCCGCTGTCGAAATCACCGATGTCCGGCACGCTGATCGTCTGCATCGAGAACGATCCTGCAATTCTCGATGGCATGCGGACGCTGCTCAGGGCTTGGGATGCCACCGTGATCGCCGTCGCCGACCCGGAAGCTGCGATGGCGGCGATTGCGGAGATCGAAGCATCGGGCCGGCAGTTGACCGGCCTCCTGGTCGACTATCATCTCGACCGCGGCAATGGCATCGCCGCGATCCGCGAAATCCGCAGCCGCTTCGGGTCCGCCATTCCGGCGATCCTGATCACCGCCGACCGCAGCCCGCACGTCCGCGAAGCCGCCCGGCAGTCGGAAATCGCGGTGCTCAACAAGCCGGTCAAGCCGGCCTCGCTGCGCGCCCTGCTCGGGCAATGGCGCACCCGGCAGATGACGGCGGCGGAGTGACAAGCGGAGTTACGACGTCGGTTCGCTCTGGCGCCATTGGCCGCCGGCGATCCTGGCGGCGGCGATCACCGCCTGGGTACGGCTTTCGACGCCGAGCTTCTGCAGGATGGCAGACACATGCGCCTTGATGGTCGCTTCCGACACGCTGAGCTCATAGGCGATCTGCTTGTTGAGCAGCCCCTCCGACAGCATCATCAGCACCCGTACCTGCTGCGGCGTCAGCGTCACCAGGCGGTCGCGAAGCTTGGTCATTTCCGGATCGGCCGCCGCCGCCATATCGATATCCGGCGGAACCCAGACATCGCCCTCCATCACCTTGAGGATGGCGTCGCGCAGCGTATCGACGCCGAACCGCTTCGGAATGAAGCCGGAAGCGCCGAAATCCAGCGACTGCCGGATGGTGCCGACATCGTCGCTGGCCGACACGATCACCACGGGGGCGGCCGGATATTGCGCCCGCAGATAGATCAGCCCCGAGAACCCGGAAATGCCGGGCATCGACAGGTCGAGCAGAATCAGATCGACCTCTGAATCCTGTTCCAGCAGCTTGGTCAGATCCTCGAACGTACCGGTTTCGTCGATCCGGGCCTCCGGCAGAACGCCCGCGACGGCTTGTCGCAGCGCACCGCGAAACAGCGGGTGATCGTCCGCAATGATGAGGCGTGTGGTGGCTGTGACCGACATCAAGATCCATGCAAAAGGTTCGGCAATCCGGTGGCAGCGACTGCCATTTCCACCATAATGCGTTCTGCCGGCAAGTGTCGTCTGCCGTCTCGCATCTGGCAAGCGCGCATTGCTGCCACGCCGCAACTTGGCGGCTGTCGCCCATGCTGCAGCGCAACAATCCGAGGCATGAGACCCGTCCATCTGCGACGAGTCCGCGCACTCCCCTTGCACAGGGTCTAAAGTCGTATTGGGTCCACTTTCGCTGCAATGTAACTTGGAATTGGGCTCCCTGCATCTAGCCGGCATCAGTTCGGCGCAGCGAGTGAGACATCCGCAACGAATTCGGGGAGCGATTCAAACATGTCTACAATTGCAGCTACATCGCCCAAGGCGGCCGGAATGACGAAGGACGAACGCTTCGTCATCTTCGCATCTTCGCTCGGCACTGTGTTCGAATGGTATGATTTCTACCTGTTCGGCTCGCTCGCCGGCATCATCGGCGCGCAGTTCTTCGGCGTGATCGATCCGGCCACCAACCAGCCGATGTTCAACCAGGCGACGCGCGACATCTTCGCGCTGCTGGCCTTTGCCGCGGGCTTCATCGTCCGTCCGTTCGGCGCCATCGTGTTCGGTCGCGTCGGCGACATCGTCGGCCGCAAATACACCTTCCTCGTCACCATCCTGTTGATGGGCATTTCGACCTTCATCGTCGGCCTGCTGCCCAATGCCGCGACCATCGGCATTGCCGCGCCGATCATCCTGATCTCGCTGCGCCTGCTGCAGGGCCTCGCACTCGGCGGCGAATATGGCGGTGCCGCAACCTACGTCGCGGAACACTCGCCACCCGGCAAGCGCGGCTACTACACGTCGTTCATCCAGACCACGGCAACGCTGGGCCTGTTCCTGTCGCTGCTGGTGATCCTGTTTACCCGAACGATCCTCGGCGAGCCGGAATTCGCGGCCTGGGGCTGGCGCATTCCGTTCCTGGTCTCGGTGGTTCTGCTCGGCGTATCGGTCTGGATCCGGTTGCGGCTGAACGAATCCCCGGTCTTCAAGAAGATGAAGGAAGAGGGCAAGAGCTCGAAGTCGCCGCTCACCGAATCGTTCGGCAACTGGAGCAACGCCAAGATCGTGCTGATCGCCCTGATCGGCGGCACCATGGGCCAGGGCGTGGTCTGGTACACCGGCCAGTTCTACGCGCTGTTCTTCATGCAATCGATCCTCAAGGTCGACGGCTACACCGCCAACCTGCTGATCGCATGGTCGCTGCTGCTCGGCACCGGCTTCTTCATCTTCTGGGGCTCCTTGTCGGACAAGATCGGCCGCAAGCCGATCATCCTGGCGGGTTGTCTGATCGCGGCGCTGAGCTTCTTCCCGATCTTCCGGATGATCACGTCTAACGCCAATCCGGCGCTGGAAAAGGCGATCGAGACCGTCAAGGTGGAAGTCGTCTCGGATCCCGCGCAGTGCGGCGATCTGTTCAATCCGGTCGGCACCCGCGTGTTCACCAAGCCTTGCGATACGGCGCGCGCCTATCTGGCACAGTCGTCGGTCAAGTACTCCTCCGCCCCCGGTCCGGCCGGCTCCGGCGTCAAGGTCGTCGTCAACGGCAAGGACACGCCCTATACCGACGCCAAGGCCTCCAATCCGGCGGTCCTCGCGGCGGTGCAGGCAGCGGGTTATCCGAAGGCGGGTGACGCGCAGATCGTGAAGATGTCGACCCCGTTCGATATCTTCCGTCCGCAGGTGGCGGCGGTGATCGGCCTGCTGTTCATCCTGGTGATGTTCGTCACCATGGTGTACGGCCCGATCGCGGCCCTGTTGGTCGAACTGTTCCCGGCCCGCATCCGCTACACCTCGATGTCGCTGCCTTACCACATCGGCAACGGCTGGTTCGGCGGCCTGCTGCCAGCGACCTCCTTTGCGATCGTGGCCTCGACCGGCGATATCTATGCCGGCCTGTGGTATCCGATCATCTTCGCCACCATCACCGCGGTCGTCGGCTTCTTCTTCCTGCCGGAGACCAAGGACGTCGACATCAGTCACACCTGATCTCGCATCCTGTCCTCAACAAGCCGGCCGCGGAGCGATCCGCGGCCGGTTTTTTGTTGCTTCCTTTCTTCCTTCTCTCCTTGTGGGAGAAGGTGGCGCGGACGAAGTCCGCGACGGATGAGGGGTTTCTGAGCTCAGAGCTTGTGGCACCCCTCACCCGTCCGCGCTGCGCGCGGCCACCCTCCCCCACAAGGGGAGAGGGAAGAGGGCAGCGCGTTCTGCTACCCCGCCGACCCGACGAATTGCAGCACCACTTCGCGCGCATGCGGGCGGCGGCGGTGCTCGATCAGATAGATCGCCTGCCAGGTGCCGAGCGCGAGCTGGCCGGCCAGCACCGGAATGTGCAGCGAGGTGGCGGTGAGCAGGGTGCGGACATGGGCCGGCATGTCGTCGGGGCCTTCGCTGTCGTGGGTCCAGCCGAAATCCTGCGGCGCCAGCCGGTCGAGCACCGTCATCAGATCGACCAGCACGGAGGGATCGGCATTCTCCTGGACGGTCAGCGACGCCGAGGTGTGGCGGATGAACAGCGTCAGCGCGCCTTCGCGCCCACCCGCCTCGGCGACGAATTTGGCAACCTCGCGCGTCAGATCGACGAAGCCGGGGCCGCTTGTCTGCACCGTCAGCATCGAGGAGGTGACCGTCGTGGTGGTGACGGACGATGGCGCGGATCGGGAGATGGATTTCGGCGACGTCATGATCGGGAGCCTGCAAGTCGAGCCTGGGATGAACCATACCACGGCTGCCGCGTTCCCTTTGGAAAGGGAGAGTAACATGCAGCCGAAAACATCCAGGGACATTTCAGGGCAAGAGCCACGCAAGGACAGCGAGCGCGAGCAGCGGCAGGCTATCATCAAGGATGCCGACAAGACCGGACAGTCCGATTGGGACCGCGTCCACGGCGTCGGCGACGAGATCGGGCTCGACGACAAGAAGTAATGCACAACGCAAAAGGCCCCGGATCGCTCCGGGGCCTTTTCGTTGAAGCCGGCTTACTTGGTGCCGGCAGTGCCTGCGCCGGTGCCCGGCGCCTGATTCGGATTGGTGGTGGCGGACGAACCGCTCATGCCGGTGCCCGTGGTTCCGGGCCTGGTCATCGACGAACCGGTGGTAGCCGAGTTCTTGTCCATCTGGTTGGTCGTGGTGCCGTTGTTCATGCTGTTGGAAGAATTGCTGGTCGGGCTGGTAGCCGCGCCGCCCTGGCCGGAGCTCGGCTGCGCCGCAGCAAACGTGGTCGACAGCGCGAGAGCAAGCGTGGTGGCGATAATGGCCTTCTTCATGGAAGTTCCTCACTGATGTTGTTCGTGGTCCGGGTGAAGAACGAGAAGCGACAAGAGCCGTTCCTGCGGGGGATGAAGTAAATTCCGGGAACGAAACTTGATAGTTTGATGATACCAGATGATCCTGCTGGTTCCCTCCACGCCATGCCGGCCCAGCGAGCGCCGAGCCGGGACGACAGCGCGCCGCTACCGGCCTTTCCAACTATCAGATCTTTCCGCCGGAATCGCGATGCAGGCGGGTGGCGATGTCGATCAGCTTGCGCCAGGCGCTTTCGAGAAAGCTCATCGCGCGATCGATGTCCTTGTCGCTCGGCAGCGGGATTTCCAGCTTGCGCTCGCCGTCCGATTTGGGCTGCAGCGAATCCTGCTTGGGCAGGGCTTCGTCGATCTTGCCGGTGACGGATGGATCGCGCTGCGCCAGCTCGGCCTTCAGCGCGGCGTTGTCCGTGAGCAGCCGGCCGATCTCGGCGTCATAGGCCGCGCGCTCGTCCGGAACGATCGTGCAGGCCCAGCCACTGCCCTTGCCCGTGCAGGTCGAAACCGTGCCGGTGCGGGTATCGAGCCGCACCACGCCGTCAGCCATCGGCGACAGCGCGTAGCGGCCATTCTCGGTATCCGGCAGCGTCTGTGCGCAGACGCTGCCAGTGATGACAAGAGACGTAAACAACGCGACAGCCATTTTCATGGTCATGCTCCGCGGTCGAACCAGGGGTCTAGACCGCTGATGTGTAGGGCGCGCGCTTCGATTGCAATGCGTCCGCGAGCAATTCGAGGCGGTCCTGGCCCCAGAACACCTCACCGTTCAGCACATAGGCCGGCGAGCCGAATACGTCGGCGGCCAGCGCGTCCTCCTGGTTCTTGGCATAGGCCGCGCCGATGTCCGCCGACGCCGCGCGCTCGACCAGTTGCCGGCCCGGCAGACCCGATTCGTCCGCCAGCTTGATGAGCACGTTGGAATCGGCAAGGTCGAGCTGCGCTTCCCAGATGGCGGCAAAGGCGCGGCGCAGCAGCGGATCGGGATCGAAGCCGGCCTCGATCGCCGCGATCACCATGCCGTCCGGCAGCCGCCCGTCGAACGGCCAGTGTTTAGGCTGCGGGTGAAAGTCGAGGCCGCGCTTGTCGCGCCAGCGCTGCAATTCCAGCATCCGGTAGCGCTGCCGCACCGGATGGCGCTTGCCGAGCGGCAGCCCGCCGGTTTCTGCGAACAATTCGCCGAGGAAGACCGGCTTGTAATTGACCTTGAGATCGTGGGTTTTCACCAGATCCATGAACAGCTTGTGGCCGATATAGGCCCATGGCGACGGCAGCGAGAAATAGTAGTCGATCGGTTGCGGCATGCAGACTCCGGCGGATCAAAGTTCGGGAACGCGCGACACCTGACCAGAGCCGTCCGTGCCGTGCAAGATAGAGGCAGCCGAATGCGCTGTTGCGGTGCGGCGATCCCGCGCGGCGGGAAATCAATTTCATCAATAACTTCAAGCGAATCAAGGCGCTAACAGGAGATCAGCTAATCTTGACTTGGCAACACGCGGTAAGTATGGTCCGCCCGGCTTTGAAGGGTTGCGGGGCGATATTTCCAGCATTTGCAGCGTTATTTCGGGTGTCGAAAGCATGACCGACGACACGCCGGACAACGATGGCAAGAGCGGAGGTGGACTTCCGGCGCACGATGAAGCCGCGCTGTCCGCAAGGCTCGGAAGCCTGGATCAGAAGTTGTCCAAGATTCGGGACGACCGCAAGTTCCAGGCTGACCAATCCGAAACCGGAAGCGGGAACGCGCAATCCAGAGCTTCGGCGATGGCAGTGGGTCTCCGGCTTTCTTCGGAACTGGTCGCGGGGGTGGTCGTCGGCACGATTCTGGGCTGGGGCTTCGATCGTCTGCTGTCGACTTCACCGTGGGGGCTGATCGTATTCATGCTGCTCGGCTTCGTCGCCGGCGTGATGAACGTGATGCGTTCGGCCGGCGTCGCTCCGAAGTCATGAGATTCGCGCATTTGCGCAGCGTTTGAGACCGCCGGGTTGTCCGGCACACATGCCGGGCGTTCCGGCAGAGATGAAAGACCGACGTGGATGGCCGATCCGATCCATCAATTTGAGATCCACAAGATCTTCAGCCTGGGCCATATCGGCAACCAGGAAATTGCGTTCACCAATTCGTCGGCCTACATGTTCGGCGCCGTGGCGATCGTGTCCGTGCTGATGCTCGGCGGCAGCGCCGGACGCGCGCTGATCCCGAGCCGGTTCCAGTCGGTCGCCGAACTGTCCTACGAATTCGTGTCCAATACGGTGCGCTCCAGCATCGGCGAAGAGGGCATGAAGTTCTTCCCCTTCGTGTTCTCGCTGTTCATGTTCATCCTGACCGCGAACCTGATCGGCATCGTTCCCTACACCTTCACCGTCACCAGCCACCTGATCGTCGCCGTCGCTTTGGCGCTGATGGTGTTCCTGACCGTGCTGATCTACGGCCTCTATAAGAACGGCTGGAAGTTCTTCAAGCTGTTCGTGCCCTCCGGCATCCCGATGTACATCCTGCCGCTGGTGACCGTGATCGAGGTGATCTCGTTCCTGTCGCGCCCGGTGTCGCATTCGGTGCGTCTGTTCGCCAACATGCTGGCCGGCCACATCACGCTGAAAGTGTTCGCGGGCTTCGTGACGTCGCTGAGCGCGCTTGGCGCCATCGGCGTGTTCGGCGCGGTGCTGCCGCTGGCGATGACCACGGCGCTGACCGCGCTGGAACTGCTGGTCGCCTTCCTGCAGGCCTACGTGTTCACGATCCTGACCTGCATCTATCTCAACGACGCCCTTCATCCGGGACACTAAGCGACCCGGCCGAAATCACCCCTCACCTCTCTTAATCCCTATCCCAAAGGAGTTTTACCATGGATCCCATCGCAGCTAAGTACATCGGCGCTGGCATTGCTTGTCTCGGCATGGGCGGCGCCGGCATCGGCGTCGGCATGATCTTCAGCCAGTTCCTCGCCGGCGCGCTGCGCAATCCCTCGGCTTCGCAGGGCCAGTTCGCGAACCTGATCTTCGGCTTCGCCGTGACCGAAGCGCTCGGCATCTTCTCGCTGCTGATCGCGCTGCTGCTGCTGTTCGCCGTCTAAGCTGAAAACTGATCCGGTCGCGCCCCCTTCGGGGCGCGCTTCCGATCGATAAGGAGTCTGCTGTGGCTGAAGGTCAGGGCAAATCCAAAGCCGTGGAGCACGGTACCGCCGCGCACACCGCGGCGGACGGTGGTCACAAGGCCGCATTCCCGCCGTTCGAGAGCAACACCTTCGCTTCGCAGCTGGTGTCGTTCGCGATCGCGTTCGGTGTGCTCTATCTGATCGTGTCCCGCCTGGCGCTGCCCCGCGTCGGCGGCGTTCTGGCGTCCCGGCAGCAGGTCATCGATACCGACCTGAACGAAGCCGCGAAGCTGAAGGCCGATTCGGATGCGGCGCTGAAGGCCTATGAGACCGAACTCGCCACTGCCCGCGCCAAGGCGCAGGCGATGGCGGCCGAGGTTCGCGAAAAGCTGAACGCGCAGCAGGACGCCGCCAAGGCGGAGCTGGAAGCAAATCTGGCGACGCGGCTCACCGCCGCCGAGCAGACCATTGCCAGCACCCGCGCAATGGCGATGGGCAATGTTCGCGGCATCGCTGCCGACACCGCCGCGGCGATCGTCGAACGGCTGACGGGCACCAGCCCGGCACCGGCCGTCGTCAACGCAGCTCTCGACGCTTCGTTGAAGGGATAACCCATGTTCGGTTTGCAAGCAGAATTCTGGGTTGCGGTCGCTTTCGTCATCCTGATGGGCGTGTTCGGCTGGTTCGGCATTCACCGCACCATCCTGAAGGCGCTGGACATCCGTAGCGAGCGCATCAAGCAGGAACTCAACGACGCCCGTCGCCTGCGCGACGAAGCGGCTTCCCTGCTCGCCAGCTACAAGGCGCGTCACGCCTCGGCGGAACGCGAAGCCGCCGACATCATTACCTCCGCCAAGGAAGAGGCCGAGCGCATCGCCGCGGAAGCCAAGACCAAGATGGAAGATTTTGTCGCCCGTCGTACCAAGACCGCCGAGAGCAAGATCGCTCTCGCCGAAGCCCAGGCCGTGGCCGACGTTCGCGCCGCCGCCGCCGACGCCGCCGTGACCGCCGCGACCACCATCCTGTCGCAGTCGGTTACAGGTTCGGTCGCCGACGACCTGATCGCTAAGGGCATCACTGAAGTCCGCGCCAAGCTGAACTGAGGCTCGGGTTACACATTCAAAAGCCGGCGCGATGAAAATCGCGCCGGCTTTTTTTATGTGGTGAAGTGCAGTTGCGACAGGCGCCGCTTTCTTACCTTCCCCTGAGGGGGATCGTCGCGTAATTGGCTCAATGGGGTCTTTGCGCTCGTTTTGACGGCTCTGAGGCCCTGCGCTGTCCGGTTCAGCGAACGGCGCATGTTGTAGGCAAGCGCGACCATGTTGAAGTGGGCGATGTTCTTGGGCAGACCGCGGTAGCGGACGCGGACGAAACCCAGCCATCGCTTCAGCGTCGCGAACACGCCTTCGACCTCGGCCCTGATCTTGCTGATCAGCCTGGTGTGCCGCTTCTGCGAGGCACGGACCTTCGGGCCGCCAGCAGCAAGCCGCGCTGATGTTCGGCATCTGACAGCCCGCACCACTGCTGCAGCAGCTACGCCTTTAGCATCAGCAGCGGATCGCAGGGCGGCCGGCCCGCGCCCTCCGGCTTGAGCCGCGCCAGCAGCTTCTCGAAACGGTACCACTTCACGTCCCGGATCAGCCGTTCAGGCGTCTGGTTATGCCCGACCTTGTGCGAAACCAGCGCTTCCACAAGGCTCAGTTGATCCCGTTCCGCCATCGTCCGTCTCCGATCAATGCATCCCAGCACTGAATCACAGATCGGTAATTACCCAACGATCCCCCTTGCGGGGAGGGTGAAAATCAGTAATCCGGCGAAGGCCGTCGTGGCGGATGGGCCGGTCCCGGATTGGTATCCGGGCTACGGGCCTCACCGGGGTTGACGACCTCCACCTGCCGCGCCATTGAGCAGGGGGCTCTGGCCGGCAGGGCCCCCCGGGATACCACCATGCCAATTCGCCTTTCCTCGCAGAGCTCCGATTTTGCGGCCGCCTTCAATGCCTTCCTCAACGCCAAGCGCGAGGTCGCGGCGGATATCGAGACCGCCACCCGCGCCATCGTCGATGACGTCGCCGCGCGCGGCGATGCGGCGCTGCTAGAAGCTACCGAAAAATTCGACCGGTTGAAGCTTGACGCCGCTTCCTTGCGCATCACGCCGTCCGAAATCGAGGCTGCGGTTGCCGCCTGCGACACGGAGACCGTCGACGCCCTGAAATTCGCCCGCGACCGCATCGAGCTGTTTCACAAGCGCCAGCTGCCGAAGGACGACCGTTTCACCGATGCGCTCGGCGTCGAGCTGGGCTGGCGCTGGAGCGCCATCGAGGCGGTCGGGCTCTACGTCCCCGGCGGCACCGCGGCCTATCCGTCCTCGGTGCTGATGAACGCCGTGCCGGCCAAAGTGGCGGGCGTCGGCCGCGTGGTGATGGTGGTGCCGTCGCCGGACGGCAAGCTCAACCCGCTGGTGCTGGCGGCGGCGCATCTCGGCGGCGTCACCGAGATCTACCGCGTCGGCGGCGCGCAGGCCGTGGCCGCGCTCGCCTACGGCACCGCGACCATCGCGCCGGTGGCCAAGATCGTCGGCCCCGGCAATGCCTATGTCGCCGCCGCCAAGCGCCTTGTGTTCGGGAAAGTCGGCATCGACATGATCGCCGGCCCCTCCGAGGTGCTGGTGATTGCGGATGCGACCGGCAATCCCGACTGGATCGCCGCCGACCTGCTGGCGCAGGCCGAGCATGACGTGAACGCGCAGTCGATCCTGATCACCGACGACGCCCGGCTCGCCGACGACGTCGCGCGCGCTGTCGAGGCCCAACTCACGACCTTGCCCCGGGCGGCCATCGCGCGAAAATCCTGGGACGATTATGGCGCCATCATCCAGGTGGAGCGGCTGGAGCAGGCCGTGGCGCTCGCCAACACCATCGCCGCCGAGCATCTGGAGATCATGACGGCCGACCCCGAGGCGCTGTCGCTGGGCATTCGCAACGCCGGCGCGATCTTCCTCGGCGCCCACACCCCCGAGGCGATCGGCGATTATGTCGGCGGTTCCAACCACGTTCTGCCGACCGCGCGCTCGGCGCGGTTCTCTTCCGGCTTGGGCGTGCTTGACTTCATGAAGCGAACGTCGATCCTGAAGTGCGGGCCGGACCAGCTTCGAGCGCTGGGCCCGGCTGCGATGACGCTGGGCAAGGCCGAAGGCCTCGATGCCCACGCACGTTCCGTTGGATTGCGCCTGAACCTGCGATGAGCACCTCACCCCCCTCGGACGACACCGAGAACCGCATCAGCGCGGTGACGCTCGATGAGGAATCGATCGGCCGCTCCGGACCGGACATCGAGCACGAGCGCGCGATCGCGATCTACGATCTCGTGGAGAAAAACCTGTTCGCGCCGCAGGGCGCCGATGCCGGCCCGTTCACGCTGCATATCGGCATCACCGGCAACCGGCTGATGTTCGACATCCGCCGCGAGGATGGCACGCCGGTCGTCGTGCACCTGTTGTCGCTGACGCCGTTCCGCCGCATCGTGAAGGACTACTTCATGATCTGTGACAGCTACTACCAGGCGATCCGCACCGCTACCCCGGACAAGATCGAGGCGATCGACATGGGCCGCCGCGGCATCCACGACGAGGGCTCGAACACGCTGATGGAGCGGCTCGACGGCAAGGTGCGGATCGATTTCGAGACCGCGCGCCGGCTGTTCACGCTGATCTCCGTGCTGCACTGGAAGGGTTGAGCCGGCGCATGATTCCGAAACGCGTCACCCGGTTTTCGGACCCCATCATGCGCCAGAACAAGCGGGCTTGAGGCGTGGCAGAACCGCCCCGCGCCCGCATGCCGCAGGCTGTGTTGTTCGCCTGTGGCCAGAACAGCATCCGCTCGGTGATGGCGGAAAGCCTGTTGCACCACATGTTTCCGAAGGCGATCTACGTCAAATCCGCCGGCGTGAAGAAGGGCGAGCTCGATCCCTTCGTGGTCGCGGTGATGGCCGAACTCGGCCACGACGTCTCCAAGCACAAGCCCACCACCTTCGAGGAGCTCGACGACTGGGAGGGGCTGAACTTCGACCTGATCGTCACGCTGTCGCCGGAAGCGCACCACAAGGCGCTCGAACTGACCCGCACCAACGCCGCCGACGTCGAATACTGGCCGACTGCCGACCCCTCCGGCACCGAAGGCAACCGCGAACAGAAACTCGCGGCCTATCGCGAGGTGATGGACGGATTGCTGCTGCGGATCAGGAAGCGATTTTCGAAGGGCGGCGCGGCGAGCGGGTGAGGCCATCGTAGCAACCATTAAAGCGCGGCCTGCTTTTCAACCCATGGCGTGCCGCGCTCGACGACGGTGTTGGCGTAGATGAGGAGCTTGCGAGCGCAGGCGATGAGCGCCTCGTTGTGGCCTTGCCGCGGGCTTTCAGGCGCTCGTAGAGCGCGCACAGGGCCTTGTTCCAGCGGAACGAGGCCGGCAGCGCCGCAGCAAACAGCGAGCGACGCAGGCGGCTTCGACCACCTGCAATGTGGCGCTGCCCCCTATGCTTGCCGCTGTCATCGTCGAACGGCGCAAGGCCGGCAAGAGCTGCCGCCTTCTCCCGGCTGATTTGGCCGAGCTCAGGCATGCGGATGATCAGCGCCAGCGCAGTCCGCTCGCCGATGCCGGGGACGCTGAGCACCAGATCGAGGCGCCGCGCCAGATCCGGATGGTCGCGCAGTTGGCCCGCGATTCGTAGGAGTTCGGTGGCTCGGCGCGCCTTCAGCCGATCGATGTCGTTGAGGACCAGACGCCGCCGTCGTGGCTCGTCGATATGTTCGAGCCGAGTCTT
The DNA here is from genome assembly GCF_007018905.1 of Tardiphaga sp. vice304. Taxonomy (NCBI): domain Bacteria; kingdom Pseudomonadati; phylum Pseudomonadota; class Alphaproteobacteria; order Hyphomicrobiales; family Nitrobacteraceae; genus Tardiphaga; species Tardiphaga sp. vice304. The sequence goes on from NZ_CP041402.1 coordinate 775,188, forward strand.
GAGGCGGACCATGTCTTCCTCGATCTGTTCGACGAAGGTCAGGTGATCTGCCAGCTCCGTGAGCCTTGGATCCGCGTCGACAGATGGAGGATCGAGCACCGCCGCGCAGGCGGCGACCAGCACGGCATCCAGGGCGTCGTTCTTGGCGCGCCGCAGATGCAGCCTGGCAAAGTTCTTGACCTGGATCGGCTGCAGCACCAGCACGACGAAGCCTTTGGTGCGCAAATGCGTAACCACGCCACGTTCATAACCACCGGTGGCCTCGATACCGACTTTGGTGACGCCTGCCTTACCGAGATCGGCCGCCAACTGCCGCCATCCCGCCGCTACGTTGGGCACCTGCCATCGCTGCTCCCGGCCATGCACCGCAATGTCGAGCTTGTCTTTGGCCGTATCGATGCCGGCCGTTTCCGTGTTATTGTTCGTCATCTTCGTCGACCCCTGCCTTGTGAAGCGAACCAACTTGTTCCGGCAACCATCCGGGTCCGATGAAGGAGCTGGCGCGATCCCGCTACGGGGCAGTCTCAGACGACTCAGGGCGGATACGATCCGATCGCCAGCCGCTCTGCCGCGGATGGCCGTCCGCGGCAGAGCATTCCTCTCGGAACGAGCTGACAATATCCCGATTTGCTATTACAAGGGCGGGTTAGCGCGCAGCGCGTAACCCGCCGCCTCTCGATGATCCGACGGGCGGCGGGTTACGGCGCAAGGACGCCTAACCCGCCCTACGCGGTTCGACCAGCCGCAAGAAATTTCACCAAAGCGATATTGACAATCTTCCTATAAGACCATATGCCTATGTTCGTCCCGCCCCATCGAGAGGGGCGTTTCGCGATCGTCACGGTTCGCGGGGCGGGATGCGGTGGACGCGGCAGCGTCGCGCCGCGGTGCTTTGGCCAGGGCGCGGCCCGGCAGATGAGCGGCGCCCACAAGGGCCGCTTTGACGCCCACAGCCGCGTGAGGACGGGCATCGCGGTGGACGACGACGCTGTGCGGTGCGGACCGGGGTGGAGATGCGCCCCATTCGTATCGCCTTGCGCGGCGGCCCAAATCGTGTGGTCCCGACCGAAATCAGGTCTGCTGCCGACGCGTCCAAATCCGGGCGGCGTCGGGAACCGGCGGAGACGACGGCGAGCAGGTTACGACCGTTGCCGGGGAGAGCGCGAAGCAAGCCGACAGACCATCGCGTGCGGAACGCCGGACGATTCGGTGCTTTCGTGGTGACTAGGCTCGTGTGCTTTCTACACTTTGCACACGAGGCTGCGGACGCACCTGGCGTCCGGCGTTCCGCGCGCCCTCTTTTCGGAAAGAGGGGGCTGGAAATACCCACAACCCGGGCGCCTCGGCGCCGCGGGATCGCGGAAACATGGCTGTGATCCAAAACTGTCATTCCGGGGCGCAGGCGGCGCCAGCCGCATGCGAACCCGGAATCCCGTGCGGCTCCAGCGCTGTCCCCATCATGTCGGGATTCCGGGTTCGCGCCCGCCTCGCGGCGCTCGCGCCCCGGAATGACAGTGTGAGGCGCCCCGGAATGACCGCCTTCGCCAGGTTGCCGCGCCATCCCCCTTCCGATACGTTCCGCGCGCCCTCCAGGATCAATCAATCAATGCCCGGCCGTCCCAAACTCGTTCTCGCCTCCGGCTCGCCCCGCCGCCTCAGCCTGCTCAACCAGGCCGGCATCGAGCCCGATGCGCTGCGCCCCGCCGATGTCGACGAGACGCCGAAGCGCGGCGAGCTGCCGCGCGGCTGCGCCAATCGCCTGGCGCGCGCCAAGGCCGAGGCGGCGCTGAAGGCTGTGCAGCTCGACGACGATCTGCGCGGTTCGTTCATTCTCGCCGCCGATACCGTGGTCGCGGTCGGCCGCCGCATCCTGCCCAAGGCGGAACTGGCCGACGAGGCCTCGCAATGCCTGCGGCTGCTGTCGGGGCGCAACCACCGCGTCTATACCGCGGTGTGCATCGTGACCCCGAAGGAAGGCTTCCGGCAGCGGCTGATCGAGACCCGCGTGCGGTTCCGGCGGCTGACCGAGGACGACATCCGCGCCTATATCGATTGCGGCGAATGGCGCGGCAAGGCCGGCGGCTACGCCGTGCAGGGCATTGCCGGCTCCTTCGTGGTCAAGATGGTCGGCTCCTACACCAACATCGTCGGCCTGCCGCTCTACGAGACGGTGTCGCTGCTGTCCGGCGAAGGCTTTCCGGCTCGCGACGGGTGGCTCAATGCCAGCTGAGTCCTCCGCCAAAGCCAGACCGTGCCCGATCTGCAACAAGCCGTCGGTCGAGGCCTCCAAGCCGTTCTGCTCGGAGCGCTGCCGCGACGTCGATCTGAACCGCTGGCTGTCGAATTCCTATTCGATTCCCGGCAAACCCACCGACGACGAGGACGCCGACTAGCCCGCGCGCTCTCGCGACGCCGCCCTGAGCGTTGATTTCACGGCGAAATCGGCTTTTTCAGCAATCGCCCACGGGCGGGTGGACATGGGCCGCCAGCCTGCCTATAAACCGGCGCTCCCGGATGCGTTCGGGACCCTGCCCGGGTAGCTCAGTTGGTAGAGCATGCGACTGAAAATCGCAGTGTCGGTGGTTCGAATCCGCCCCCGGGCACCATTTTAAATTCCGCATTTCTTCCGACGAAACCAGCCGATGGCGCGCCGCCTGCAGCGTGCGGTTGACGGATCGCGCGGTCACCTTCCTTTCTTGACCTGTATCAATCCGGCCGCGAGACGCTTGGCGTAACCCTTGGGGAAACATCTCTCCCGGAGGATGCCATGCGAACGCATCAGATCATGACCCGCCATGTCATTACGGTCGATGCGGAGACGCCGCTGATCGAGGCCGCCAAGCTGATGCTGCAGCATCACATCAGCGGGCTGCCCGTGGTCGACAGAGCGGGCAAGCCGGTGGGCATCGTCTCCGAGGGCGACTTCATCCGCCGCAGCGAAATCGGCACGCAGCGCAAGCGCGGCCGCTGGCTCAAATTCCTGCTCGGTCCCGGCAGCTCCGCCAAGGACTTCGTTCACGCGCATGGCCGCAAGGTCGGCGAGATCATGACCGAGGATCTGTGCACCGTCACGGAGGAGGTGCCGCTCGAGGACGCGGTGCGTCTGATGGAGCGCCGCAATGTCAAACGCCTGCCGGTCGTGCGCGGCGAGACGCTGGTCGGCATCCTGACCCGGTCCGACCTGCTCCGCACGGTCGCCAGCCTGGCGCGCGATGTGCCGGATCCGACCGCCGATGATGATCATATCCGCCATCGCGTGATCGCGGCCATCCAGAACAACGACTGGACGCCGATGCAACTCGGCGTGATCGTGCGGGAAGGCATCGTGCATATCAGCGGCATCATTCCCGATGAGGATTACCGGAAGGCGATCATCGTGGCCGCCGAAAACGTCGCGGGCGTCCGGCTCGTCCATGACCATCTGTCGTGGTTCGATGCGATGTCCGGCATTTCCTTCCGGTCGCCGGAAGACGAAGATTGGGCCAAGGTCGGCTAGCGGGTTCTGTCAGGATTTAAACTCATGAAACTGAAAATTCCGCATGGTGCGTTCGTGTTCGTCGGCGACGGCCGCAAGGCGCTGTTTCTGCGCAACGATGGCGATGAAAAATTCCCGAACCTGAAGACCGAGAAGGTTTTTCTCGATGACAATCCGCCGACTCACGAGCAGGGGGCCGATCGGCCGGGCCGGGTGCACCAGGCCGCTCCGGGCGAGCAGCGTAGCGCCGTCGGGCAGCCGGACTGGCATGATATCGAAGAGCAGCATTTTGCGCGGCGCGTCGCCGTCTCGCTGGAGCAACTGATCCGGTCGAGCAAAGCGCGTGCGCTCGTCGTCGTGGCGCCGCCGCGAACCCTCGCCGAGTTGCGGGACGCATTCCATGCCGACATCAAGGGCCTGATTCTTGCCGAGATCAACAAGGACCTCACCAAGCATCCGATCGGCGATATCGAGAAGTATCTGACCGAAGCCGTCTGACATCGCGACGTGCCGGCGTGCGATCTTTGCCGCAACGCTGACGCAATGCGCTCGGCCGGTGATCGCGCAGAAACGAACCCGTGCCTGCGCTGGGAATGGCCAGCATTGCCGCGCTTGATATCAATCAAACGCATCGATGAACAATCGTTCTACGATGCAAGCAGGATGGAGGACTGTATCATGCGCGGATATACCTATATTCGAAGTGCGTTCGTCGCGGCGGGAATTCTCGGTATCATGGGTTCGATGCAGCCGGTGGCCGCGGTTCCACTGGCGCCGGCGGCGCGCTTGATGGCCTCGGCCAGCACGGCCGACATCGTGCAGGTCCGCGGTGGTCGCGGCGGGGCGGCACTGGCGGCAGGTCTCGCGACCGGGCTCATCGTTGGCGGCCTGCTCAGCGTGCCGCATTATTACGACGGGCCGTATACGTACTATCGTCGCAGTTACTATCCGCCGCCGTATTATGGCCCGGTCGGCTACGCTGGTCCGAGCTGGGAAGCATATTGCTTCTCGCGCTATCGATCGTTTGATCCGATCAGCGGGACTTATCTGGGCTATGACGGGCGGCGGCATCTCTGCCAGTAGCTGATCGCCGGCGGACGTCCCCGCCACGGGATGCCAGCGAAGCGTCCATTTGTCAGAACTTAGGCCGCTGTTTGCGATCGGCGCTGTCGGTAGCAGGTCGGCGGGCCGTAATGCCGGCCGCGATCTGCATGGTCGCCCCTGCAAACCAGAACACGCCAAGCATGATGGCCGAGACAGGTCCTGCGGCAAGGTCGAGAACGACAATAGCGGCCGAGATACCCGAGGTCATGGCGACCAGAAACGTGCCGGCGGCACTGAGCAGCTGAATCCGAACCCTGGTCGTCGCCGGCAGATGCGCCGATCGTGCCCCGGGTTTCTGCGGGCCGCGGGGAAGATCGATTCCGGTATAGAAGCCGGCCGAGCCATAGATGAGGACGGCCAGAAACGGGATGGCCGTTTCGACGAAGGCGACGTGAACGCGCCCTTCGAGAATGGCGACGAACATCGCAGACAGGCCGCCGGTCAGCGCAAGCCCGGTCCGTTCCAGCAAATGAGCGGCGCCCAGTAGGGTACGACGGGGTTGCGATGCATCGGTCATCGTCAGAATCTCACCTGAAGGCTCCAACCGCGAGCGCAGCAGGCCGTCCACGCGGACGGCCTGCTGCGTATCAGCCGGCGCGAGAAAAAACCGTCCGCCAGCGCCGGTCCGGCGGCAAAACGTTTCAGGAGATCGTCAGCCGGTCCTCGACGGCAGCAACACCGGGCGCCGACCACGCCGCATTCTCGACGGCGCGACGCTCGTCCCAGTTATCGACCTTGCCTTCGAGCACCACCTTGCTGCCGTTCTGCACGCTGACGCGAATTCCGCTGGCTTCCACTTCAGCATGCCGCTTCAGCGCCGCCTCGATCTTTTTTTCACGTCGATCGCGTCGATATGCGGCTTGATCGTGATTTTGTTAGTGATGCCGCGCACGCCGGACAGCTTGCGTACGTCGTCTTCCGCCGCGGTCTTTTCATAGTACCAGTTGACGGTGCCGCTCAGGGTCACCCAGCCGTCCTGGACCAGCACATCCACGGCGCCTGGCGGCACCACGACATCCCACTCCGGAATGTCGATAGCCCGCTTGGCAATCTGGTCATCGGCGATCTTGGCCTGGTAGGTATATCGTACCTCTATATTCTCGGCGATAGCGTGAACGCCCTTGACGCGCCGGGCGGCCGCGATGGCTGCAAGCTTTTCCGCGTAGCTGTTGACATGGCCGCTCAGGCTGACGACGTTCTTATCGACCGCGACGCCGACATGCTCGCCATTGAAGCGCGGGTCGAACTCGAACTCGTCGATCACATCCTGTCGCAGTTGTGAATCGGTCATTTGACGATTCCTCCATTTCGATGTGAAGTGTCAGATCGACTGATGTTCGACATATCAGAAAGCAGGTTTTAACTGGAGCGCGACGCCAGTGGCCAACACCCTAGACGTGGGTGCCTCGGGAAACCTTGATATTGATCAAGCGCGAAGTGGCCATCCGGCAAGACGCTCCGCTTCGAAGGGACGGGCGTTACGTTCGCTTGCCGACCCTTGGCGCATCGTGCGATCAGCGCGTCATACTGAATAAACAGGCCATCCAGCAAGATGGGCGGGCGGCGCTTCGAAGTAACAAGATGACCAATATGACCGTAGCCGACTGTCGCTGCCAAAGTTGTTGATTCATCTCAATGGTCATTGAGCGGTCTGGTCCTAAGCTGCCCGTACAGCTTGTGTCGTGACCGATCGTGAGGTTTCGGAATGGCGAGGATCGCGTTGGTCTCGGGCGGTACGCGCGGCATTGGTGGTGCGATTTCCGAAGCGCTGCTGGCCGCGGGCTACCGGGTCGCGGCGAATTATGCCGGCAACGAGACTGCCGCCGCGGCATTTCACGCCAGGACCGGAATTCCCGTTTTCCGGTGGGATGTCAGCGATTTCGACGCCTGCGCCGAGGGAATTTCGAAGGTGCAGGCCGCGCTCGGTCCGATCGAGATCCTCGTCAACAATGCCGGGATCATCCGCGATTCCGCGCTCCACAAGATGAGCAAATCGCAATGGGACCCGGTCATCGCGACCAATCTCGGCGGCCTGTTCAATATGTGCCGTCCGGTGGTCGAGGGCATGCGGGCCCGCAAATTCGGCCGCATCATCAACATCTCCTCGGTCAATGGTCAGAAGGGTCAGTTCGGCCAGTCGAATTACGCCGCGGCCAAGGCCGGCGAACTCGGTTTCACGCGCTCGCTGGCGCTTGAATCGGCCCATAGCGGCGTCACCGTGAATGCGATCTGTCCCGGCTACATCCATACCGAGATGCTGGATGCCGTCGCGCCGGAGATCCTGACCAAGAGCATCCTGCCGCTGATCCCGGTCGGCCGCCTCGGCGCGCCGGCCGACATCGCGCGCGCGGCGGTGTTTCTCGCCGCCGACGACGCCGGCTTCATTACGGGCTCGACGCTGGCGATCAATGGGGGCCAGTTGATGTGTTGACCGCGGAGGGACAGCGATGACGAGCCTGTCGAGGGTGCCATGAATGTCTCCGATATCATGCGACGCTCGTTTGCGTCGATCCGTCCGGACGCCTCGTTGCTGGAGGCGGCCGACCTGCTGATCGAGACCAACCAGCGCGGGCTGCCCGTTGTCGATGCCGAGGGTAATCTGCTGGGCATGATCTCCGAAGGCGACTTCCTGCGGCGGACCGAACTGGATGTCGATCTGCCGCGGGACAACTGGTTTGGCAAGATCCTCGGCGGCGACAAGCATGAGCCTTCCCGGCGGCGAATGAGCGCCCTGGTAGTGGGCGAGGTGATGAGCCGGCATCCGCTGTGCATCAGCGATGAAGCGCCGGTCAGCGAGGTCGTGGCGATGATGGCCGCACGCCGCATCGCGCAATTGCCCGTCGTCTGTGGCGATACGCTGGTCGGCGTGGTGGGCCGGGCCGAGTTGCTCGTGGCGGTGGCGAGCGTGCTGCGCGCCGCCCAGGCGGACCACGACAGCCCGGCACAAACGTAACTATCAAGTTTTAAGTATCAGTCTCAGAAATCAGGTAATATGCCATGCCCGGACGCTTGCCATCGCCAGTACCCGACGAGACGGCTGTTGCGCCGTCGTCCCAGGCCCCGGCTGTGGAGCCGGCCACGCCGGTGCAACCCTGCGCAAGCCCTGCCGGTCTCGAAGCGGCCAGCGATATGCTGGATCGCGAATTGCATGCGGCGGCTGCGGCCCTGACCGGCGGTCTGTCGCCATCGGCGCTGACGCTGGCCTTTGCCGACTGGTTGATCCATCTGGCCACTTCTCCCGGAAAGCAGATGCAACTGGCCGCGGCTGCAGCCTCGGGCGCGGCACGGCTGGCCGAGCAGGTCAGCCAGCTGTCGCCGCATTTCAGGCCGTGGTCGGTGATCGCGCCGACCTCCGTGGATCGGCGGTTTGCCGGCGCAGACTGGAATATGGCGCCGTACAATATGGTGGCGCAGGGATTCCTGCTGGCCGAACAATGGTGGCAGGCCGCCACCAATGTGCGCGGCGTTGCCCGCGATCATGCCGCGATCACGGCGTTCACGCTGCGCCAGATCCTGGACACCGTGGCGCCGAGCAATTCCCCGCTCACCAATCCCGAAGTGGTACGGAAAACGCTCCAGACCGGCGGAAAAAACGTCATCGACGGATACAACAATTGGCTGCAGGATATTCAGGGACTCAGGCAGGATGGCAGCGTCGATCACGACGGTCGTTTTGTCGTGGGCGAGAGCGTGGCGACCGCACCGGGCCGGGTCGTGTTCCGCAATCATCTGATCGAACTGATCCAGTATGAGCCCGCGACCGAGACGGTCCGTCCGGAGCCGGTGCTGATCGTCCCGGCCTGGATCATGAAATATTACATCCTGGATCTGTCGCCACATAATTCCCTGGTCCGCTATCTGACGCAGCAGGGCTTCACCGTGTTCATGATTTCGTGGCGCAACCCGACCCGGGCCGACCGCGACCTCTCGCTCGAAGACTATCGCATGCTCGGCGTCGAGGCGGCATTGTCTTCGGTGCAGTCGATCGTTCCCGGCCGCGCGGTGCACGCCGCCGGCTATTGCCTCGGGGGAACGCTGCTGGCGATTGCCGCCGCCGCGATGACGCCGGAGCGGCGCAGCCATCTTCGAACGCTGACGCTGCTGGCCGCGCAGACCGATTTCACCGATGCCGGCGAGCTCACTTTGTTCATCAACGAAAGCCAGATCAGTTTCCTGGAAGACGTGATGAATCACAGCGGCGTGCTGGCCTCGCAGCAAATGGCCGGGGCCTTCCAGATGCTGCGATCGAACGATCTGGTCTGGTCCCGGATCGTGCGCGGCTATCTGATGGGAGAGCGCTCGGCGCCGAACGACCTGATGGCATGGAATGCGGATGCCACGCGGATGCCGGCCCGCATGCATTCCGAATATTTGCGCAAGCTGTTCCTCAATGACGACCTAGCCGAGGGGCGCTATGTCGCCAATGGCCGGCCAGTCGCCCTGTCCGACCTGCGCGCGCCGATGTTCGTGGTCGGAACGTCGAGGGACCATGTCGCGCCCTGGCGGTCGGTGCACAAGATCCATTTTCTCGCCGATGCCGACGTGACCTTCGTGCTCGCCGGCGGTGGCCACAATGCCGGCATCGTCGCGCCGCCCGGCCAGCAGGGGCGCTCTTATCAGATCATGAGCAAGGCGGCAGAGGGCCCCTATATCGGGCCCGACCAGTGGAGCAGTGAAGCCCCCGTCCACGAGGGCTCCTGGTGGCCCGCCTGGGCCGCATTCCTGGCGGCGCATTCGGAGGAAAGGACGGCGCCGCCGGCGTTTCCCGCGGCGCTGCCGGACGGCACGCCGCTGCCCGCCGCGCCGGGAGAGTATGTGCGCCAGCACTGACGGGGTGCATCATCGATGCGGCCGGGCAAGCCTGCCGGGCGCGGCGATCTGTCCCTGCTGTCTCAGTGCGACATCAAAGCGGGAATCGTCAGCGAGTGAAACATCTCGCGCGTCGTGCCGCCAAGGAGTAGTTCGCCGAGCGGCGAATGACCGTAGCCGCCGATCACCAGATAATGGCTGCCGAGATCGGCGGCGAGCGACAGGATCGTGTTGTGAACCTGACCTGGCTCCGCGGTCGCATGATGGACGGTTACGGCCAGTCCATAGCGATCGAGATGGGCCGACAGTTGATCGATGCTGGTGTCGCAGGCGGAAGCGTGGGTGGATTGGACCGAGATGGCGTCGATGGTCCGCGCCTTGCGTAGCAGCGGCATGGCATCGTGCAAAGCGCGCGCGGCAGCCCGGCCGCCGTCCCAGCACACCAGGGCACGGGTCAGATGGAGAGGCCCGCGGTGAATGTAGGGCACCAGCAACATCGGGCGACCGGACTGCAGCAGCAAGGTCTCCGCGAGATGGCGGTCGTGGCTCGGGTGCTCCGCGTCAGGCTGCGTCACAACGCTGAGATAAGCCATCCGCGACACCGCGGCCAGCGCCTGATTGGCCAGGCGGGGCGTATCCGAGATGCAGCCGGTCGTCGCCGGAATGCGCGCCGCCCGTGCGGCCTTCTCAAATCGGGCCAGCCTGTCATTGGCCGCCTGGGGATCGGTATTGTACTCGGTCGATAGCGCAAACCGGGCGGCCGAAGGGCCGACATCGATGGCCGGGTTGATCACCTGATAGGTCGCGACGATCCCCTGAAGATGCGCGGCAAAGCTGGCCGCCAGCGACATCGCGCAATCGAGCACGGGCTCCATGGGCCGATCGACCGGGAGATGAACGGCGATATCCTTGATCACGGCGTGCCCCGATTGCTTCAGACGAGCCCGAAAACAAACCGTCGCACGCCGACAGGATTTCGGAGTTGATTTTCGTCAAATCTTTAAATGGAGTTGATACTACATCTAAAGCGAATTGCGGAGGGCGGATGTCGATCTATCGTTTGACCAATTTGCTTGCGCCGCGGTCCGTTGCACTCGTCGGCGCCAGCGCGCGCCCGGGGTCGGTCGGGCAGGCGGTGTTGCGAAACATTCTGGATGCAGGCTTTCCCGGTCCGTTCGGTGTCGTCAACGCCCGCCGCCACGAGATTGACGGACGTGTCACCGTCGGCAGCCTCTCCGAACTTTCCTTTGTGCCCGAGCTGGTGGTCATCACCGCGCCGGCAAGAGCGATTCCCGGTCTGGTCGAGGAAGCCGGACGCATCGGCAGCGCCGGGGTGGTGATCATCTCGTCCGGGCTGGGGCATGGCCCCGGCTCGCTGGCCGCCGAGGCCGAAGACGCCGCGCGTCGTCACCACCTGCGGCTGATCGGCCCGAACTGCGTCGGCCTGGCGATGCCGGATGTTCACCTCAACGCCAGCTTTGTCACCGGCACGCCGCGTGCCGGAGGGCTGGCGCTGATCTCGCAATCCGGCGCGATCGTCGCGGCGATGGTCGGCTGGGCCGCGCAGCGCGCGGTTGGCTTTTCCGGCCTTGTCTCGGTCGGCGATCAGCTCGACGTCGATATCGCCGATCTGCTCGATTTCTTCGCGCTGGACCCCAAGACCCGCGCCATCCTGCTCTATCTCGAAGCCGTCACGGACGCCCGCAAGTTCATGTCGGCCGCGCGCGCCGCCGCCCGGGTCAAGCCGGTGATCGTCGTCAAGGCCGGGCGCATGGCGCAGGGGGCGAAGGCGGCCGCGACCCATACCGGGGCGCTGGCCGGCTCGGACGCGGTCTATGACGCGGCCTTCCGCCGCGCCGGCCTGCTCCGCGTGCCGGATCTGCGCGAGATGTTTGATTGCGCCGAGGCGGTCGGCCGGATTGCGGCGCCAGCCGGCAAGCGGCTGGCAATCCTGACCAATGGCGGCGGCATCGGCGTGCTGGCGGTCGATCGGCTGGTCGAGCTGGGCGGCGTCGCCGCGCCGCTATCGGCCGCGACCCGCCAAAGGCTCGATGCCATACTGCCGCCGACCTGGTCCGGCGACAATCCCGTCGATATCATTGGCGACGCGGATGCGGCGCGCTACTCCGCCGCGGTCGATATCCTGCTGGCCGATCCGGACAGCGACGCCGTGCTGGTGATTTACGTCGAGGCGGCCATCGCGTCGGCTGACGCCATTGCGTCCGCGGTGTTGCAGGTCGTCGCCGCCGATAAACGGGCTCACGGTGATTCCGCCAAGCCGGTACTGGCGGCATGGGTCGGCGCCGACGCGGCGACGCGCGAAACGCTGAGCGCGGCCGGCATTCCCAACTACGCGACGGGCGGCGACGCGGTGCAGGGATTCATGCATCTGGTGCTGCATCGTGAGCTGGTCGAAACGCTGGCCCAGGTGCCGCCCGCGTTGCCGCAAGCATTCGAGCCGGATCTTGCTGTCGCCCGAAATATAGTGGTGGCCGCCGTCGACGAGGGGCGGCAATGGCTGGGTCCGATCGAGATCAAGCGGCTGTTCGATGCCTACCGGATCCCGATGATCGCGACCTTCGTCGCCACCGATGCCGCGCAGGCCGCGCATAACGCCGCGGGAATTCTGGCCGAGGGCGATGCGGTCGTTCTGAAAATCCTGTCGCGCGACATCACGCATAAATCCGATGTCGGCGGCGTGGTGCTCAACCTCTCAAGCGTGGAGGCGGTGCGTGTGGCAACCGTCGATATGCTGGCGCGCGTCCGATTGGCGCGCCCCGAGGCCGATATTGCCGGCGTGATGGTGCAGGCGATGCTGAAGCGGCCGAATGCGCGCGAACTGATCCTGGGCCTGGCCGACGACGCGACCTTCGGCCGGGTGGTGGTGTTCGGCCGCGGCGGCACGGCCGTCGAAGTCGTCAACGACAAGGCGCTGGCGCTGCCGCCGCTCGATCTGCCGCTGGCGCGGCAGTTGATCGCGCGCACGCAGGTGTCGCGGTTGCTGCCGGCCTATCGCGATGTGCCAGCGGTGCAGCCCGATGCGGTGGCGCTGGCGCTGGTCAAGCTGGCGCAGATGGCGGTCGATCTTCCACAGATCCGCGAGCTCGATATTAATCCGCTGCTGGCCGACGAACATGGCGTGATCGCGATCGATGCCCGCGTGGCGATCGGTGCCGTCGTTCCGAAATTCGGCGGCAGGGAGGCCGGCCATCTCGCGGTCCGGCCCTATCCCTCGCAATGGCAGCGGCATCTCAAGGTCCGGGATGGCTGGCATGTCTTTGTCCGCCCGATCCGCCCGGACGACGAGCCCGGGATCCAGGCGTTTCTGACCCATGTCAGCAGCGAGGACCGCCGGCTTCGTTTTCTGGCGCCGCTGAAAGAGTTCAGCCACGCCTTCATCGCCCGGCTGACGCAGCTCGATTATTCGCGCGCGATGGCCTTCGTCGCCTTCGATGCGGCCTCCGGCGACATGGTCGGCGTGGTGCGGCTGCATTCCGACTCGGTCTATGAGAGCGCCGAATACGCCATTCTGCTGCGCTCCGACCTGAAGGGCCGCGGACTGGGATGGGCCCTGATGCAATTGCTGATCGACTATGCGAAATCCGAAGGTCTGAAGCGGATCTATGGCGACGTGCTGCAGGACAATACCGTGATGCTGGCGATGTGCCGCGAACTGGGCTTCGAGGTGAAGACCAGCGCGGAAGAGCCGTCGCTGTGCCACGTGGTGCTACCCCTGGGGTGAGCGAAGCACAGGCCTTGTCGAATTCCCGCCGGATGCCGTACGACGGTAGGCCAGAGAATAGACAGGGGAACGCAATGACGACGGTTCAGGTGAGCAAGCGGGTGGCGGTGGTGGGGCTGGGTGCGATCGGGCGCGCCGTCGCGACGGCGCTGGACCGCGGCATGGACGGGCTGGTGCTGTCGGCGGTTGCCGTCAGCCATCCCGACAAGCATCGGGAGTTTCTCGCGGGCCTATCCACTCCGCCGCCGATCCTGCCGATCGATGGCCTGGCGGACGCGGCCGACATCGTGATCGAATGCGCGCCGGCCGCCCTGCTGCGCGGAATCGTCGAACCGTTCGTGAGGAGCGGCAAGACGGCGATCATCCTCAGCGTCGGTGCCTTGTTGGTGAACGACGATCTGATCGCGATTGCCAAGGCCCATGGCGGCCAGATCGTGGTGCCGACCGGCGCGCTGATCGGTCTCGACGCCGTCACCGCCGCCGCCGAGGGCGAGATCCATTCGGTACGCATGGTAACGCGCAAACCGGTCCGGGGCCTGGCGGGTGCGCCCTATATCGTCGAGCACAACATCGACATCGAGAGCATCACCGAGCCGCTGAAGATTTTTGATGGCAGCGCCCGCGAGGCGGCCAAGGGCTTCCCCGCCAATCTGAACGTCGCCGTCGCGCTGTCGCTGGCGGGCATCGGCCCGGACCGCACCCGGCTGGAAATCTGGGCGGATCCCGCGCTGACCCGCAACGTCCACCGCGTCGAGGTGGATGCGGACTCCGCCAGTTTCTCGATGACGATCGAGAACATCCCGTCGGAGAACCCGAAGACCGGCCGCATCACGGCGCTCTCGGTGATCGCCTATCTGCGCAAGCAGGGCGCGGCGTTGCGCGTCGGCACCTGATCCGGTTGCGGATTGAGAAAGGGCGCGAACATGCTTACAGACGTGTTCATTCCGCCCGCTGGCGCCCTCTGCACTCCTGGAGCCCCTGATGCTTGAAACACCGCGCGCCCGCCGGGGCATGGTCACGTCGCCGCATCATCTGGCGTCGCAGGCCGGGCTCGATATCCTGAAGGCCGGCGGCACGGCGGTCGAGGCCGCGATCGCGGTCGCGGCGTGCCTGTCGGTGGTCTATCCGCACATGACCGGGATCGGCGGCGATGGCTTCTGGCTGATCGCCGAGCCGGGTAAGCCGCCGACCACGGTGGACGCCTGCGGCCGCGCCGGCGCCGCGGTGGATCTGGCCTATTACGCCAAGCACGGCTGCCAGACGATTCCGTTCCGCGGGCCACTGGCCGCCAATACCGTCGCCGGCACGGTGTCGGGCTGGCAGAAGGCGCTCGATCTGTCGAAACACTGGCAGACGCCGCTGTCGCGCGAGCAATTGCTGGAGAGCGCGATCTACTATGCCGAGAGCGGCATCGTGGTGACGCGCAGCCAGTCCGAGCTCACCGCCGAGAAGGCGCCGGAGCTGCAGGACCAGCCGAACTTCGCCGCCGCCTTCATGCCGGGCGGCAAGGCGCCGGCGGAAGGCGACGTGCTCAAGCTCGCCGCGCTGGGCGCGACGCTGAAGCGGCTCGCCGCCGACGGCTTCGAGACCTTTTATGAGGGCAAGCTTGCCGACAGCATTGCCGCGGATCTCGTCCGCGTCGGCGCGCCGGTCACTGGCGACGACCTCCTGCGCCATCAGGCCAGCGAACGCCCGCCGCTGTCGGTCGCGGTGCACGGGGCAGAGCTGTTCAACATGGCGCCGCCGACGCAGGGTCTGTCGTCGCTGATGATCCTAGCGCTGTTCGACCGGCTCGGCGTGACGCAGGCCGAAGGTTTCGACCACATTCACGGCCTAGTCGAGGCGACCAAGCAGGCGTTCCTGGTTCGTGACGAGCATGTCGGCGACCCCGATTACATGACCGTCGATCCCGCCTCGTTCCTCGACGAGGCCTTGCTCGATGAGATGGCGAGCCGCATCGATCGCACCAAGGCGCTGCCGTGGCCGCATGTGCGAAAACCCGGCGATACGATCTGGCTCGGCGTCATCGACGGCCAGGGTCGCTCGGTGTCGTTCATCCAGTCGGTCTATTTCGAGTTCGGCTCTGGCGTGGTGCTGCCGGAAACCGGCATCTGCTGGCAGAACCGCGGCGCCTCGTTCCGCCTGCAAGCGTCCGGGTGGAATGCGCTGAAGCCGAACCGCAAGCCGTTCCACACGCTGAACCCGGCGATGGCGATCTTCGACGATGGCCGGCGCATGGTCTATGGCAATATGGGCGGCGAGGGCCAGCCGCAGACCCAGGCCGCAGTGTTCTCGCGCTACGGCATGTTCGGCACGCCGCTGCAGCAGGCGGTCAGCGCGCCGCGCTGGCTGCTCGGCAAGACCTGGGGCGACGAGAGCGTGACGCTGAAGCTGGAAGACCGCTTCGATCCCGCGCTGATCCGGCAGTTGAAGGACGCCGGCCACGAGGTCGAGGTGCTCGGCAGCTATACGAGCACGATGGGCCATGCCGGCGCGATCGTGCAGCATGCCAACGGCGTGCTGGAAGGCGCCACCGATCCACGCTCCGATGGTGCCGTGGCGGCGTGGTGAGCGCTCTTGCGAATCGTCCGCCGCGGCATAACTGAGGCGGATGATTTCAAGCGTTCTCGAAGAATTCGTCGACCGGCACCAGCGGCTGTTCGTCCTGACCGGCGCCGGTTGCAGCACGAATTCCGGCATTCCGGATTACCGCGACGCCGACGGCAACTGGAAGCGCACGCAGCCGATGACGTTCCAGGCCTTCATGGGCAGCGACGCCACACGGCGGCGCTACTGGGCGCGTAGCCTGCTCGGCTGGCGCCGCTTCGGCAGCGCGCAGCCCAATGACGCGCACCGCGCGCTGGCGCGGCTGCAGCAGATCGGCAAATGCGAGGCGCTGCTGACGCAGAACGTCGACGGCCTGCATGACGCCGCCGGCCACACCGGCGTGATCGACCTGCACGGCCGGCTCGACCAGGTGCGCTGCATGGGCTGCGAGCGCCGCATCCCCCGAGACGAGTTTCAGCACGAGATGGGCTTGCGCAATCCGGGCTGGCTCCTGCTCGACGCCAAGGCGGCGCCCGATGGCGACGCCGATCTGGAGAGCGATTATTTCGCCGCCTTCGACGTGCCGCCCTGCGCGCAATGCGGCGGCATCCTCAAGCCGGATGTCGTGTTCTTCGGCGAGACGGTGCCGCGCGAGCGCGTCGAGACCGCGATGGCGCATCTCGCAAAGGCCGACGCCATGCTGGTCGTCGGCTCCTCGCTGATGGTCTATTCCGGCTATCGCTTCGCGCAGACCGCGGCCAGGGGCGGCCTTCCGATCGCCGCGATCAATCTCGGCCGCACCCGCGCCGACGAGCAACTCGCTTTCAAGATCGAGCAGCGCTGCGAAGATGCTTTGGCGTTTTTGCTCTGAGCGCGAAATCTGGCGCCGCCAGCGTGTGGCATTGCGGCAGTGCTCGAACCGTTCCGTCTATCGGAGCATCCGACATTCGAGGCCGCGCCGGAACGGATAGATCTTTGTCCCTGCGCAAAGAGAAGCAGTCGAAACCGGATAGCTTCGCGCGGTCGAGTGCCGCAGCGAAAGTCGGCGCGGCCTGAAAGGTGCTGTCATGCCGAGCCCCAAGCTGAAGAATTATCGCGGACCGGCGCTGTTCTCGTTCGGTTTCCGGCCGTTCTTCCTGTTCGGTTCGCTCTATGCGGGCGCCGCCATGCTGGTCTGGCTGCCGGTTTTCTACGGCACGCTCGGGCTGGGCACGGCCTTCGCGCCGCGCGACTGGCACATTCACGAGATGCTGTTCGGCTACATCGCCGCGGTGCTCGCGGGCTTCCTCTTGACGGCGATCCCGAACTGGACCGGAAGATTGCCGCTGCAGGGCCGGCCGCTGATGGTGCTGTTCGCGGTGTGGGTCGCCGGGCGCATCGCGGTCAGCGTGTCGGCCACGATCGGCTGGGGTGCCGCGGCCGTCATCGATGGCGCGTTTCTCGTCCTGTTGGCGGCAGCCGCGGCGCGCGAAATCATCGCCGGTCGCAAATGGAGCAATCTCAATATCGTGGCCGTGGTCAGCCTGCTCGCGGCCGGCAATATCTTCTTCCATCTGGAAGCGCATGTCAGCGGGCTGGCCGACTACGCCAGCCGCGCGGGCATCGCCGTGGTGATGATGTTGATCTCGCTGATCGGCGGGCGCATCATCCCGAGCTTCACGCGCAACTGGCTGGCGAAGCGCGGAGCGGGACGGCTGTCGATCCCGTTCGGGCGGTTCGACATGATCACGCTGGGCATCAGCGCGCTGGTGTTGATCGGATGGATCGTCCGCCCGCTCGAGCCCGTGACGGGCGTTGCCCTGTTGATATGTAGCGGCCTGCACATCGCGCGCCTCGCGCGCTGGACCGGATACCGCACGACGTCCGACCGGCTGGTGCTGATTCTGCATCTGGCTTACGCCTTCGTGCCGCTGGGCTTCGTCCTCGCCGCGCTGAGTGCGTGGGATCTGGTCGCCCCAAGCGCCGGCATTCATGCCTGGACCGGCGGCGCCATCGGCACCATGACGCTCGCCGTCATGACGCGCGCCACGCTGGGCCACACCGGCCAGACCCTGCGGGCATCGCCGGCGACCCATCTGATCTATGCGGCGGTGATCGTTGCTGCCTTGTCGCGGGTCTGCGCGGTGCTGCAGCCCGATCATGCCGGACCGTTGCTGGCCATCGCCGGCGTGGCCTGGGCAGCCGCCTTCACCGGCTTTGCTGCGGCCTATGGCCCGGCGCTGTGCCGGCGCATGAAGTGAGCAGGTCTGCGCTGACCGTCTACGGCGCGGCGAGCTGGCGCAGCGTGCCGGCGCTTTCGCCGGCGACGATGTGCGGCCCGGTATTGACGTCGACGACCGCGGGGATCGAACTGATGATCGCGCCGTCCCAGCCGCCGCCGAGCGCCTTGGCCAGTGCGATGTATGACGTCGCGATCGCCACCCGGCTGATGATCAGGCTGTCTTCGGCGGTGTAGAACGAACGCTCCGCCGTCAGCGCTTCGAGGAAGCTGGTCGAGCCGGACGTATAGAGCGCGCGCGACAGCCGCGTCGCCTCGCCGTAGCGCCGCGCCGCCTCGCTCAGGCGCTGGATCTTGATGCGCTCCTGCGCCATCGAGACCAGCGCGTTCTCGACATCCTCCAGCGCGGTCAGCACCGATGAACGCCATGCCAGGTAATACTGGTCGCGCTGGGCGCCGGCGATATCCACCGCGGCGCGCAGCTTGCCGCCGTTGAAAATCGGCACGGAGAGGCTCGGTCCGACCGACCAGCCGATCGTGGACGCCTTGCCGAGGTCGCCGATGTTCAGCGCGGAGGTCGATACCGATCCGGTCAGGCTGACGCTGGGGTAGAGCGCGGCCTCGGCCTGGCCGACCCGGGCGGTGTATTGCGCATATAGCCGTTCCGCCTTGCGCACGTCCGGTCGCAGGATCAGCACGTCGGCGGGAATTCCCGTCGGCAGAGGCAGCCGCGGCGCGGGAATTTTCGCGACGCGCTTGAATGGCAGCGCCAGCGCGGTCGGTTCGCGGCCGAGCAGCACGCCGATGCGGTGCACCGCTTCGGCATAGCTGACTTCGTAGGTCGGGATGTAGGATTCGGTGGTCGCGGCGAGGCCCGCGGCATTGGCGGCGTCAACGGCCGAGGACGAACCGGCCTCGAATTTCTGCTGCGTCAGCAGCGCGGTCTGGCGCTGCGAGGCGGCGGTGCGGCGGGCCAGCGCGATCCGCGCCTGGTAGCCGCGCATCTCGACGTAATAGGCGGCGACGTCGCCGACCAGCGTCAGCAGCGTCGCGCGCAAATCGTCCTCGGCGGCATCGACGCCATAGGTCGCGGCTTCCACGGCGCGTTTGTTGCCGCCGAACAGGTCGAGCTCCCAGCTCGAATCGAAGCCGGCCTGATGCAGATTATAGGTGAACGGTGTTGCGCCGGCGCCGGCAGTACTGCCTGACGTGGCGGTGCTGGTGCCCGTCTGGTTATAGGTGCTGGAGCCGAAGCCATCGACCAGCGGCAACAGCGCGCCGATCGCCTGCCGCCGCGTCGCGCGGGCCTCGCGAATGCGCGCCTTGGCGGAGGCGACGTCGAGATTGCCTTCGACGGCCTCCTCGATCAGCCTGTTGAGCGTGGGGTCGCCGAGCCTGTTCCACCAATGCGCCAGCGACACCGGTCGGGTCACGGCGCTTGGCTTGGCATTGCCCCACTGCGTCGGCAGCGCGATCGGCGCGCCGAAATAGTCCGGGCCGACGGCGCAGGCGGACAGAGTGGTGCCGATCATCAGCAGGGCGCCGAGGCGTGTCGCCAGCGAGCGGCGGGAGGCGTTGGACGGATGGCTCATGGGGACACCGAGGGTGAAGCCGGCTTGATCTCGGCGGTTGCGTCAGTTTTCACGGGTTGTTTGCGCTTGAACAGGCGGCGGACCGCGACGAACAGCAGCGGCACGAAGAAGATGCCTAGCAGAGTCGCGGCGATCATGCCGCCCATCACGCCGATGCCGATCGAATTCTGCGCGCCGGAGCCGGCGCCGGAGGCGATCGCCAGCGGCGTGACGCCGAGGATGAAGGCGAACGAGGTCATGATGATCGGCCGCAGCCGCTGCCGCGCGGCATCCAGCGTGGCCTCCACCACGCCCATGCCGGAGGCCTCGCGTTCGATGGCGAATTCGATGATCAAAATCGCGTTTTTCGCGGCTAGGCCGATCGTGGTCAGCAGGCCGACCTTGACGTAGACGTCGTTGGTCTGACCGAACAGGAACGCGCCGAGCAAGGCGCCGAAGATGCCGATCGGCACCGACAGCATCACCGCCAGTGGGATCGACCAGCTCTCATAGAGCGCGGCGAGGCACAGGAACACCACGACCAGCGAGATCGAATACAGCGACGCCGCCTGGTTGCCGGACAGTCGCTCCTGCGCGGACAGCCCGGTCCATTCATGGCCGTAGCCGGATGGCAGTTCGGTCATCAGGCGGTCGATCTCGTCCATGCCGGCGCCGGAGCTGATGCCCGCGGCCGACTCGCCCTGGATTTCCACGGCGGAGGAGCCGTTGAAACGTTCGAGCCGCGGCGAGCCGAAGGTCCAGTGCCCGGAGGCGAAGGCGGAGAACGGCACCGTCACGCCCGACGCATTGCGGACGAACCAGCGGCCGATGTCGTCCGGCTGCATGCGAAAGTCCTTGTCGCCCTGCAAATAGACTTTCTTGACGCGGCCGCGGTCGATGAAGTCGTTGACATAGCTCGAGCCCCACGCAGTCGACAGCGTGGTGTTGACGTCGTCCAGCGACACGCCGAGCGCGCTGGCCTTCTCCTGGTCGATCTCGACCGAGTATTGCGGCTCGTCTTCCTGGCCGTTCGGACGGGTATTGGCGATCTGCTTGCTCTGCCCCGCGGCGGCCAGCAACTTGTTGCGGGTCTCGATCAGCGCGGCATGGCCGGCGCCGTTGATGTCCTGCAAATAGAAGCTGAAGCCGTTGGAATTGCCCATGCCCTGGATTGCGGGTGGCGCCAGCGCGAAGACGCGGGCGTCCTTGATCTTCGAAAAGAACGCCATCGCGCGGCCGGCAATCGCCGGCGCCGTCGAGGCCGCGCCCTTGCGCTCGTCGAACGGCTTGAGCTGGATGAAGGCGATGCCGATGTTCTGCCCGGCGCCGCCGAAGCCGAAACCGGCCGAGGCGAAGATGCCCTGCACGGCGTCCTTTTCGTTCTGGGTGTAGAAGTCCGTCACCTGCTTCAGGACGCGCAAGGTGCGGTCCTGGGTGGCACCGACCGGCAACTGTACGGTGGTGAGCAGGATGCCCTGGTCCTCCTGCGGCAGGAACGAACTCGGCAGCCGCGCGAACATCACGCCGGTGGCGACCGTGATCGCCACGAACAGCATCAGAAAGCGCTTCGATCGCGAGATCAGGCCTGCGGTGCCGTTGCGGTAGGCATGTGAGCTGCGGGCGAAGGTGCGGTTGAACCAGCCGAAGAAGCCTTTCTTCACGGCGTGTTTCTCGGGCTTCTTCAGCAGCGTGGCGCACAGTGCGGGCGTCAGGATGATGGCGACGATCACCGACAGCACCATCGCCGAGACGATGGTCACCGAGAACTGCCGGTAGATCACGCCGACCGCACCGCCGAAGAACGCCATCGGGATGAACACGGCGGACAACACCGTGGCGATGCCTACCAGCGCGCCGGTGATCTCGTCCATCGATTTGCGAGTCGCTTCCTTGGGCGACAGGTCTTCCTCTTCCATCACGCGCTCGACGTTCTCGACCACGACGATGGCGTCGTCGACCAAGAGGCCGATCGCCAGCACCATCGCGAACATCGTCAGCGTGTTGATGGAATAGCCGAAGATCGCCAGCACGCCGAAGGTGCCGAGCAGCACGACCGGCACTGCTAGCGTCGGGATGATGGTGGCGCGGATGTTCTGCAGGAACGCATACATCACGATGAAGACCAGAACGATCGCCTCGATCAGCGTCTTGACGACGTCCTCGATCGACAGCCGCACGAACGGCGTGGTGTCGTAGGGATACACCACCTCGACGCCCTGCGGGAACGTGGTCGACAGACGCTTGATGGTGGACTGCACGGCCTCGGCGGTGGCGATCGCGTTGGCGCCGGTTGCCAGCGTGATGGCGAGGCCGGCGGCGCTCTTGCCGTTATAGGTGGCGCTGGTGGTGTAGCTCTCGGCGCCGAGTTCGACGGTGGCGACATCGTTGAGTCGCACCAAGGATCCGTTGGTGTCGCTCTTCAGGATGATGCTGCGGAACTGCTCGGGGGTCTGCAATCGGCTGCGTACGGTGATGCTGGCATTGAGCTGCTGGCCGGGGCGAGCCGGCACGCCGCCGAGCTGACCGGCGGAAACCTGCGTGTTCTGCGCCTGGATCGCGGCGGAAACGTCGCTCGGCATCAGGGCATATTTGGCGAGCTTGTCCGGGTCCATCCAGATACGCATCGCATAGCCGGCACCGAACAGCTGCGTCTCGCCGACGCCGGTGACGCGCTTCAGGGTGTCGTTGAGCGTGCTGTTGACGTAGTCGGCGAGGTCGTTGGACGACAATTTGCCGTCGCTGGAGACGAAGCCGATCACCATCAGGAAGCCGGTGGCCGATTTGGTGACCGCAAGCCCCGTAGTCTGCACGATCTGCGGTAGCAGCGCGGTGATCAGCTGCAGCTTGTTCTGCACCTGCATCTGCGCGATGTCGGCATTGGCGCCGCTCTTGAAGGTGATGGTGATGGTGGCGGAGCCGGTCGAGGTCGAGGTCGACGTCATGTAGTCGAGGTTGTCGATGCCAGTCAGGCCCTGCTCGATCACCTTGGTGACCGAGTTTTCTACCGTCTGCGCGTTGGCGCCCGGATAGGTGGCGTTGATCTTGACGGTGGTCGGCGCGATCTGCGGATATTGCGCGATCGACAGCCCGGTCAGCGCGAGCAGGCCGCCCAGCATGATCGTGATGGCGATGACCCAGGCAAAGATCGGGCGGTCGATGAAGAAGCGCGACATCGATCAGTTCCCGCCCGTGGCGGGTGCGGTCTCGCGCGTCGCCAGTCGGGTGCCGGTATCGAGGCTCCCCCGCTTGGTGCCCTTCACTTCGCCGGTGTTGTTGTCGATCGTGACCTCGACGGCCGTGACGGCGGCGCCGGGCTTCACCATCTGCGCGCCCTCGACGATGATGCGGTCGCCATCCTTGACGCCGGACGTGGCCAGCCAGTTGTTGCCGACATTGCTGGAGACCGCGAGTGTGCGTTGTTCGACCTTGCCTTCGGCGGTGATGAACATGCCGGTGGCTTCGCCCTTGGTGTTGCGGGTGATGGCCCGCTGCGGAATGGCAAAGCTGTTCTCGGCGATGCCCTGCTCGATCACGGCGCGGGCGTAGGTGCCCGGCAACAGGATGCGATCGGGGTTGGGAAATTCCGCGCGCAGCGCGAAGGTGCCGGTGGTCTGGCTGACATTCGACTCGGCAAAGGCCATCTTGCCGGTGTGATTATAGGTGGTGCCGTTTTCCAGCTTCAGCTTGACGCTGACATCGGCGCCGTCGAACTTGATGCGCCCTTCGCTGACCGCCTGCCGCCAGTTCAGCAGGTTGGTGCTGGATTCCGTGACATCGACATAGATCGGATCGAGCGTGCGGATGGTTGTCAGCGCGGTGGTCTGGCTGGCCGTCACCAGCGCACCCGGCGTCAGCGACGATCGGTCGATGCGGCCGCTGATCGGCGCCTCGATCCTGGTATAAGCGAGATTGAGACGCGCGGTATCGACGCTGGCATTGTTGGACGCCACATCGGCCTTGACCTGCGCCAGCGCGGCCACGGAATCGTCGAGGTCCTGCTTGCTGACGGCGTTCTGCTTGATCAGTGTGCGATAGCGCTCGAGCTTGGCTTCGGCATTGGGCACGGCGGCCTCGGCCTTCTGCAAGGCGGCCACGGCGCTGTCGAGCGCGGCCTGGTAGGCGGCGGGATCGATCTGGTACAGCATGTCGCCGGCCTTGACCTCGCTGCCTTCCTTGAACAGCCGCTCCTTGATGATGCCGTTCACCTGCGGGCGGACCTCCGCGACCAGCGAGGCCGTGGTGCGGCCCGGCAGTTCCGACGTGATCGCGATCGATTGCGGGCGCAACGTGACGACGCTGACCTCGGCGCGCGGCGGCGCGCCAGCGTTCTTCGCGGCCTTGTCGCCGCCATCGCCGCATCCGGCCAGCAGCAACAAGGAGAGGCCGGCGATGCAGGCTTTGGCGTATCGGCCGCGGATAAACAGAAAATATGCGGCCATGCGCGGGAGGACCTTGCGATTACAGTACGGTACAGTACTAGTATTGGCCGAAGGCGCCCGGGTCAATCTAGGTTTGATTGCTGTCGGTATCACAAGGCTGTTAGAGTCACGAAATGGACACGAATGCGAAAGCACCCACGGCGATTGCGGTGCCCCGTCACCGCGGACGGCCGAAGCTGGTATCCGACGACACGCAGCGGTCGTTGATCGCCGACGGTGCGCGTCAATTGTTCATTGAAAAGGGCTATGGCCGGACCACGACGGACGACGTTGCCGCACGCTGCAAGATTTCAAAACAGACGTTGTACCGGCTGTTTCCCGGCAAGCCCGCGCTTTTCGCCGCGGTGGTGGACGCGCATCGCTACAGCATGCTGGCGCTGCCGGGCGACTACGACGACTTGCCGATCGATCAGGCCCTGCAGCAGATTTTCCGGATCGACATCGATCCGCAGTCGGAACGCGACAATCTCGCCTTGCTGAGGCTGGTGATGGTGGAATCGCAGCAGCACCCGGAACTCGAGGAACTGCTGTTCCGCTACGGCGCCGAAAAGGCGCGCGCCGATCTCGCGAAATGGCTCAAGGCACGGTGCAAGCGTGAGCGGATCGAACTCCGTGACGCCAACAGCGCGGTCCATATCCTGCTCGACATGATCTTCGGTCCGATGGTGCTCAAGCTCGACGCGGCGGTGGCGCGGAGACGCCCACCGAAACGCCAGGATCATATCCGGCGCTGCATCTCGATCTTCCTGTATGGCATCAGCGGAAACGACAGCGGCCGAAGCAACGCCTGATGGCGAAGGCTTCGGCCGCGAATGATGCGAAAGACGCTGTTACAGCGTCACTTCGCCTTCCTCGGTGCCTTCCCAATAGGTGATGCGCCGGGCCTTCACCTTGATCAGCACGATACCGGGCGTATCGATACCCTTTTCGAACCACTTGTCGAGATCGGGCGTCCAGTGCTTCTCGAAGGCGGCCCTGTCACGGATCAGTTCGGCGTTGCCCTCGACGGCCACGTAGAGCCCGGAGCCGCTGAACCATCCGCCTGGTGCGGAAAATCCGAGCGCCACTTTGGGGTCGGCGGTGATATCGGACACCGCGCGTGCCTGCTCATAGGTGAAGTAATATGACGTGCCGTCATAGCTGACGTCGCCGTTATTGCTCATCGGCCGATTGGCAATTTCGCCATTCTCGGTGTGCGTCGACAGGATCGCGATGTCGATCCCGGCCATCTTGTCGGCGACCTCGGCCAGCGTCTTCTTGTTCATCTCGGTTCTCCATGTTGCGCCGATCAACGGCGCCGAAGCCCGCCGGTTCCCGTGAAGCTCAAAGTCGCTCGAGCGTCGCCGGGTCGCGCTGGCCGCCATAGAACCGCGCCAGCGCCTCGTCGAACATGCCGTCCGCGGCGACGGCATCGAACGGCGTCATGCACGATCGAAACTTGATATCGTCCGGCGAGCCGAAGATGGCGTTGGCGGTGCTGTCGGACACGGCGAGAACGGCCTGCGTGCACTCGCGCAGCCGCGGGCCCAGAACATCATGCGCGACGTAGGCCTTTGCTTCGTCACGCGATGCGACCGCGTAATGCCGCGCCATCGCACTGTGGCCGAGGCCGGCGATCTGCGGAAACACGAACCACATCCAGTGAGTACGCTTGCGGCCGGCGCGCAATTCACCGAGCGCGGTGGCGTATATGTCCGTCTGGGCCTCGACGAAACGCTGCAGGTCGCCGTCCGTCATGTGAAATCCGTGAAATCCTCAAACAACGCTCGAACGTAGCATGAGATGAATCGTTCCTGCGCAGGGGCAGCAGGCGCCACCCAGGCTGCGCATGCGTGGACCTCCGCCCGCGCCCGGCTTCAGGTCGTCCCGACGGTCGCACGACGGCCGCCCCGGCTTCCGGTGCTGCGACCGAAAGCCTGGAAATTGACTCTGGCGAAACTCCATGCTGCCATGCAATATCATGACAGTATTATTCGGCTGGGGAGACGGCATAATGAAGTTGATTAGCATTTCCGCGGCGGCGATGCTCGCCGCTCTGGTGGCCACGCCGGCGATGGCGCAGACCAAGGTGACCATCGCCATTTCCGGCTGGACCGGTTTCGCCCCGCTGACGCTGGCCAAAGAGGCGGGCATTTTCGCCAGGAATGGCCTCGACGTCACCATCAAGAAAGTCCCGCAGGCCAGCCGTCACCTCGCCATCGCGTCCGGCGACGTACAATGCGCAGCGACCACGGTCGAGACCTGGGTGGTCTGGAATGCCAACGGCGTCGCCACCACGCAGTTGTTCCAGCTCGACAAATCCTATGGCGCCGACGGCATGGCCGTACGCGGCACCACCGGCTCGATCAAGGACCTGAAAGGCAAGACCGTCGCCGCGTCCGCGCCCGGTACCGCGCCATATTTCACGCTGGCCTGGTTTCTGAAGAAGAACGGCATGTCGGTGAAGGACGTCAGCGTCGTCAACATGGAGCCCGGCCCGGCCGCGCAGGCCTTCATCGCCGGGCAGAACGATGCCGCGATGACCTATGAGCCCTATCTCTCCGCGGTGCGCGAGAAGCCTGAAGCCGGCAAGATCATCGCCACCACGCTGGACTACCCGATGATCATGGACACGTTCGGCTGCACGCCGAAATTCATCGCGGATAATGAGGCCGCGGTGAAGGCGCTGACCAAGAGCTATTTCGAGGCCGTTGCCATGATCAAGTCGGATCAGGCGAAGTCTTATGAAATCATGGGCGCCGACGTGAAGCAGTCCGGCGAAAAATTCGGCGCCTCTGCGCAGTACCTGCGCTGGCAGGACCAGGAGCAGAACAAGAAGTTCTTCGCCGGCGAATTCCAGGCTTTCTCCAAGGAAGCCGCCGAACTGCTGCTCGAGATAGGCGTGATCAAGGAAATCCCGGATCTCACCAAGATCGTCGACACGCGGTTCATCCAGTAATCACCGGCCCCATCGCCGTCATTGCGAGCGAAGCGAAGCAATCCAGTTGCTTCGCTTCGCTGCTTTCTGGATTGCTTCGTCGCAAGGGCTCCTCGCAATGACGAATTCACCCGCAGATCATAAATCATGAAACCTCTCGCCCCCGTTTCCTCCTCCGCGCGTGTCGTGCTCGGCATCTCGTTCTTCGTGCTGTTCGTCGCCGCGTGGTCCTATGCGACCTTCGGCGGCTTCGTCTCGAAAACCTTCCTCGCCAACCCTCTCACCATGCTGAATGACGGCTGGTGGCTGCTGACCAAACAGGGCTTCCTGTTCGACATCGGCATGACGATCTGGCGGGTGATCGGCGGCTTCGTGCTGGCGGCGCTGGTCGCGGTGCCGCTCGGCATCCTGATGGGCGCCTACAAGCCGGTCGAAGCCTTCCTCGAGCCCTTCGTATCGTTCGCCCGCTATTTGCCGGCCTCCGCCTTCATTCCGCTGCTGATCCTGTGGGCCGGGATCGGCGAGTTGCAGAAACTGCTGGTGATCTTCATCGGCTCGGTATTCCAGATCATCCTGATGGTCGCGGTCACCGTAGGCAGCGTGCGCCGTGACCTCGTCGAGGCCTCGCTGACGCTCGGCGCGCGTGATGTCGGCGTGCTCCGGCGCGTGCTGATTCCCTCGGCGGCGCCGGGCATCGCCGAGATCCTGCGCCTCGTGCTCGGCTGGGCCTGGACCTATGTCATCGTCGCCGAACTGATCGGCTCGTCCTCGGGCATCGGTCACATGATCATCGACAGCCAGGCGCTGCTGGCGACCGGGCAGATCATCTTCGGAATCATCGTGATCGGTATCATCGGGCTAATCTCGGACTACGCCTTCAAGGCCGCCAACCGCGCGATGTTCCCGTGGAGCGTCCTGTGAGCAAGCTGGTCATCGAGAACGTCTCGCGCATCTTCCCCGCGGTGCGCGGCGGCACGCCCACGCGGGCGCTGGAGCCGGCCAACCTCGCGGTCGCCGACAACGACTTCGTCACCATTCTCGGCCCCTCCGGCTGCGGCAAGTCGACGTTGCTGCGCATGGTGGCCGGGCTGGACACGCCGACCACCGGCCACATCCTGCTCGACGGCAAGGCCATTACCGGCCCCGGCGCCGACCGCGGCATGGTGTTCCAGTCCTACACGCTGTTCCCCTGGCTGACGGTGTCGGAGAACATCTCGTTCGGGCTGCGCGAGCGCGGCGTCTCGTTGCGCGAACGCAATGCGATCGCCGCCGAATGGCTCGACAAGGTCGGCCTCACCAGCTTTGCGCATCATTTTCCGAAACAGCTCTCCGGCGGCATGCAGCAGCGTACCGCGATCGCCCGCGCACTCGCCAACAGCCCGAAAATCCTGCTGCTCGACGAGCCGTTCGGCGCGCTCGACAACCAGACCCGCGCCTTGATGCAGGAACTGTTGCTCGGCATCTGGGAGCGCGAGCGCAAGACCGTGATTTTCGTCACCCACGATATCGAGGAGGCGGTGTTTCTCGCCTCCCGCGTGGTGGTGATGTCGGCGCGACCCGGCCGCATCAAGGCCGATGTCGCCGTCGATCTGCCGCATCCGCGGCACTACACGATCAAGACCAGCCCGGAATTCTCGGCATTGAAGGCAAGGTTGACGGAAGAGATCCGCGTCGAGGCCGTGCTGGCCGCAGAAGCGCATTAGACGGTTGACTTATTCTTGAGCTGATCGCCGTCGGCCAAGTTCATCCCACCTCTCCCCGCTGGTGAGAGGTGACCTGAGCGCCGCTACTTCTTGTCCAGCATCTCCCGGATCTTTGCCGCCAGCGTCGCCTGCGGAATCGGTTTTTGCAGCAGCGACACGCCGGCATCCAGTCGCCCGTTGTGCACGATGGCGTTGCGGGAATAGCCGGTCATGAACAGCACCCTCAACCCCGGCTGGCGCTTTTGCATCTCTCCGGCGAACTGGCGGCCGTTCATGCCGGGCATCACGACGTCCGTGAGAAGCAAATCGATCGGCGACGGGTCGCGTTCGAAGTCGGACAGCGCCTGATCGGCATTCGGTGCGAAGCGGATGCGGTAGTCCAGCCCCTCCAGCGTCTCGACCAGGTAGGCGCGCACGTCCGGATCGTCTTCCACCACCATGATGGTCTCATGGCCGCTTCCGCCGATCACCACGCTGTCGGTCTCGATCGCCGCTTCCGCCGTTTTCCGGCTGCGCGGGAGATAGATCTTGATGGTCGTACCGAGGCCTGCCTCGCTGTAGATCTTGACGTGCCCGCCGGACTGCTTGACGAAGCCGTAGACTTGGCTGAGGCCGAGACCGGTGCCGAGGCCAGGTTCCTTGGTCGTGAAGAACGGATCGAAGGCGCGCTCCTGCACCTCCTTCGGCATGCCGGGGCCGGTATCGCTCACGGCAATCTGGACATATTGACCGACCGGCAGATCGGCATGCTGCTGCGCGTAGGCTTCGTCGATGAAGGCGTTGCTGGTCTCGATCGTCAGGCTGCCGCGGTCCGCCATGGCGTCGCGCGCGTTGACGACGAGGTTGAGGATGCCGGCTTCCATCTGACCGCGATCGACCTCGACCTGCCACAGCCCGGCGCCGCCGACGATTTCCAGCTCGATGTTTTCGCTGAGCGTGCGCTGGAAGAAGTCCGACATGCCCTGCAGCAACTGGTTGACATTGATCGGCTTCGGATCGAGCGGCTGGCGTCGTGCGAAGGCCAGCAGGCGCTGCGTCAGGACGATCGCGCGCTGCGCGCCGCCCGCGGCGCTGGCGATCACGCGCCTGAGGCGCGCTTGCGAGCCATCGGTCCAGTTGTTGACGGTGCGTTCGGCGATTTCGAGATTGCCGATGATGATGGTCAGAAGGTTGTTGAAATCATGCGCGACGCCGCCGGTGAGGTGGCCGATCGCTTCCATCTTCTGCGATTGACGCAGCATGTCCTCGGCCTCGCGGCGATAGCGGCCTTCCTCGACCAGCGCCAGTTGGGCTTCGTGCAATTGCGCCGGCGACGGAATCGCCAGCAGCCGCGGCAGCAGCGGCCAAAGGATTGCTGCCGTGATCACGGATGCGACCGCGGTGATCGCCTTGACGATGCCCTGAATTCCGTAGATCGGCACCCACAGCGTGATGATCGAAAGCACATGCGTGAGGCCGCAGGCCATGATGAAGATCGCAAAAGCCCAGAAGATCCAGCCGAACTCCACGTCGCGCCGCCGCATCACGAAGATCGTCAACACCACGGGGATCGAGAAGTAGGCCAGCGCGGTCAAGACATCGGAGCCGACATGCAGCCAGATCAGGCCGGGTTCCCACAACAGGCAGATGCCGTGCGGTGCAAAAAGGGAGGTGTCGAGAAGATTTTGGAAGAAGGCCCACATCATCGTGCTCAATTTTGGAACGGTGTCGAGCAAGCAGCGTGGACGGGAGCCGATGGAGCGTCAACCCGCGTCAGTCAGGCGACGGCCTTGGCCAGGTCACGAAGTGTGGAAATGATCTGATGGGAGAGATAGGGCTTGGCGATAAACACCCCGCCCGCCGGCAGATCGCCGTCGCGCATCTGGAAATGGCCGGACGTTGCCACGATCCGGATTGGCGGCCATCGGTTGGCCACGGCGTGCGCCAGCTTCAGTCCGTTCATCGAACCCGGCATGTCGATATCGGTAAAGATGACGGCGATATCCAGACGGGTCTCCAGCAATTTGATCGCTTCGTCGGCGTTCGGTGCTTCCAGAACTTTGAAGCCGGCCTCTTCGATCATTTCGGCAGCGTGCATCCGCAACAGCGTATCGTCTTCGACGACCAGGACCACTGGCCGCGATCTCGTGTTTCCGACGATGTCATTGTCGAGTGATTGCACTCCGCCTTCAGGTTTGGCGTGTGGCTTCGCATAAGTCATTTTTCAAATAGCCTTGGCTTGATATCCGAGCCATCGGCGTGCGCCTTTCGGCAGAAATCTCCGGTGACGTACGCGGACTAAGGCGTTGAGCGACCGATCGTTCCAGCCGGGGCCGATTAATCGACCGGGTGGTGCCGTGGTATCGTTGTTCGTGCCGGATGCCCGGCATCGGTACGGTCGCGTACAGTCTTGAACACGCCATGCGCGGTGGCGACGACACGGTCGCCGACGCAAACTTCGGTGCTCATGAAGATCAGGCTGCGGGTCGCGCGCAGCGCCTTCGGCCGCGAGATCATCAACTCCCCGATCCGCGCGGCATCGACGAAAAACGTGTCCATCTGTACGGTAGCCAGCGCATCGGCGCCGGACACGGCGCGTGCCGTCATCCCGCAACTACGATCCGCCAACGTCATCAGCACACCGCCCTGTACCACGCCGCGGCGGTTGCGGTGCTTGTCCCGACCGACGATCGCAAACTCATGGTCGGTGCCGACCATGCGGTGCCATACCGGCCCGACCAGATGAATGAAGCCGTCATCGTCCATGATGGACCAGCCGGCTTCCAGCAGCTCGGCATTTATGGCTTCGGTCATGCAATGTCCTTGGGGGAGCGTCGGAACGGGAGCCCGTTCTACAAAGGCCGGGGCAGGGTGCCTAGTGCGGCGGCCGCCGGGCTCGTGTAATCCATTCGCATGACGCATCCATTCACGTCCCATACGCGGCAGATGATTGCGGTCCGCGGTGCCGACTTTGTCCGCGCGGCGGAAGCGCCGCCTTCCGGTCTGAAGCAAGCGGCCGTCGCCATCGTGCTGGTCGAGGCCAGTGATGGCCGCGATACGGCGATGCTGCTGACCTTGCGGGCCTCCGGGCTGCGCGCCCATGGTGGCCAATGGGCCTTGCCGGGTGGCCGCTGCGATCCCGGCGAGACGGTCATCGACGCCGCCCTGCGAGAGCTGCATGAGGAACTCGGCCTGCGGCTGACGCCGGCCGATGTCATCGGCACGCTCGACGACTATCCGACGCGGTCGGGCTACCTCATCACGCCGGTTCTGGCGTGGGCACAGGACAGCCGCAGCCTCCTGCCCAATCCGCACGAGGTCGCCTCGGTACATCGCATCGCGCTGTCCGAGATCGCGCGGACGGAAGCGTTCGATTTCGTGACGATCCCGGAGAGCGAGCGCCGCGTCATCCGATACCGCCATGCCGGCCAGTTCATTCACGCGCCGACGGCGGCGCTGATCTACCAGTTCAGCGAGCTGCTCGCCGGCCGCGACACCCGCGTTGCCGACCTCGAGCAGCCAGTATTCGCCTGGAAATGACCGTGGCCTCCCGGCCCGCGACACGGTGTCGTGGCCGTGCCGGAACTCGTACTGGCAACACATTCTTCACCATGCTGCGCCAAGCTCTTTGAACCAACTTTTCCGGATTGGGCCGGCACGGAGAATCCGTGCGGCCCCATGAATTCGATGCGCGCCGCGCGCCAGCCTGACAGGTCCCATGCTTCATTCGCTTTGTTTACGGCTTGCTTCGGTTTCCCTTGTCCTGCTGCTGACCGCGCCGCAGGCCATGGCTTTCGACGTTTCCACGCTGCCGCCCGGCGTCGTGAATGCGATGGCCCAGCAGGCCTCGCCGCAGGCAATCGCCGATTACCGCCGGAAGCTGCAGGAATATCAGGAGGCCCGCGCGGCCTTCGATGCGGAAGCCGAGCCCTATTGGAGCGCGATCGCCGAGAAGCGCAAGATTCGCAACGCCAAGCGTCGCAGCGGCGAAGCGATCGGCCTAAATGATTACGTGCTGGAGCAGGCGCCGCTGTATGACGGACCGAAGCGCCCGGTCGATCCGCAGCCGGAGCCGGAAGAGCCCAGGGCGCCGCGCAAATCGCTGCCGGTGGTGGCCGATTTCCTGAAAGCTGCAGCCGAGCAATTCCAGTTCCGGCCGCAGCGCCCGGCCAGCGAACTCGAATTCAAGCGTGCCTATGCCCGCGCGGCCATCGAAGCCGGGCTGACCCGGGAGCAGGCGATACGGGTCTATGCGTTCGAGACCGGCGGCAACGGCAATCACGAGATGCAGTCCGGTCTCAGCGCCTCGCGTCCGGGGTCGCGCGCGATCTCGACGGCGATCGGCTACAACCAGTTGCTCACCACCAATACGCTGGTGCTGCTGGCGGAGCAGGGCCACCATATCATCAGCAAAATGACCGGCAGGGCGGCGAGCCTGCCGAGCCCGCAGCGCAAGGCAATGGAACAGAAGATCGCGGTGGTGAAGCGGATGGTGGCGTTCTCGCGCTCCATTCCGGGTAATTGGAGCGAGCATGAAAAGCTGGGGCGCACGCCGCAGGGCTGGGCGGTGCATGCGCTGGTGCTGGATGTCGATGTCGGCCCGTTGCTGCAGACCCACAAGCTGTTGACGTCGGTGCATTTCGCCCGGGCGAAGGGATATACAAGGCCGCTGACTGCCGCCGAGCTGGAGATGATGAATCTCACCGGCGACTCGACCGGCCTGGACATGGTGACGATGCCGATTGCGATGCGCGAGCGCGTGCCGACCGCGAATTTCTTCCAGCGCGGCGGCTATGAGCGAAATCCGGTGGCGATCCGCCACAACACGGTGGCCAAGCTGCTGGCGATCACCGACAGCCGGATGGACGCCAACAGCAATCTGCCGGGCGCCAGGGAATTGGCGTCGGCATTTTAATTGCGTCTTCGCTGATAGTCTAAGTAGCCCGGATGACAATCCGGGGCCGGCCTATCCTGTCTGCTCCCGGATTGCGCCGCCGCGCGCTGATGCGCGCGACGACTTCATCCGGGCTACGGATCACGTATTGCCGAAATCATCACCCGGCGTCACCGGCACGGGCGCGGCACCTTCCGGGCGCGGGCCGTGCGGACGACGACGGCGGCGCGGCGGGAAGCGTTCGCCGGCGGCGGCATCGAACGGCACCGGACCGTTCACCACCGGCTGCGGGCCGGTGATGAAGGACGGCAGCCGATCGACGCTGTCGCTGACCGGCATCGCCGGCTGGGGCTGCGGCTGGAATTGCGGCTGCGGTTGCGGCTGGTGCTGCGGACGTTCGGTCCGTTCGCGATGGTTGTTTTCGCGCGGCGCGTTGTTATCGCGGGGCTCACGCTGCTCGCGCGGCTGGTACTGCTGGTTTTCGCGCGGCTGATACGGTTGCTGCTCGCGCGGCGGCTGCGGATCGCGCGGCACGAAGGGCTGCGGCGGCGGCGTCACGAAGCCCGGTTCGGCGCCGAAATTCGAGAACGTCTCGCCGTCATCGTCACCGTCTTCCGAGGCCATCTCGTTCTCGGTGCGCGGCTGCGGCTGGTTCTGCCGGAACTGCTCCTGGGCGGCGGCGATCAGGCGGAAATAGTGTTCGGCGTGCTGATAGTAGTTCTCGGCGGCGACCGGGTCGCCGGAAGAACGCGCGTCGCGCGCCAGCTGGACGTATTTCTCGGCGACATGCGAGGCGGTGCCACGGATCTTGATATCGGGGCCGTTCGATTCGAACACCCGGGTCATCGGGTTCTGGCCGCGCCGATTGTTGTTGCTGTTGCTATTGTTGCTGCCGCCGCCGCTATTGCTGCTGCGGTTGTTGTTATTCCGCATCCGCTTGTTGTTATTATTCTGACCGTTTCTCATGTCTCGCCTTTATTACCGATCCAGGATTGTCGTCGAACGTGAAGTGATTAGAAAATTGTTGAACAGGTTTGCCGGACGCGGGCCGCGCCATGCGCCCGAATCGCCTTGCAGGTCATCGCTGCACCGAAATTGCCGCCCTTCGCGCTCAACAAACACGCGTTCTCCAACCGCCCGCCGATCGCGCTGGCCGGATCCATTCGTTCAATCTGCCGAAACAAGGTCAGGCTTTGCTGCGTGATTTCTGAAGTTCAAGTTCAGGCTTTCGTTCGCTTTGCGGTCGCAAGCAGGGCAGCTTTCTCAGCCATCGCGCTCAAATAGACCTGCCTGTTGGAACCATTACCCGGACGGGCTCTCTAGCGAGAATTTCTGGCGTCCACCACGAATTGCGGGGATAGCCAACCCTGTGCCGATGTTGTGTTCGGAAGGTAGTCTCTCCCCGGCGATATTCCAAGCAGTTTTTGGCGTTTTAGGGGGATTGGCGCGATTTTCGCGCCGAAACGGCACGCCGGATACCTCCCAGATCGGCCTTCGCCGGTCCGCTGAGCTGAAATCCGGTCGCTTGCAGCAAGCTTTCCACATCGTTGCTTTGGTTGTGTCCGACCTCGAACACTAGCCACCCGTCCGGCGCCAGCAGTGCCTCGGCCTGCGGCGCGATGATCCGATAGGCGTCGAGCCCGTCGGCGCCGCCGTCCAGCGCGCGGTGTGGATCATGGTCGCGCACCTCGGTGGCGAGGGTGTCGATTTCGGCGGAGCGGATATAGGGCGGGTTGGAGACGATCAAATCGAGGCCGGGCTGCAAGGCGGCGGCGTAGTCGCAGGTGACGAACGAACTGCGGTCGGCGAAGCCGAGCAGGCCGGCATTGCGGCGCGCCGTCAGCAGGGCTGCGAGATTGATATCGGTGCCGATGCCAGTCGCCTGCGGCAGCTCCGACAGCAGCGCCAGAAGGATCGCCCCGGAGCCGGTGCCGAGATCGGCGATGCGGAGCGGGGCACCACGTCGCCGGTCGGCGTCGATCGCCTCGAGCGCGGCCTCGACGATCGTTTCGGTATCGGGCCGCGGCACCAGCGTGTCGGCGGACAATTGCAGGGGCAGGCCCCAGAATTCCTTGACGCCGAGGATGCGCGCAATCGGTTCGCCGGACATGCGGCGAAGGGCAAAGGCTTGAAGATGCGCGGCCTCTTCTTCAATGAGGATGCGCTTGGCAGCGATCATCAGGCCGGTGAGATCGAGGTTGAGTACGCCACCGACCAGCAGCCGAGCGTCGAGGTCTGCGGACTCCACATCATGCGCGCGCAACTGCGCGGCGAGCTTACGACGGGCGTTTTCGACGCTTTGACCGGTGAGTGAATCAGCCACGCGCACCGCCTTTTCTTCCCTCTCCCCTTGTGGGAGAGGGTGGCCGCGCGATAGCGCGGACGGGTGAGGGGGCGCCGCAAACTCCGAGCCCAGCGATCCCCCTCATCCGTCGCGGACTTCGTCCGCGCCACCTTCTCCCACAAGGGGAGAAGGAAGGAAGAAAGAGAGGCGCTCGCTTGCTCACGCGTTGCCCTGTGCCGCGAGCTGCGCGGCCTGATGCTCGGTCGTCAGTGCCTCGGTCAGTTCGTGCAGCGCTTCGCCGGAGATCACCTGCGGCAGCTTGTAGAGCGTCAGGTTGATGCGGTGGTCGGTGACGCGGCCCTGCGGGAAATTATAGGTCCGTATCCGTTCAGAGCGGTCGCCGGAGCCGACCTTTTCCTTGCGCTCGGCGGAGCGCACCGAATCGATGCGCTGCTGCTCGGCATCGTAGATGCGCGAGCGCAAAATGTTCATCGCCGACGCCCGGTTCTTATGCTGCGAGCGGCTGTCCTGCATCATCACCTGCAGCCCGGTCGGGATATGGGTGATGCGGATCGCCGATTCGGTCTTGTTGACGTGCTGGCCGCCGGCGCCCTGCGCGCGCATCGTCTCGATGCGCAAATCCTCGTCGCGGATCGTGACATCGACTTCCTCGACTTCCGGCAGCACCGCCACGGTCGCCGCCGACGTATGGATGCGGCCCTGGGTCTCGGTATCCGGCACGCGCTGCACGCGGTGCACGCCCGATTCGAATTTCAGCTTGGCGAACGCGCCGCGGCCCTGGATCTCGACGATGATTTCCTTGTAGCCGCCCATCGTGCCTTCGGATTCAGATACCACCTCGACCTTCCAGCCCTGCAGCGCGGCGAAGCGTTCATACATGCGGAACAGGTCGCCGGCGAACAACGACGCCTCGTCGCCGCCGGTGCCGGCACGGATTTCCAGCACCACGTTGCGCTCGTCCATCGCGTCCTTCGGCAACAGCGCGACGCGGATTTCCTGCGCCAATTCCTGCGCGCGCGCTTCCAGCGTCGGGCGCTCGGCCTCCGCCATCTCGCGCATCTCGGCGTCGGTGGTGCTATCTGCAATCATCGCGTCGAGTTCGGCGACTTCCCGGGTGGCGGCGCGATAGGTCTTCACGGCTTCGATCAGCGGGTTGAGCTCGGCGAATTCGCGCGTCAGCTTGACGAAATTCTCGCCGCTCATCTGGCTCTGCAACTGGGATTCGAGCGAGGCATGATGCGCCAGCAGAATGTCGAGTTTGGCTTCGGGCAGGATGGACATGAGCAGGTCTCGGGCAGGTCTCGGAGTCGCGGAAAGGGCAGCGCGGCGGCAAGCGAGTGGAGCTTCGCTACAACGACAGTCCCTCGGCCTCGGCGAATTCCGTCAGCTTCTGGCGGATCGAGACGCTGCCGGAGGGCGCGTCGAGCAGCGGCTTCATCATCGCCTCCGCCCGGGCGGCGTCGAGTTCGAGGATTAGCGCCTTGACTGGGCCGTGCGACGTGGCCGACAGCGACAGCGAGCGATACCCCAATGCAACCAGCGCCAGCGCGCCGATCGGCGTCGATGCCATTTCGCCGCACAGCGACGCATGCTTCTTCGCCGCATTGGCCTTCTGCACGATCTCGCGCAGCGCGCGCAGCATCGGCGCCGACAGCGTGTCGAAGCGCTCTGAAACTTTGGCATTGCCGCGATCGACCGCGAACAGGAACTGGAACAGGTCGTTGGAGCCGACCGAGACGAAGTCGACCTTCGCCAGCAATTCGTCCATCTGGTAGAGCAGCGCCGGCACCTCGACCATGGTGCCGACGTCGATCCGCTCCGGCAGCGAATGGCCATGCTGGCGCAGATAGGTCAGTTCGCGCTCGATGATGCTCTTGGCCTGGTCGAATTCCGCGACTTCGGAAATCATCGGGAACATGATGCGCAGCGCGCGGCCGCCGCCGGCGCGCAGCAGTGCGCGGATCTGGCCGCGCAGCAGTCCGGGGCGATCGAGCCCGAGCCGGATCGCGCGCCAGCCGAGTGCCGGGTTCTCCTCGCTGATGGTCTCCATATAAGGCAGCGCCTTGTCGCCGCCGATATCCAGCGTGCGGAAGGTCACGGGCTTGGGGCCGGCAGCGTCGAGCACGGCGCGATACAACGCCAGCTGGTCGCTGGAGCGCGGCAGACTCTCGCCGACCATGAATTGCAGTTCGGTGCGGAACAGGCCGATGCCGGCCGATCCGGTGTCTTCGATGTGCGGCAGGTCGATGATCAGGCCGGCATTGATCATCAGATCGACCGGCTGGCCGTCGCGGGTGACGCAGGGCCGGTCGCGCAGCGCGGAATACTGCGCCTGGCGGCGGGCGCGAAACCGCACCCGTTCGGCATAGGCGGCTTCGATCTCTTGCGACGGCCGCACATAGATCGAGCCCGAGGTGCCGTCGACGATAATGGCGTCGCCGGGGTCGGCGATGCCCGGCGCGTTGGCCACTTCGCCGATCGCGGGAATGCCGAGGGCGCGCGCCACGATCGAGACGTGCGAATTGGCGGTGCCTTCTTCGAGAACCAGGCCGCGCAGCTTTTTGCGGTCATAATCCAGCAGCGCCGCCGGTCCCATCGAACGCGCGATCAGGATGGCGTTGTCGGGCATCTGGTCGCGCGACGGCGCGTGATCCTGGCCGACCAACTGCCGCATCAGGCGGTGGCCGAGGTCTTCGAGATCATGCAGCCGGTCGCGCAGATATGGATCGGTGGAGCGCAGCATCCGCGCGCGGGTGTCGGACTGCACGCGCTCGACCGCGGCTTCCGCGGTGAGGCCGGTGGCGACGGCTTCGTGCAGACGGTGCGACCAGCCGTGGTCATTGGCGAACATCCGGTAGGCTTCCAGCACGTCGCGGTGCTCGCCGCCCTCGGCGACGTCACCGCGCTCCAGCATGCGGTCGAGATCGGCGCGCAGCTTGGCCAGCGCCGTGTCGAGCCGCTTGATTTCCTTCGGCAGGTCCTCGGCGATGTAATTGGTGATGACGACGCGCGGCTCGTGCAGCACGACGTGGCCGAGCGCGATGCCATCGGAGAGAATCGCGCCGGTTTTGTGGATCGAATGTCGGGCGGCGGGCTCCTCGCCGGGCTGCGCCAGCGCCGACAACTCGCCCGAGGCGATCATCTCGGCCAGCACCATCGCGGTAGTCTGCAGCGCCTCGACTTCTTCCTCGACATAGGTGCGCTTGGCGCGGTTCTGCACCACCAGCACGCCGAGCGTATTGCCGGCGCGCAGGATCGGCACGCCGAGGAAGGAATGGTAAATTTCTTCGCCGGTTTCCGGGCGGAACGAGAATGCCGGATGGCTCTGGGCGTCGTTCAGGTTGAGCGGCGTGGCTTCCGACGACACCAGGCCGACCAGGCCCTCATGGGCGGTCAGCACGGTGCGATGCACGGCGTCGCGGTTCAAGCCTTCGGTGGCGTAGAGTTCCAGGGTATTGTCGACGCGCAGCACATAGGTCGAGCAGACCTCCGCCACCATATTGGCAGCGATCAGCACCACGATCTTGTCGAGCCGCTCCTGGGCGGAGACCTGCTCCGCCATGGTTTCGCGGAGCCGTCTCAGCAGGACGCGGGGGCCACCCGACGTGCTCCGCATGTGCCGAACCTCTCCCCGCAGGGCCGGCGTCGAAGGAATTTTCGTGCGCCAGCACTAAGCCTCAGAAAACAATAGAATTTTCACCATCACACCGCAACCGGCGTGAAAGCCCGACCGGATCAGGGTTCTTGAGACGGCGCCCATGGTCGCTATGGCCGCCGATAAGGGGCGTATAGCGAATTAAAGCTTGCTTTGCCAAGCAAAACGCCGGGTATGGTTTGGGGAGTGTCTAGAGCGACTGGAATTCGCCCGCACCCACCGTCCTCATGGTGAGGAGCGCGCCCGTTGGCGCGCGTCTCGAACCATGGGAGCTTGGCGCCATCCTTCGAGACGCGGTCGAAGACGACCGCTCCTCAGGATGAGGGAGAGCTTGTGGAGATGGACAAGCCCGTCATGGCCGGGCTCGTCCGGCCATTCACGATGTTCCGCGCGGCTGTGGATGCCCGGCACAAGGCAGGGTGCCATCCGATTGTAGAGCATTGCACGGGGCTGCAAAAGGCGATCCTTAACCATTTGGAATGGCTCATAATTCTACCGGGGCGATTGCAAGAGGCTGCGCAGGACTGCATGCTATAGCCGTATTCCTGTAGCCCTGGATGGTAGCCCCCGCAATGGCCACTCGGACCCTGACCGACAAGTTTGTGCAGAACCTCAAGAGCGCGCCCGCAGGCAAGCGGGTCGAGTATTGGGATAAGATCGTCCACGCTTTCGGAGTGCGCGTCACCGACAAGGGTGCAAAGACGTTCGTCGTTTACACCCGCTTTCCTGGCTCGCGCATTCCCACGCGAAGGCGCATCGGCAACGCCAGCAAGCTGTCGCTCATCGAGGCCCGGAAGAAGGCCCGAAAGTGGATCGAGCAGATCGAACTCGGCAATGACCCGCGCGATCAGGAGCGTGCCGCTCGCGCTGAGAAATCTCGAAACAAGAAGAACAACTTCGGGATGGTCGCAGAGGACTGGTTCAACATTGTGCTCAAGAGCCAGCGTAAGGGCTTCGAGGTCGAGAGCGACGTTCGGCGTGAGTTCGTAAAGCCGTGGGGCAAGCGGCCGATCACCAGCATCACCGAGGACGAGATCGCGGCGCTTATCATGGCCAAGGCGGCCAAGACGCCCGGCCAGGCGCGGAACCTGCTGGGATACGCCAAGCGACTTTTCCGCTGGGCTGTGGGCCGGCGCAGCATTTACGGTCTCTCGCACTCCCCGGCAGTGCTGCTGCGAGCCGAGGACCTGATCGGAAAGAAGACCATCAGGCGGCGTGTACTCTCGGACGAGGAAATTCGGCTTGTGTGGTCTGCGGCAGAAGCCACCGAGTACCCATACGGCCCGCTCTTCAAGATGCTGCTGCTAACCGGCCAGCGAAAGTCCGAGGTTGGTGATGCTCGGTGGTCAGAGTTCGACCTCGCGAAGAAGCTATGGACCATACCTGCCGAACGCATGAAAATGGAGTCGGCGCACGTTGTGCCGCTGGCCGAGGACGTCGTGGCACTGCTCGCGGTGCTGCCTCGCTTCGCAGGCGGTGATCACGTCTGGTCGACGACCTTCGGCACAACGCCGGTCAACGGCTTTAGCAAGGCCAAGGAGCGCCTGGACAAGATGCTGCCCGCCACGATGGGCAAGGCAGGCACCCCGTGGGTGATACATGACCTGCGTCGCACAATGCGCACTGGCCTGTCGGCGCTGCCCATCGCAGACCGGGTTCGTGAGCTGATGATCGCCCATGCGCAGCCCGGCATGCACCAGATCTACGACCAATACTCGTACTTGGACGAGAAGCGGAAGGGCTTCGCACTCTGGGCGGTGGCACTGCGGACCATTGTGAGCGCCTGACGAGCAAATCCAATAAAGCTTCTAAAAGTTGGTGTGCGCAGGCCACATTGACGAATTTTGTCTGATAATTGGATAGCTCCCTCAAGCAGGAGCGCCCAAAATGCAGATCGAAACGGCCATCTACTGGATTACCGAGCGTGAAGCCATTCGCAAGCGGCGTGAAGCGGGAGACGTCCAACCTTGGACAAAAGATCCCATACTCAATAGCTTTAGGTTTTGTAATGTGCGTCGGGAAGATGACGCGGTGACGCGTTACATCGCCGCAAACTGGCGCGCACCACATGCAGACAACCCAAATCTCTGGTTTGCAATGGCTGTTGCACGGTTCATCAATTGGCCGGCCACACTCCACGAACTCGGATTTCCAGAAACTTGGGATCGCGACCATTTCAAGACGGTGCTCACGGCGCGGATGCAACGCGGCGAAAAG
This sequence comes from Tardiphaga sp. vice304, assembly GCF_007018905.1. Taxonomy (NCBI): domain Bacteria; kingdom Pseudomonadati; phylum Pseudomonadota; class Alphaproteobacteria; order Hyphomicrobiales; family Nitrobacteraceae; genus Tardiphaga; species Tardiphaga sp. vice304. The sequence continues at coordinate 816,763 of NZ_CP041402.1, forward strand.
GCATTTGGCCCGGCTTATGTCATTCCCAACGGCGGCAGCAGCAAGCCAAAGGTCGACTATCTCGCCGATAATATTCTACACCGCTTGTGGCAAGCTCGTGAGCACATGTCTCCGCGACCCGGCATCTCGCTTGCGTCCTATTGCGCTCGCCTAATGGACTTCAACGGCGTTGGCGCATTCATGGCGGCGCAGGTGATTGCCGACTTGAAGTACGTCGGGCCGTTGCGCTTAGCACCAGATTGGATTTCGTTTGTGATCAGCGGCCCTGGCAGTCGTCGCGGACTGAACCGCATCATGGGCCGCACGGTTGACTCCCCATGGACGGAGTCGGCTTGGCAGACAGCCTTCCGCCGGTTCGAGGCGTCCATCAGACCCGAGCTCGAACGTATTGGTCTTGCTGACCTGCATTGCCAGGACCTGCAAAATTGCCTCTGCGAGATCGACAAATTCCTTCGAGGCCGATCAGGTGAAGGCAAGCCAAAACGTCGGTTTGTCCCTACAAAAGCGGCGCAAGAAAAAATAGAGTAAGCAGCGGAACATTGCAGCCGGCCATGGCTTGTCATACGCACTTTCGCAGTTTGGAGAGATCACATGAAGCGGGCAATCATCGCAGTCGCTGCCGCTGGGTTAATTGGACTGGGTTTGATGTTACCTGCATCGGCGATGCCTGTCGGCCAGCTAACACATTCTTCGATCGCCTCGAGCGACGTGATCCAAGTGCGGGGCGGCCATGGACATGGTGGCCATTTCGGAATGGGCCGCGGCGGACGTGGCCACCACTACGGCTGGGGTCGCGGACGCGGACACCATTACGGCTGGACCCGCGGTCGGCATCGGGGTTGGCGCTAAGCAGTTACCAACTACTTTTTTAATGGAGAGACTAATGAAAAAGCTTATTTTATCGATCGCCGCGGCGACCAGTTTGCTGACCACGGCGGCGTTTGCGGCGCCACTCAGCCCCGCCTCCGTGGGCAACGACACTGGCATCAGCACCGAACAGGTACGGCTGGTGTGCGACGAATACGGCCGCTGTTATCGCACCCGTGGCCCGCGCTACGTGCAGCGCGGTTACGGATATGGCGGCGGCTATGATCGGGGTTACATGGGTCGCGACTATGACCGGGGTTACGAGCGCCGCGGCTATGGCGGCGACGGCCCAAGCATCGGCTTCAGCTTCGGCGGCGGTCGCGGCTGGTAACGAGGACACATCTTCTGCTTTATGCCCAAAACGAAAGGCCGCCCCCAAGGGCGGCCTTTTTGGTGCGTGGCCGGGGGGGCATTTTTGCTCCAGCAACAGTTATAGGCGCTTTCTCCGCCTTGCGGAATCGATTGCCCGCTTGATCCTTGCCATCAACCGAGTGTTTCGCGCATCGCAGGCGCGCTGATAAGCGGCAAACAGCTTAGCGAGTTCGCGAGCCCATTGGGCATCCCCAAATTTTTCCACTGCGGCAACTCCTGTGCAGCGCCGGTCTTGGCGCGACGTAGGTTTATAGTCCGTAGCAGGAGCCGAAAATTGACAGTGTGAGCGGAGGTTAAGGAATGCGCACGGGCTGGGGAGCGCTAGGCGGCAGCTGGCATTTGGCACCGGCCTAATTGCCGGCAGCGGCCGCCAGGCGGTTTGCTGATCCCACGGGGCCGCAAAACGGTCGCAGGGAGGCGGCTGCGCGACCCGCCAGAGAGCCTAGCCGGGTTTGCCCGTACCCGTGTGGCCAAAACGGCCCGGCGCGGCCTGCTGGGTCGCTAAACCGATGCAAAAAGGCAACACCGTTGGATGCTCAGTTCGGAACGTAACCGAGCGGCATCAGTTCGTAGCTCAGCTTGCCGCTATGAGCGGAAGCCAATCGGACTGTCGAAAGCTTCGTGCCAAGTAGCGCGCTGCATCAGCCCATTACCCCTGTCGGAGGTTCAATGGAACGGTTCATCAACTCGGAAAATATCAGGAATTATCGCCTTCTCCTCAACGATCCTGATATTGAGAGAGACCCGGTACGACGTGCCATGCTAGTCCGTTTACTTACTGCAGAGTTGGCGAAGGGAACGACGTCGCAATAATGCTGCTACTATACAATTGACATGGATCAGCGAGTTGTGTCCGCAAAAGAGCAGACAGCTCGAAAATCGTAACTACATTATCGTAGCATAACCGAGTGGCTTTCTCAGACTGTTCCGGTTTTGTTAGGGACCCGGTCAGACGGGTCGGGTCCCGCCTTTGACGGCGAAATGCGACATTCGCCGCAATCTGCCAACGCGGAGTTGTGGTGCATCCACGGTCTAAACTGTTTGCATTTCGACCTTTGACACGATCGCTCAGAGCATAGCCCGGTTCGTCCCTAGTGGCTCTGGCTTCCATTGTAAACTGGCATAGACGCCGCGTGCTGGCGATGCGATTTCGCCGTCCCTGTACATGTCAGGCAGCAAATTCTTGATGTTCACGGCCTGTTGGTCCGGCAACGCTGCGGTGATTTCCGACACCTTCATAGGACGAACCGACGATGCGAGGAGCGCGATGATGCGAAGGCGCTGACCCGACCCCTTGCTCTCAGGCTTCTCTCCGAGGTCGCGCCAACGGAAGTTTTCCATCTTTACAATAATCCGAAAGCTATCGATTTCTCTGCCCTTGCCCCAAAGGAAATGACCGGCCCCATCTTCACCTAGGATAATGACTGCATCCGAGCCGCCGCCTAAGCCGCCGGTCCCACTGATTGTGTCTAACAAGTTATCGGCCGCCGCCTTCCTTTGATGGTGAAGGACAAGAATTGAGATTTTCATGTCGCCAGCGAGCTTTTGAAGCTCCTTTAAAGCCTCATAGTCAGACGTATATTGCGTGCTCGTCTTGCCTGCATGCGATCGGACCATCTCCAAGATATCGACAATAACAAGTCTCGGTTTCTCGACAGACTGGCACCACTTGCGAATTTCGTCGAGGCCACCTTCTGCGAGCTTAGGCCATTCGGTTGCGCATATTAGGCGCGGAGGCCAGTCGGACATCCGGGCGCCGATCATGCTTGTCAAGCGCCGCTGAATCCGGCGCTCGTTGTCCTCCAGGAAAAGCCCAAGTACATCTCCTTGCTCACATATTCTGCCAAGAAACTGCCCGCCGCTCGATACCGCCACCGCCAGATCAAGCGCCATAAAACTTTTACCGGCCTTAGGCTTCCCAACCAGCATCGTTAGCCCCTCCGGAAGGATATCCGGCGCAATCCATCGAAGCGGGTCAAACACTTTATGCTGAATGGTGGAGACGGACCAAGTCAGGTTGCTGAACGATGGCTTACTTTCATGTCGTTCGCGCCGATCCTGATTGATAGAGACGGAAAGCTCTTCGTCAGTTTTAGGGGGTGACTTTGATCTCGATACGCTCATGTTTCTCGCTCATAAGTAATACGCCAGCTAGGATAGCTTCGGTCGTCGCTAAATTGATCTGCAATGTCGAAGATAGTGCCGGCCATCGCTCGTTTTCCCGACGTGGGACGAGACGATGCAATTTGCTCCCACTTATCTCTACACTTGTCTCGGCTGTATCTTGGCTCATCAGCTCCGCCGCGCTCACTACGACAAGTGGTTTTGTCTCGAGCGCTCCAATTATCAAACAGGCCAAAGCCGTTGTTTCCAATTTCATTAAATATGGCACATCCGATCTTCCACCACGCATCGTACGAAACCATGTCGGGCGGAATGACTAGGAGAGCTATTCGAATACCGAGCTTGTTGGTATCTGTTTCTTCCGAGCTGACGCCTCGACCGGCATCCGAGCAGAGCCTCGCGGAGCTCCGGGTTCGTTGCAATAACGATTGGAGGTGGTATCGACGAATTGTGGGGCACTCGACCAATGCGAGGGCTCGATGTGCTAGGACGTTTCCGCAACCAGTCAAGCAGATAGTCTGGCGCTCGTGCAATGGGGCACGAATAGTCGATCCAAACTCGGCCTTTGCTTGGCGCTGCTACGACCATGCCGCCGTCGCCGCGTATGTCGAGTCCAGACGATAGGCGGTTTATCGCGCCAAGCATGCCGACGCTATTCTTCACTAAAAAGCCGGGATGTTGGAAGAAATAGTGCAAGCCACCGCTCGGTGTCCGCGCTGTCAACGTGAGTGACAGCGGCCCGTACTCACTAACCAAGACGGCCAAAGAGGTTGGACCATCTTTACCGGGCTTGCCGGCTTTGGGCACGTCGACGTCCAAGACGAAAATGCCGGATAGTTCGCCTGTCGCAATTCCTAGCTCGGCGTCCTTGAAGCGATCCTCAAAGTAATATTTCAGAACTCGCGGATCGTTCGACGCTCCCCAGTTCAGCTGCACGTGCCTATTCTTCTTGGACAAGTGTCCGCGACGTGTACCGGTCCTGAGCGGGAAGCAATAAAATCTTTGCGTTGCGGCATAGAGCTGCGCAGCGTCGCTAGTAGATAGGCGCAGTTCCGCGCTCTCAGCATCATTGCTTGAGCAGAGCGGTGAGCTTATTATGTGGGGGTTGCAGCGGGTTGGCATTCGTAGTGCCCTTCTTGTCAGCAACGGCCCGACCTGCGGCTGCACACCGCGGTCGGGCAGATTTTCTGCTCAGCACGAGACGCGGGGTCGCGACGCGATATAGTCGATGACCTCTTGCTGGTAGAACGCTATGCGCCCTGGGCTTTTGCGAATTGGCTGGGGAAAATCCGGGATCGTCTTCAGCCATCGCCACAAAGTGACCTTGTGACAGCGAAGCATGACCGCGACCTCTTCAGCGCTGAGCAGCGGCGAGGGCGGGATGGCTGGCAATAACTGCTGATTCGACTGCGGCACTTGAACCTCCTGCACGAACAGATGTCGCGAGCTGTCGCTCACGTTGTTCCGAACAGGACCAAGGTGCAAAGCTGATGCGCCGTGCGTGATCCGCGCTGCCAGTAGACCCTGCTAGTTGACATTGCCAGTAATGTACGCTGGGCCGCTTGGGGTTGCAATCGGGGGCTAATAAATAATTGGCTTGGCAGCCCATTGCTTCGGTCATCGAAGTGTGAGCGCCCTACACGAGGGCTCTGCAAACCTGCTACGCCTGCTACCAGCGGCGATAGCTGCCCTAGCAGGTGAATAGAGTGTGTGTGTTTGCAACGGAGTGGTAGTGGACACCTGTGCTGCCTTGCGGCCTCACACCATCCTGTAGTGGCAGGTTTAGCAGCCTATATGCCCAATACACGCGCCGCAGGCTTAGCAGGCGCAGCAGGGCCGGCACGCGCGGCACGCTGGACCCAAAAAAGGATCGCTGACGACCAGTATAATAGCGTGCAAATGACGGCAAATCGGGGCATTCGCGCGACGCGGGGTGCCAATTTATTGGCCAAGCGCGACGTCACATCTTTGTCGGCGCGAATCCCGACAACTACACTTCGTGGCCAACCCAAAAATCGGAGCGTGCCATGACCAAATCGAAATCGACAGTCGTCCCATTCGCCTCGACCGCGACAACGCCGCGCAAAAACGGGAAGTTCATCAAGGGTGCACCGAAGCCGCCGAACGCAGGTCGCCCTCGCGGCAAGCGCAACAAGACGACGTTGATGCTCAAGGAAGCTATCCTCACTGCGGCGGAGCTTTGCGGCGCAGACGGCAGGGGCAAGGACGGCATGGTCGGCTATCTGAAAATGCTTGCCGTTAAGGAACGCGCTCTGTTTACGCGGTTGCTCGAACGCGTGTTGCCGATGCAATTGAACGTGAAGGACACTACCGACAAGATCATGACGCCCGAGGAAGCGGCCCAGCAACTGCGCGATCGCGGTCTGCCGGTGCCTCCATCGCTGCTGGAGCTAAGGGCCGAAGCCATTGCGACAAAGTTGGACGAGAATTGGGACAACGAAGAACTTGGCGAAAACGATGGTCCGAGCTACCCGCCTTTGCCGACAACGGACTGAACTACAACCAGCCGGATTTCAGCGTTAGTTGTGCTTCGAATACAACGCCACCGCTTGCATCGCGGACGCTGACGTGAAACGCTCGGTCGCACCCGCCGGGCAAGCGATCGCGAGCGACAGTCGCGAGGAAGGCAACAGCCTCGTCCGGCACTTCGTCCGCAGCAAGCTCGACGCCCATGTCGTTGGCATGGTTGTCCTTAGCGTCGTCAGTTAGGTCAAAGAAATACATCGGCATTTTTGCTGTCCTTTAAGGCCAGCTATAGCTTGCTCGGCTGTCGCTGTCGGCACGGCCGGCGACCAAGCAAAGCATCGCGATAGCGCGGGCAACCCGTACAGCACCGAGTGCCTCGTTCCGGCCGACCAGCGGATTGAGTCGCTACCTGCTCAGAGCCCACAACCCCGGACGGGTGCTACCCCCAGAGGCCAAAGACGGCTTATATTCCTAGCTTTAGCTTGTCCGGCGCGGTAGGCTGCCGTGGCCGGCAAGATGCAAGAAAGGACCACGCCATGTCAGCTCACAGTTATCACCGGACTACAGATGGTCGTTTGGTCGACGAGACCAAGGCTTTCGATGCGGGGGTGTTACGCCCCGGCTTCACGATGCGAACCAAGACGCAGTTGATGGACAATGCCGGCGCAACGCTGTCGTCGGACCAGTTGTCTGACGCCGAGCTGGACGCGCGCTCCGCTCGCATCGACGCGTTCAATGCGAAACTGTCCGACGCTTGGCGTGATCCATCAGTACCCCCGCAAGCGAGCGTTCCCGACGCGCTGGATGTCTACGACAACTACGACCGACGCACGTCTGAGGCGTGGCGTCAGATCTAATCCCAACAACCAAAGGAGAGAGACATGACCAGAACAACGCTACCCCCAATAGCCAATGCCAAATTCGCTGCGATGCTGGACGAGGTCGAGACAGCGCAGACCAGCGCCGTAAGCGTGCAGCGTCGCATCAAGGGAATGGAAGATCAGGTCCGCAATAACCCCGCTTCTGCGTCCGACATGGAGCCCGAGCTGGCCCGCCAGCGCGCTCGCCTTGGGCAACTACAGTCTCGGCAAATCGACCTGACACACGTCACCACAGCGATCAGCACGTGGTTGATGCAGCTCGGTTCCGGTTACGATCTCCGCGACGTGCCGCCAAGAAGCTACGAGCGATACGACGGCGAAACCTACATCGAGGCAGTCGACCGCATACGCCGCAACGTGGCCGACTTCAGGTCCTCAAAGGCAAGCGTTCAGCACGCGCGCCTGCCAGACGCGGACTTGTTCGAGGCTGCGGATGCCTACGTGGAAGCGTTGCGCGCGAAGGGACGACCGGAAGTCAGGCTCGACCCGGGAGCACTGTCGATCAAGTTCCGCTTGGAGGGCTACGCCGCCGATGCGGTGGCCCTTCTAGCGTGGCTCGATCCAGACACCATGAAGGCGAGGCTGCACCTCGACATCGAAGAGCGGCTCAGTCAGCCCGCCGAGGCCGACAGGTTGTATATGTCTCTGGCAGAGCGCGAGCTGGCGCTGCTCGACATCGAGGCTCGCGCGCTGGCACAGGAGCGCGAGGAGGAGCAACTCATCTGCGAAGCGCTATCGATGGAAAACACTGACATTCCGCGCCGACGGAACGCTCCTCCTGGCGCGATACTCGGTGTCGAGGTTGTCCGCGCCGAAAGGAAGCTGTCGGCGGCATAGCTTCCCAGGGCGCGGGTTGGTCTTCGCGCCATGGGCTCCACCTCGTGGGTGTTATTCTCCTTTCACCCGCGAGCGCGGGCGGTCGGGTTTTGTTGCCCCGGCGCGGCTCGCACTTATTGGCGCACTCGGGTGGTCGCCACAAATAACTCCCGAGAGCCGGCGGCCGATCAACTCCCCTCGGCGCGGCCGGCATCTAGGCGCTTGAAAGCCCCGCTCTTGCGGGGCCCTCTTGCAGCACCTGACGTGGAATCACAGGGCACGCCCCCAGTGGTAGCCCCATGCGAAAGTTCGCTAAAAGTCACGTTTTGCTAGGCTTTTTGGCCCGGATGCCCGGCACAAGGCCGGGCATAACGACCTTCTGGAGACGTGCCGGTCTTTACGCCTTGTCCAGCCCGTACAGCGTGTGCAGCGTGCGGACCGCCAGTTCGGTGTAGGCGGCGTCGATCAGCACCGAGAACTTGATTTCGGACGTGGTGATCGCCCGGATGTTGATCTTGCGCTCGGACAACGCCGCAAAGGCCTCCGCGGCGACGCCGGCGTGGCTGCGCATGCCGGAACCGATCACCGAGACCTTGGCAACGTCGGTGGCGGTGTCGAGCCGCTTGTAGCCGATTGTGGCCTGGGCCGAGGTGATGGTCTCCTTGGCGCGGGCATAGTCGGAGGCCGGCACCGTGAAGGTGAGGTCGGTGGTCTTGCCGTCCTCGGAGACGTTCTGCACGATCATGTCGACGTTGATGTTGGCCTCGGCCAGCGGCACGAAGATCGAGGCGGCGACTCCCGGCTTGTCGTCGATCTGTCGGACCGAAATCTGGGCCTCGTCCTTCGAGAACGCGATGCCTGTGACGACGTGGCTTTCCATGATTTCCTCCTCGCTGCAGATCAGCGTGCCCGGCGGCGTGCCGTGCGGGTCGATGTCTTCGGGTTTGTCGAAACTTGAACGGACGAATATCGGCATGTTGTGCACCATGCCGACCTCGACGGAGCGGACCTGCAGCACCTTGGCGCCCTGCGACGCCAGTTCCAGCATTTCCTCGAACGCCACCTTGTTGAGCCGCTGCGCCTTCGGCACCACGCGCGGATCGGTGGTGTAGACGCCGTCGACGTCGGTGTAGATGTCGCAGCGGTCGGCCTTGATCGCCACCGCGATTGCCACCGCCGAGGTGTCGGAACCGCCGCGGCCTAGCGTGGTGATGCGGCCGGTCTCGGCGTTGATGCCCTGGAAGCCGGCGATCACGGCGACTTCCTTGCGGTCTTGGAAGCGCGAGATGAGCTCGCTGCCGTCGATCTCCAGGATGCGCGCCGAGGCGTGGGCGTCCGAGGTCTTGATCGGGATTTGCCAGCCCTGCCAGGAGCGCGCCTGGATGCCGACCGCCTGCAGCGCGATCGCCAGTAGGCCGGAGGTCACCTGCTCGCCGGAGGCGACGATGGCGTCGTATTCGCGGGCGTCGTGCAGCGGCGAGGCGTCGGTCGCCCAGGCGACCAGCTCGTTGGTCTTGCCGGACATGGCGGAGACCACCACGGCGACGTCATGGCCGGCGTCGACCTCGCGTTTGACGTGCAGCGCGACGTTACGGATGCGGTCGATGTTGGCGACGGACGTACCGCCGAATTTCATAACGAGACGGCCCATGACGAGTGGTGCATTCCCTGGCGACAGTGGGTAAAGATACCGCGCACGAGTGCGCGCAAGCGAGAAGGCGCGTATACCGAGCGGCGCGGGCCGGGGCAAGTCATCCCGGTTCCCAAAAGCGGCGATACGTACCGAGATCAGACATTCAGGACGGCCATGGGGCGCTATATCGACGATATCCTGCAGCCCGGCGAAAAGCTGCTGTATTCCAGCAATTTGCACTGGGTCGTGTATTGGAAAGCGATTCTGGCCTGGATCGTCGCCTGCACCCTGCTGGTGCTGTCGCGCACCACGCTGGAGGAAAACCTGATCCTGTTTTACCTCGCCAGCGCCGCTGTGCTGGCCCTTGCGGCATTATACTGGTCGGCGAGGGCCTGGTTCCTGCGCTGGACGACCGAGACCGACGTGACCAATCTGCGGGTCGTGCACAAGACCGGCTTTATTACCCGAAAGACCTTCGAAATCAGCGTCGACAAGGTCGCCAGCGTCAGCGTCGATCAGAGCATCATGGGACGTATTCTGAACTACGGCGACGTCATCATCGAAAACATGGGCGACGACGAGCAGAAGATCGAGACCATCGCGTCACCTCTCGCATTTCGCAGCAATATTACCGCCCGATAGGACACGGTCCGACCATGACCACCACAACCAATCCCCAGGACGCTTCCGCCTCCTCCGTCGATGCCGCTGAAATCGCGAAGTTTTCAAGGCTGTCGGACGAATGGTGGGACCCCAAGGGCAAGATGGCGCCCTTGCACAAGATCAACCCGTTGCGGCTGAGCTACATCCGCGATGCCGCCTGCCGCAAGTTCGAGCGTAACGTCAAAAGCCTGAACAGCCTGGCCGGGCTGCGCATGCTGGATATCGGCTGCGGCGCCGGCCTTTTGTGCGAACCGTTTGCCCGGCTCGGCGCCGAGGTGATCGGGGTCGATCCCTCCGCTACCAACATTGCGGTCGCGAAACTGCATGCCGAGCGCGCGCAGCTCTCTATCGACTATCGCTGCACCACCGTGGAGGAACTGGATCCGCTTGAGCGCTTCGACATCGTGCTGGCGATGGAAGTCGTCGAGCATGTCGTCGATGTCGGCGCCTTCCTGAATCGTTGCGCGCTGCTGCTGAAGCCCGGCGGGCTGATGGTGGTCTCCACCCTGAACCGCAACTGGAAGAGCTTTGCGCTCGGCATCCTCGCCGCCGAATACGTGCTGCGCTGGCTGCCGCGCGGCACGCACCAGTGGGACAAGTTCGTCACCCCCGCGGAGCTCACGCAGTACCTGGCGCGCAACAAGCTGGCGATCACCGAACAGAGCGGCGTGACCTACAATCCGCTCGCCGATCGCTGGGGCCTGTCGCCCGACATGGACGTCAACTACATGGTGGTCGCGGAAGGCATTTGAGTCGGCGCATCATTCGTCAGGTTTGTTTGCGCCGAAGGCGCGGATCAGACGGGAGTCGCGTGGGTAGTTTTTCTGTCTTCGTGTGCGTCTGCCAAGCCTTGAGCCAAGCGCATCGCGCAAAGGCTTTCCGCCCGAACGGTGAAACGTGCCCATTTCGGTCTGCCGACCATCGGAGGTAGCCGAAGGTTCTGAGCGAATCGGCCGATCGCCCGCAAAAGGTACATGAATCCGCGGCAGATCCGTACGCCGGCCTTCGCGGCCGATGATACCATTTCGCGCCCGTATTTCTACACTCCTGCAGGTTAACTCGCGGGTAGCGACAAGCGTACAAACTGTTCGTACCTTGAGAGTCCACTGGAGCTTTCCAGAGTCGCGGTAATCCAAGCAAGAAAACAAAGAAGCATCTTTAGTGCGTAGGTTTTGCGGCGCCCACGAGCGCGGTGCCGCTCAGTCAGTAGCGTATCTGCTTGATGGATAATTTCCTCGAATGATGCGCCCGAACGGGGCCTCGAAGGACTGAAAAATGAGAAGGTCGTGTGAGCTGTTGACGCCATGCGTCCGTGATGTGGTCGAACGCCCTGTCGGAATGCGCGCTTTGTTGCTGGACGACGACGCAAGTGTCTGCGCTGCGTTGCAGGCAATCCTGGCGACGCAGGGAATCGAGGTGGTGACAGCGTCACGCGCGCATGCGGGCCTTCACGCTCTCAAGCAGTCCAGTTTCGATATCGCCATCGTTGATATCTTCATCCCGGGCATGGGTGGCCTCGATGCGATTCAGATGATCAGGCAATTGCTACCTAGCATTCCGATCGTCGCGATGACCGGATTCCGGCTGCGCCCGAGCCGCAATCCAAGCATGGACTTTCTTCAACTCTCGATACAACGCGGCGCGACATATGGAATCCTCAAGCCCTTCAGCCCCAACCAGTTGAGCCATGCTATCCGCGAGAGCCTTGCCGGACATTCGCCGGTTCAGCCGACTCCTGCCCCTGAAGCGGAATACCGGACATGACGGAGTGCCAGATCGAATTGGAGCCAGATTTGCAACTGGGCAGCGAGAAGACCGCTCAAGAACTGAGCGCACCCTCCGCCAGAACCGATGATGCGCGGCGCATTGCTGCCAACGAAATTGGCGCTGCCATTTCTCACGAGATCACCGAGCCTCTCACGGCGCTGATGCTATATGTGCAGGAATTGAAGCGCAGCTTCGAGAGTGAACCTCGCGATATCCCAGCCCATGCGAACGAGATGCTGGAGAGCGCCTTGCGCGAAATCACTCGCGTTTTCACCATCATGGATCGGATCCGCGATCGCTTCGAGGGGGCTGACGACCTAGAAATGACAGTGGCGCGAGGTTGTGACGTCATCAACTGGTTAAAGCGTACCATAAGCGAAAGTGTCGCTACTGACGCCACGGTATTGCCAAGAAAACGTCTGACCGCGCGTGAGCGGGAGGTGCTGGCGCTGATCGCCGGTGGGTCGTCGAACAAGGCGGGCGCCATCACCCTTAAGATGAGTCCGCGCACGTTCGAATCCCACCGTGCCAAAATTATGCGCAAGCTCAGCGTCAGGAATACCGTGCAACTCGTCCGGGCCGCCCCGCTGGAAATCCCGGCACTGCCGCCCCTCCTGGCCGGAAAGCTCTGTGATGAATAGTCTGCGGGGCTACATCGGCGAGCGCAGCCTTGCCGAAGAGATGTTCCGACTGGCGGTCGAGGCCTGCCCCAATGGCATGATCATGGTGGACAGCGATGGCGAGATTGTCATGGCCAATTCCGAGATCGAACAACAGTTTGGCTACAAGCGCGAGGAGCTGATCGGGCAACGCGTGGATATACTGGTGCCGAGGCGGTTGCAGGCGCAGCATGCGCTGCACAGGGCCTCGTTCACGCACCGGCCCGGCGCCGGCGAGCCGGAGACGCGGAGAATGGGCGCGGGACGCGACCTGTTCGGACTGCGAAAAGATGGTACCGAGTTCCCCGTCGAAGTCGGGCTGAATCCCATCCGTGCTGGCGAGCATCTGCTGGTGCTGGGCGTGATCGTCGATATCAGCCAGCGCAAGCAGATTGAGCGCCTGAAGGAGGAGTTCGTCTCGACGGTGAGCCACGAACTGCGCACGCCGCTGACCTCAATCGCCGGTTCGCTTGGCCTGCTGGCAGGGCAATGGTCTGGCAAGCTGCCGGAATCAGCCGCGCGACTGTTGTCTATCGCCCACAAGAACAGTCAGCGCCTGGTGCGGCTGATTAACGATATCCTCGATATCGAGAAAATCGAGTCGGGCCGGGTGGTGTTCAACAGCGTCAGGGTATCGGCGAAATCCATCGTTGAGCAGGCGATCGAGGATAATCGCGGCTTCGCGCTCGGATATGGAGTAGGCATTCAACTCGATCCGGCCTCGATCGATTGCGAACTCAACGTCGATCCGGACCGGCTTTGCCAGGTCATCACCAATCTGCTGTCGAATGCCGCCAAATTCTCGCCGTCCTCCGGCGATGTCATTGTCAGCGTCCGCAGCTATGCTGCGATGGTTCGGATCGCGGTTCGCGATTACGGTAGCGGCGTTCCGGAAAGCTTCAGCCCTCATATTTTTGGCAAATTTGCGCAGGCTGACGGAACTATTTCGAAGGACAAGGGCGGTACCGGCCTCGGTCTCAGCATCGTCAAGCAGATCGTGTTGCGCCTCGGCGGCGAGGTCGGATTCATTGACGCCGCGGGCGGAGGCACCGAGTTCTGGGTCGACCTGCCGATCTGGGACGACAGCGCCGGTGGTGAAATCGATTTGCTCTACGACGCCGCGGCGCCGCGAATTCTGCTGTGCGACGACGACCGGGCGGTGGCGCGCACTGTGCGATTGCGTCTCGGTGCCGCTGGCTTTGCCGTGGATTTCGCCCACACGGTGGACATGGCGATGACGCGTTCCGCTGCGACGAAGTATGCGGTGGTGCTTGTCGATCTGCGTCTGCGCGGAGGCGACGGCATTGATCTCATTCTCCGGATGCGTGAGATTCCGAGCCATCGCAACACGCCTATCCTGGTTCTGTCGGAGGATACCGAGCACGGCCGCGGCGATGTCAGGTCGTCCCGGCTCAACGTGCTCTACTGGTTAGGCAAGCCGATCGATTTTTCGCGGCTGATCCAGTTGCTGCGGGTCCTCACTGCACCGCAAACCCGTGAACGGCCGCGCATCCTCCACTTGGATGACGATCATGACATCCTTTCCATGGTCATGCATACGCTGCACCCGATCGCCGATGTAATATCGGCGGACACGATCGAAAGTGCGCGGCACATCATCGCCACCGACCGGATCGATCTCGCCATCCTCGATACCGAACTGCGCGGGAGTAGCGGCCTCGATCTGCTGCCGGAGCTCACCGACGACCTCGGCCATTGGATTCCCGTCATTCTATTCTCGGCGTTGAGCGGCGAAATGGTTTGCGGCGATCAGGTTGATGTCGCGATTCAGATGCCGGGGACGACGCTGTCGGATCTGCTGATCTCGGTTAGCGATCGCCTCACATTGCTGCCCGCAGGCTTTCCGCTGGTGCCCGTATGACACAGATTCGCATCCTCCATGTCGACGACGAACCCGACATTCGCGAGGTGGTGGAAATCTCGCTTGGAATAGATCCTGACTTCGTTATTCGCAGTTGTGGCTCTGGGGCGGAGGCCCTGGTGTTGGCGACGGAGTGGCTGCCGGACGTCATCCTGATGGATGTGATGATGCCGGCGATGGACGGGCCCGCTACGCTGGAGCGACTGCGGGAAAATCCGGCGACGAACAGAATCCCGGTGATCTTCATGACGGCGCGCGCCCAGACCCGCGAGCTCGATCAATTCCGGGCGCTTGGTGCCATCGGCGTGGTGCCCAAGCCATTCGATCCAATGACCTTGGCAGTTACGGTGCGTGACTACATCGCGCCACCAGATGATCCGCTCAAGGAGTTGCGGGACGGGTTCTTGCTGCGGCTCGATCGTGACGCCCGGCGTTTGGTGGAGCTGCGCGACGATTTGCGCTCGGGGGATACATCCAGCGATATGATGGTAAGCCTGCGGTATCTAGCGCACAATCTGGCGGGCGCCAGCGGAATCTACGGATATATACCGATCAGCAACGCAGCGGCCGCCCTCGAGGATGCGATCATCGCCGATCAGGCCGGCACGGGCGATGCGATCGTACGTGCCATCGACGCCCTGCTGGACATTACCGAACATCAAGCCGAGCTACGTGGGCAGTTAGCGCATGCCGAAAGCAGAACCATCTAGGTATTGCTACCGAAGCGTTCCTTAGCGGGACGTTAGTTAGTCCTTGTTTTCATAGATGACGGGATTGCGGTTCGCTCGCTACTGCCAAACAAGGCACGAACGAAAATCTGCGGTCGACAGGAGGGCACTATGGCGCAATTGGTTTTGAGCACCGAAGGCGATGACGTGGTTGGAAACTCCGTGGAGCTGGACGAACTCGATTTGCCCAGTACCGCGCCGAAAATGCTGATCGCCGATGATGACCCGACCGTCGTGAGGGCGCTGGCGGATCGCTGTACCCGGATGGGTTTCGACGTCGAGACCGCGACCAATGGCATGCAGGCGATGCTCAAGGCGTCCCGGTCGAAGCCGGATATTCTCCTGGTCGACGTCAGCATGCCGGAGGTCGACGGGTTCTCGGTATGCGCCCATCTGCTGGACCCGACTCGCAAACCGCTCCATGTGGTGGTGGTGACGGGAAGTCGCGACTTCGAGGTAATCGAGCGCTGCGAAGGCTTTGGCGCGTTCTATGCCCATAAGGGTCCCACGTTCTGGCGTGAACTCGAAGGCGCGCTCGCGGAGATCTACCCGGCTCTGGCGTCGAAGATCCAGCATTGCGGGTCGCACCCCGCGGCTGCCAAGATCAGGACGCGCCCGCGCGTGCTGCTGATCGATGACGATCAGGATGTCAGGGCATTCCTGGCCAGCCGCCTCAAGAAATACGGCGTCGAGACGGTTTGCGCCAGCGATGCGACGCAGGGGTATCGCATGGCCTGCCGCGAGGATCCGACGGTCATTGTTTCCGACTACTTCATGCCAAATGGCGATGCGCAGCATCTCCTGATCCGGTTGCGCACAACACCCGCCACCTGCAACGTCCCGGTGATCGTGGTCAGCGGGCGGCATCTGGGGGAAGTGATCAAGCAGGGTCTACGCCGCGAAATCTGTGGTCGGGCCGGCGCGGCCGCCATCATGCAAAAATCGCTCGACTGTCAGGAGCTGTTCGGAATGCTGCAGAATTTCTGTGGCTTTGAGCTCGACGCCCGAAACATTTACTAAGGTTGTGGGAAAGGACTTATCCTCTGCCCGCAGCTTAGGGATCAGGCCGGGAAGGCGGTATGGGAACAAACATCACGCCCTACCAGCATATGCTGGACCATGTGACGCAGTACTTCATCAATCACGGCTCAAGCCCGGCAGATGCCGCCAGTCGCGCGATCGGCTGGATCGGCTGGACCATCCAGCGCCAGATCGACTTGCTGGCCTATATCGGCGTGGTCTTCTCGCTCGCCATCGTCGGCGCGGTGATAATTCCCATCGCGTTGACGATCAAGCCGATCAACCTCGCAGCGCCGCCGAAGGGGCACTAGATCAACGGCTTTAGACGCCGTCCAGAATAATCACCGTCGGCGCGTTGGGTAGCGCGCCGAGCGACATCCGCAGCGTTCGCGCGTTACGCTGGTCGATCGCAAAGTCCCGGCCGATCCGCTTCATGAAATCGCTGAGCGGCGTGGCGAAGCGGTGCATCGGCAGCACCACCGAGGCGCGCAGCCGTTTGGTAATCTCGGAGATGCCGTCGAGCGACATCGTGTAGCTGCCGTCGATCGGCACCATCACGATGTCGAGCCGGCCGATCTGCGCGAAATGGCTCTCGTCGAGTTTGTGGTGCAAATGGCCGAGATGGCCGATGCACAGGCCGGCGACCTCGAAGATGAAGATCGAATTGCCGTCCTTGACCATGCCGGCATTGCCGTCGTCGCTGTAATAGCGCCTTGTGTCGGTGGTGACGTTGCGGATCAGCACGTCGCCGACGCGCTGGTGGATCTGGGCTGGCTGGCCGCTGTCGGTCCAGCCGTGCAGAACGTGCTTGATCGCCGGATCGGGATACAGCGTGTAATGCGTGCTGTGGGCGCGGTTCATGGTCACGGCGTCGGGCACCCGGTCGAGCCGGTAGACGCCGTTGTAGTCGGTGGCGATGGTCACGCCACCCGGTGTGTCGATGTAGTAGGTCGAGTGACCGGCATAGGTGATCGAGACTTCCTCGGCCCGTGCGGCGGTGCGCCGCAGGCTGACGGGAATCGCGCGTGGCGGCGCGCTGGCCATCGCCAGACACTCGCTTCCGCGTCCGGCCTGTTGGGCTGCGGCCGGCGAGACCCACACTCCTAGCAGCGCAACGACAGCAAGCAGGGATCGCAACATCCGGGCGGCCTCCGATCGATGGAGGCTGTAGCCTAGCTCCAAGCGCCGGCCTTGGCCTAGCGACAATCATGGGCAGAGGCCGCGCAGAAACGCGGCACGCCGCCGCGGGGGGCATGCCGCCATGCCGCCCGCGATGTTGACCCGGGCGGCCTTGGCCGTCACGGTGCCGCGCGTTCCCTCGATCAGAAATCCATTTCATGTTCAGCACGGCCGCGCTCTGGATTCCCTTCACCATTCTCGCCGCCATAGGGCAGGTGGCACGCAATGCCATGCAGCGCTCGCTGACCGGTCCGCTCGGCACCTGGGGCGCGACCAATATCCGCTTCCTGTTCGGCTTCCCGTTCTCGATCGTGTTTTTCGGGGTGGTCATCGTCGCCACCGGCGACCGGGTTCCGTGGCCGACTCCGGCGTTCTGGCCGTGGCTGCTGCTCGGCGCGCTCAGCCAGATCCTTGCCACCGGCCTGATGCTGGCGGCGATGAACGACCGTTCCTTCGTGGTGACGACGGCGTATCTGAAGACCGAAGCGATCCAGACCGCGATCTTCGGCTTTATCTTTCTTGGCGATCACCTGACGGCGCTGAAGGTGGTCGCGATCCTGATCGCGACCGTCGGCGTGGTAGTCACGGCGCTGCGGCCCGGTGCCGTGCGCGACATCGGCAGTTGGCGCCCGACGGTGCTCGGCCTGGTCGCGGCCGCGGCGTTTGCGTTCTCGGCAGTCGGCTTTCGCGGTGCCATCCTCGCGGTGCCCGACGTGTCGTTCGTGACGGCGGCGTCCTATACGCTGGTGTGGGGCCTGTTCGTGCAGACCTTGGTGCTGACGATCTATCTGGTCATGCGTGCGCCAAAAGTGCTGCAGGATATCTTGCGGCTGTGGAAGCCGTCGCTGCTGGCCGGCTTCATGGGGGCCGCGGCCTCGCAATTCTGGTTCCTCGCCTTCGCGCTGACCGCCGCCGCCAATGTCCGCACGCTTGCGCTGGTCGAGGTGCTGTTTGCGCAAGCCGTGGCGTATTATTCGTTCAAACAGCCGCTCTCAGCGCGGGAATTGTCAGGCATTGCGCTGATCGTGGTCGGCGTGGCACTGCTGGTGGCGGTATGATCAGGCCTTGAAGGCGATCAGCACGGCGCCTGCCGCGATCAGCGCGATCCCGAGCCAGCCGTTCAGCGATGGCCGTTCACCGAGAAACGTTATGGCGAACAGCGCGACGAACACGACGCTGAGCTTGTCGATCGGTGCGACCAGCGAGGCCGGCCCGAGTTTCAGGGCGCGAAAGTAGCACAGCCAGGACGCGCCGGTGCCGAGGCCCGACAGCACCAGAAAAATCCAGGTCCTGGTCGAGATGGGGCCCGCTCCAGTAAATTTTCCGGTAGCGAACAGGATCGCCGCAAGGCTGGTCAGGACCACGATGGTGCGGATGAAGGTGGCGAGATCGGAGTCGATGTCGGAGACGCCGATCTTGGCAAAGATCGCGGTCAGCGCCGCGAACACTGCGGACAGCAGCGCCCAGAACTGCCACGACCACGCGGTGTCAGCGCCCACTTTTTAGTTCCGATCGCCAGGGAGAACCGGCAGCGGTGACACCTCGATACCTTCATCGATCAGAGATCGTGCTTCGTCGGGGCTCGCCTCGCCGTAGATCGGGCGATGCTCGATATCGCCGTAATGCATCTTGCGCGCCTCGTCGGGGAATTTCTCGCCGACATTGTCGGCGTTCTTAGTCACGTGGTCGCGCAGTTCCTTTATCTTGGCGCGCAGTTCAGACTCTTGCGCCATCATCAGCGGAGTCGAGGCGGTGCTGCCTTCATTGGACGCCGCAGGCTCAGTGGTTTCCGATGCGTCGCGGGCCTTGCCCTTCCGGCCGATCTGCGGCGCCATGATCGCCTTCTCGACCCTCACGGAACCGCAGTTCGGGCAGCTCACGAGCTTGCGCTTGACCTGGCTGTCATAGGCGCCCGAGCTCTGGAACCAGCTCTCGAAGCCGTGGCCGCGGTCGCAGCGCAGTGTGTAGCGGATCATGTCGCTTCACGAACGAGGTGCAGATAATCCGGGCCGGCCTTGGGATCGGCGACGCTGAACCGGCGGCCGTGCTGCAGCGACGGCACGCTGGCGCGCGCGGCCGTGACCTTGGCCGGGTCGATCTCGGCGAGGATGAAGCCCGGGTCGGATCCTGTGGCCTCGGCGATCACCTTGCCCCAGGGGTCGATGATCATCGAATGGCCATAGGTGGCGCGCTTGTTCTCATGCACGCCGCCTTGTGCGGCCGCAAAGACGAAGGCGCCGTTCTCGATGGCGCGGGCGCGCAGCAGCGTGTGCCAGTGCGCCTCGCCGGTCTTCTGGGTAAACGCTGAGGGCACCGCGAGGAACGACGCGCCGCTCTCGGCCAAGGCGCGGTACAGCGCCGGAAAGCGCAGGTCATAGCAGATCGTCAGGCCGATGCGGCCCCACGGCAGGTCGGAGATCACGGCGGTCTCGCCGGGCTGGTAATTGGCGCTTTCGCGATAGGTCTCGCCGTTCGGCAGGTCGATGTCGAACATGTGAATCTTGTCGTAGCTCGCCAGCACCATGCCGTCCGGCCCGATCAGGAACGAGCGGTTGGCGGCGCGGTCCGGCGTCGCCAGCACGGCGAGCGATCCGATGTGCAGATGGATCTTCAGCTCGGCGGCGAGCGCGCGATAGGCCTTCAGCGATTCGTCGTCTGCCTCGGTGCGCAAATGCTCGAATAGCGATTTGCGGTTTTCCTGCATCATGTTGCTGACTTCGGGCGTCTGCACGTAATGCGCGCCGGCCAGCGCCGCCTCGCGGATAAGATGGCGGCCCTGTTCCAGGTTCGGCCCGGCGAGCAGGCCGCTGCGCATCTGCACCATCGCGGCGGTGAAAATCTGGTTTTCGCTCATGAGGTGGCCTTTTCGCCGGCGATCATGCCGTCCAGTTTGCCCTCGCGGTCGAGCGCGTAGAGGTCGTCGCAGCCGCCGACATGCGTACCGTCGATGAAGATCTGCGGGAAGGTCGCGCCGGGCTCGGTGCGATCGAACATCTGCTGGCGGAGAGTGGGGTCGTTCGCGGTGTCGAAATGCGTAAACGCCGCCTTCTTGCGCTGCAGCAACGAGATCGCAGCGCTGCAATAGCCACAGCCGGGACGGGTATAGATTTCGATCGCGGCGGCCATGCTTGGGCGCTCCAGTTCGGGAGAAGTCCCCGATTATATGGGGGAGCGCAGGGCGTCCACAACCCGGGCGAACACCAGCACATCGACCTGCGCCGCTTTGGCGCGCAGCAGCGCACGGGCGCAGGCGTCCACGGTGGCCCCCGAGGTCAGCACGTCGTCGATCAGCACGACGCGGCGGCCCTGGATCTCGGCGCGGCTGGAGGGGGCGACCTTGAAGGCGCCCTGCACATTGGCGGCCCGCTCGGCGCGCGATAGCCCGACTTGGTGCTCGGTCGGCCGCACCCGGCGCAGCGCATCCCGCGATACCGCCACGCCGCTGTGCCGGCTGATGGTGCGGGCCAGCGCGCCGGACTGGTTGAAGCGGCGTGAAAAGCCGCGCCGCCAGTGCAGCGGCACCGGCACCAGGAGGTCGGCCTCATCCAGCAGTTCCTTACCGGCGCGGGCCATCCAGCGCCCCATCGACGGCGCGAGATCGGTGCGGTCATGGTATTTCAGCTGGTGCACCAGCGTGCGCGCGACGTCGTCATAGCGCACGGCGGCCCGCGCCCGCTGATAGGCCGGCGGATCGGCAATCGCCTGCATCGACAGGATGCCCGGTCCGGGATCGTAGACGAACGGAATCCCCAGCCGTGCGCAATAGGGTGGCGCGATGAACGACAGCTTGGCCCAGCACGCCGCGCAAACGCCCTCGCCGGCGACCGGTTCGCGGCACGCCACGCACAACGTCGGCAGCGCGATATCGAGGGCCGCGCGGGCGGCGTGGGTCCAGGCCAGATGGGCGAGCCGCAGCGCGCCGAGGAATGGCGCGGCGAGGGAATGGGAGGGGGCAGGTCCGGTGTCCATCGGCAAAGGCTAGCGCCGGCTTTTGCCGCGCTCAAGTGCGTTGCCATCGCCCCGGAGTTCGGCGTACCAACTGGCATGGCTCCGAATCCCTCCGCCCCGATCCTGTTCGACCGCGCGCTGCTGCGCGCCCGCCAGGCCCGCGCCAGAAAGCTGGGAGCTGCCACCTTCCTGCTCGACCGCGCGGCGGAGGAGATGGACGAGCGCCTCCACGCCGTGCTGCGCACCTTCACCAACGGCGCCGACGTCGCCACGCCGGGCGACGGCCTGCGGGCCGCGATCGCCGACCGCGTCGGCACACTCGCGCATGTCGCTGTGCCCGATGCCGAGGGCGACGGCCTTGGCCTTGCGCCGGAATCGCTCGATCTCGCCGTCTCCGCGCTGGGACTGCATTTCGTCAACGACCTGCCCGGCGTGATGGCGCAGCTTCGCCGCGCGCTGAAGCCGGACGGCCTGCTGATGGTGGCGATGCTCGGCGGCGATACGCTGACCGAACTGCGACAGAGTTTTGCCGCGGCGGAAGCCGAACTCGACGGCGGCCTGTCTCCGCGCGTGGCACCCTTCGCCGACCTGCGCGACCTCGGCGCGCTGCTGCAGCGCGCTGGCTTTGCGCTGCCGGTCACCGATGTCGAGCGCATCGTCGTGCGCTACGACAGCGCCTTCGCGCTGATGCAGGATCTCCGGCGGATGGGCGCCACCAATGTTCTGATGGAGCGCCGCCGCACCCCGCTGCGCCGCGCCACGCTGCTACGGATGGCCCAGTTCTACGCCGAACATTTCAGCGATCCCGACGGCCGCATCCGCGCGACCTTCGAAGTGATCTGGCTGTCCGGCTGGGCCCCGCATGAAAGCCAGCAGCAGCCGCTCAAGCCGGGCTCGGCGAAGGCCAGTCTCGCCGATGCCGTGCGGGGTTTGAAGCCGTAGCCCGGATGCTAATCCGGGGCCGGCCCGTCGACGCCGCTCCCGGATTGCATCGACACGCCGCGATGCGGCGTGTCGATTTCATCCGGGCTACAAACCGCTACAACAGATCGATCAGATGCGGGATCAGCGGGATGTCCGCGGCGGGCATCGGGTAGTCGCGCAATTTGTTGGCGCGCACCCAGGCCAGTTGCTGGCCCTCGCGCGCCACCGCGAGGCCTTCCCAGCGCCGGCAGATGTACAGCGGCATCAACAGGTGGAAGTCATCATAGGCGTGGCTGGCGAAGGTCAGCGGCGCCAGGCAGGCTTCCTGCACATTGATGCCGATCTCCTCGTGCAACTCGCGGATCAGCGCCGCCTCCGGCCGCTCATTGGGTTCGAGCTTGCCGCCGGGAAATTCCCACAGCCCGGCCAGCGCCTTGCCTTCCGGCCGCTGCGCGATCAGCACGCGGCCGTCGGCATCGACCAAGGCGCAGGCGACGACCAGAACGAGTTTCACGACCGGTAGTCGCCATTGATCGCGATGTATTCCTTGGTGAGATCGCAGGTCAGCATGCGGTCGCGGCCGGTGCCCAAGCCCAGCGCAACCTTGATCTGGATGGTCGGCTTCTTCATCGTCGCCGACACTTCCTTCTCGTCATAGGCCGGATCGCGCGCGCCCGATTTCGCCACGCGGATGCCGTTGAACGAGATCGATAGCTTGTCCCGGTCGGCGGGCTGGCCGGCCTTGCCGACCGCCATCACCACGCGGCCCCAATTGGCGTCCTCGCCGGCCACCGCGGTCTTCACCAGCGGCGAATTGGCGATCGACTGGGCGATCTTGCGCGCCGAGGCCTTGGAGGTCGCGCCCTCGACGATCACCTCGATCAGCTTGCGCGCGCCTTCGCCATCGCGCGCGACCTGCTCGGCGAGATCGGCGAGCAGCCCCTGCAGCGCCTTGACGAACGGCTTCAACTGCGGGTCTGCGGCCTTGGTGATCTTCGGCGCGCCGTTTGCCGCGGCGGCACCCGTCGCGAACATCATCAGAGAATCGGAAGTCGAGGTGTCGCCATCGACGGTGACAGCATTGAACGTATCGGTGACGCCGGCCTTCAGCAGCGCCTGCAACGCGGAAGCCGAAATCGGCGCATCGGTGAACACGAAGGCCAGCATGGTTGCCATGTCCGGCGCGATCATGCCTGAGCCCTTGGCCATGCCGTTGATGGTCACCTTGGCCTTGCCGAGCTTGACCGTGGCGGTGGCGACTTTCGGGAAGGTGTCGGTGGTCATGATCGCACGCGCGGCGTCCATCCAGCCATCCGGCGTGGCGCTGTCCGCCAGCGTCGCCAGCACGCCGTCGAACTTGCTGGCGTCGAGCGGCTCGCCGATTACACCAGTCGAGGCCAGGAACACATCGTCCGCCTTGCAGCCGACAGCTTTGGCCGCGATGTCGCCGGTCAGTTTGGTCGCGGCCCGGCCGTTCTTGCCGGTGAACGCGTTGGCGTTGCCGGAATTGACGACCAGAGCTCGGGCAGAACCGCCCTTCAATTTAGCGCGGCACCATTCCACGGGGGCCGACGGACATTTCGACGTCGTGAATACGCCGGCGGCCGTGGTGCCCTTGTCCATCACCGCCAGCAGCACATCGGTGCGGCCTTTGTAGCGAATCCCGGCCGCGGCCGTGGCCAGGCGCACGCCGGCAATGGCAGGCATCTCGGGAACAATGGTCGGGGCGAGCGGGGAGACGGGAAGGGCCATGAGCGCTTTCAGCTTGCTGGAAAAGATCAGGCGCTCTGTATCACCTCTGCGGTGTCGGCGGGAGGGGCGATCGCTGTCATGCGGCCGTCATGCTCAGCCAGGGCCGAACTTGAAGCGGCCGTCGTCTTCCAGGAACGAGCCGCTGCGCATGTAGAGCTGGCCGTTCTCGCCGATGAAGAACAGCGTGTTCTTCGGCACCTTCCGTGCGCCCTTCAGCAGGAATTTGGCGTTGCTGGTGCCCATCTTGTAAGCGAAGGTTTTGCCGTTGGCGTCGTAGCCATAGCCCATGTCCGGCGTCAGCACCCATGGCGTCGGCGGCGGCGACTGGGCAAAGGCTGGCATGGCCAGCACCGTCAGCCCTGCTGCGCAGATCATCGAAATCACTCTGGCCATGCTGCCATCTCCATGTATCGCGGGTAGCTTGAACAAATCACGAACGGTCCGCGGTGGTCAAGTTGCACGGTGCATGCGACAGGCCGGTCGCAAGTTGCGGGTTGCCGATCGTCGCGGTCCGGCTATCTTTGCGTCGGGTTTGTCGGTCTCCCATGAGGCCGGCGATGGGGACAGTTCGATGCAAGTGATCGTCAAAGGTGCGGCCGTTCTCGGTTTTCTGGCGCTGGCGCTGGCGCAGGGCGCCGCGGTGGCCGATGATTTCAAGCTCAGTAACAACCAGCGCATAACGTGCGGCCGCGGCCTCTCCGCCGGGAAGCTGTCGACCTCGACTTGCCGCTCCTACGCCTATTTGTTCAATGCCAGGACGTCGGAATATTTCCGCTGCTCGGTCAGCCTGTCGATGACCCGCGATACCAAGGAGATCATCAATACCCAAAGCGACGGCAATTGTGTCAAGAAGCCTCGCATCTTCGACACCGACGGCAACTACACATTTGACGCTACTGAGACCGAGCCGCCGAACACCAACTCCTTCTTCGGAACCGGCGGCTACGCCATCTGGGCCAGCGACATCACCACGCAGAAACTGCGCGGCTGCATCACCATCGCCTCAGGCCTGGGCTCCGATATCAGCAAGTGCGTGGATATGAAATTCGAGTGAGGTGGCCTGCCGCAACACTCCGTGTCGTCGCCGCGAACGCGGGGACCCATACACGCTGTAGACATAGCTTGAACGCGGTCGTGGTGGCTACGGTGATCCAACCTCAATGACCGAGGCTATGGGTCCCCGCTCCGCGCACGCCTTCGGCGTGCTAGGCGGGGACGACATGTGAAGCTGCCATAGCGATCAGACTACTCCGGCTTGATGCCGGCGAACTGCGCGACCTTGCCCCACTTCTCGATTTCCGAGACCACGAAGGCCTGCATCGCTTCCGGCGAACCGCCTGCGGGCTCGGCGCCGAGTTTGCGCAAGCGTGCGGTGCCGTCCTCGGATTTGATGAACTTTTCGATGCTGGCGTTCAGCTTGGTGATCATGTCCTTCGAGGTCTTCGCCGGCGCCGCGACGGTGAACCATGACGCCGCCTCGTAACCGGGGACGCCGGCCTCGGCGATGGTCGGGATCTCCGGCATCAGCGGCCAACGCGTCGCGGTCGATACCGCGATGGCGCGAATCGAATTCGACTCCGCGAAAGGCTGCGCCGCCGGCAGGTTGTCGATCATCAGGTGAACACGGCCTGCGATCAGGTCGGTCAGCGCGGGCGCGCTGCCCTTGTAGGGAACATGCACGATGTTGACGCCGGTCATCGACTTGAACAGTTCGGTGGAGACATGGGCAGTCGAGCCGAGGCCGGGGGTGCCATAAAAGAACTCGCCGGGCTTCGATTTCGCCAGCGCGATGAATTCAGCGACGTTCTTCACCGGCAGCGAGTTGGTCACCGAGAACAGGTTGGGAACCTTGGCGATGATGATCACCGGCGCCAGGTCCTTGATCGGATCATAGGCCATCGCCTTGAACACGAACTTGTTGATCGCATGGGTACCAGGCGTGCCGACCAGGAAGGTGTAGCCATCGGGCTCCGCCTTGGCGACGAAGTCGGCGGCGATGTTGCCGCCGGCGCCGGGCTTGTTCTCGACGATGAACTGCTGGCCGAATTCCTCGGAAATCTTGGCGGCGACGACGCGCGCCAGGATATCGGTGGTGCCGCCGGCCGCGAACGGCACGATGAATTTCACCGGCCGCGTCGGCCAGGCATCGGCGGCGCGGGCGTGTCGCGACAGCAGCGGCAGGCCGAGCGCGGCGGCGCCACCGAGGATCAGCGAGCGGCGGGACGGGGAAATGGACATGATATTCTCCACTGACGGCGCCAGGCAGCGCGGGTAGCGGTCATTCGACCGAAAGCTGGCGGGTTGTCGCCCGGATTGCCGCCCGGCACCAGTGGCCAAACGGCTAAAAAGTCCTGGTCTCTGGCATCATGGTAAGGAAAAGTACAAGCCCCAGGCCGGCGATCCCGGCCAGCACCAGAAACGCCGCAGCGTGATTGCGGACAGTGCCGGCACGTACACCGCGGCGGCGACACCGGTCAGCGCCTGCGCGGTGGCGACGAACAGGAAGCCGGGATACAGCGGCAGCACGATCGAGCCGAGCGTGACGGCGACGGCGGCAAGGATGAGCGCGGCGCGTTTCGCGGTGGTCCTGTCGATAAAGGCTCCGGCCGGCGTCTGAGCCACGATGCCGGCCACCGCCGCCACCGACATCACCACGCCGATCGAGGCCTCGTCCCATTTCTGCTCGGTGAGAAGATAGATCGCCAGATAGGGCCCAAGCCCGCCCCGCACATCGGCCAGAAAGAAATTCAGCGCATCGAGAGGGCGCTTGATCGTGTCAGCTTCGGTACGCACCGGCTATCCTTCCGGCACGTCGGTGCCGGCGATCCAACTACGCTTGAGGCCGGGGGTTCCTCGTCGGGCAGAATGGCGACGCCTACGATGTCGAAATTACCGACTATCACTAGGAGAGAGCATGAGCATCGCACGGGAAAAAATCCAAATGCACCGCCTGCCGAGCACCCCGGGCGAGATGCTGCTTCATGAATTCATGCTTCCCAATGAAATGTCGGCACGCGCCCTCGCGCGGGATCTGGGAGTTCCTCCAAACCGCATTACCGGCATCATCAACGGCAAGCGCGCTATGACGGCAGACACGGCCGCCTTGTTCGAGAAGCGTCTTGGCATGCCCGGAGAATTCTGGATGAACCTGCAATCGAATTATGATTTTGCCGTTGCGAGACAGCGGAACGCCAAGGCGGCTTGATCGGTCGCCGCGCCATCATTCGACTTGGGCGTCGCAACAACCTCTGTGTCGTCCCCGCGAAAGCACGGACCCACAGCCTCCGTCCGTTAAAACAGAAACGCCGCGGCTTCCCGGTTTCAACCGAGAGGCCGCGGCGTATGGGTCGGCGCGTTCGCGGGACGACTCGTGGAGCGCGAGAAGGACGCTGCGAATGTTGAGGTCGCAGCTAAAGGCTTCGCATCAGCCGCCGATGCCCTTTTCCTTGAAGTATTTCAGCGCGCCCGGGTGGAACGGGATCGGGGAGCGTTCCTGGATCTGGTTGGTCAATGAGAAGCTCTCGGCCTCTTTGTGAACGGCGACGAGGTCGGCCTTCTTCTCGACCAGCGTCTTGACGATGTTGTAGGCGTCGTCGTTGCTCATCTTGTCGCCGGTGACGATGATGTTCCAGACTTCGGTGTTGGCATTGTCCTTGTCCATGCCGGGATAGATGCTCTTTGCGATGTTGGACGGCGAATACAGCTTGCCGTATTTGGCGTTCATTTTCTCGACGAGATCGCTGTGATCGATCAGCTTGATCTTCATGCCGGGCGTGGCGGCGAGGTCGGTCACCGCCGCGGTCGGCACGCCGCCGACCCACATGAAGGCGTCGATCTTGCGGTCCTTGATGGCGTTGACGGATTCGGCGACGCCGAGCCGCTCGCGCTTCATGTCCTTGTCCTTGTCGAGGCCGGCCGCCTCCAGCACACGAAACGCCATCACCTCGGTGGCGCTGCCCGGCGATCCCGTCGAGACGCGCTTGCCCTTGAGGTCGGACATCTTCTCGATGCCGGCGCCTTCCACCGTCACCACATGCATGCGATTCGGATATACCACCAGCAGCGTTTGCAGCGGCACCTTGGCCTTGAACTTGTCCTGGCCGTTGAAGGCGTCGAGGGCGGCGTCCGCCATGCTGAAGCCGAGTTCGCTCTGGCCGGACGCGATCAGCTTGAGGTTATCGACCGAGCCGCCGGTGACTTCGGCGGTCGCCTGGGTGTTGGGCAGTGCCTTCGACAGCACGTTGGCGATCGCGCCGCCGAGCGGGTAATACACGCCGCCGGTGCCGCCGGTGCCGATCGCCATGGTCTTCTGCTGGGCAGTGGCGCCGCCGGCAATGAGCAGGCCGGCGGCGACCGTCAGCGCGATCGCGGTCTTCTGGTGCAGTTTCTTGAGCATCGGTCTCGTCTCCTGTGGTCGGATGAAATGGGATAGCGGAAATGGGATCGGGCCTAGGGGCGGGCCCCGGCCTCCTTCAGATATTTCAACGTGCCGGGATGGTAGGGCGCCGGCGACTCCGCCGTGGTCTGGGTGGCCAGGTTGATGTTCTGGGCCTCCTTGTGAACGCCCACGAGTTCGGCCTTGTTCTCGAAGATCGCCCTGGTGATGGCATAGGCGCTCTCGTCGGACATCTTGTCGGTCGCCATCACCTGGTTCCAGGCGGCGAAGCCCTTGCTGTCCGTGGTTTGGCCGGGATAGCTGCCGGCCTTGATGACGCTCGGCGCGAAGATCTGGCCGTATTTCTTTACGATCGGTTCGAGCAAGTGATCGATATCGATCAGCTTGATGGTGACGCCGGGCGTTGCGGCGAGGTCGGTGACCGCGGCGGTCGGCACGCCGCCGCCCCAGAAGAAGGCATCGATCTTGCGGTCCTTCAGCGCGCTGCCGGATTCGGCGACGGACAGTCGCTCGCGCTTGACGTCGCGGTCCTTGTCGAGGCCGGCGGCTTCCAGCAGCCGAAAGGTCTGCGACTCCGTGGCACTGCCCGGCGCACCGCTGGAGATGCGCTTGCCCTTGAGGTCGCTGAATTTCTCGATGCCGGTGCCGGCGATGGTGACGACATGCACCGGGCTGGAATAGATCGCGACGATGGTGCGCAGCGGCACCGGCTTCTTGAACTTGGCCTCGCCCTTCACCGCGTCGGCCGCGACGTCGCCGGTCATGAAACCGAGATCGGCCTGGCCGCTCTCCAGCAGCTTGATGTTGTCGACGCTGCCGCCGGTCACTTCCGCTGTGGCCTGGGTGTGATCCAGTTTCTTCGACAGCATGTTGGCGAGGCCGCCGCCGAGCGGATAGAAGATGCCGCCGGTGCCGCCGGTCGCAATCGCGATGGTTTTTTCCGGGGTCTTGTCTTGCGCCATGGCGCCGCCGGCCGCGCAAGCGATGCCGAGCAAGGCCATGCCGAAGGTGGTCCACTTCACGATGCGTACTCCCAGTGTCCGGCGCCGCTTATCTGCGGCGTCCGATCGTTCTCTCGTCACGCGCCGACCGGATCGGCATCCGGCCAGCTAGGCCGGTATCGGCCGTGGCGCGGTCTTGTACTGCCACATCAGCACGCCCAGGCCGATCAGCAGGCCCGGAACGAACGTGTAGCTGATGTCACGCCCGGTGATTGATTCGAGGATCGCCTCGATCAGGCTCGGGAAAACCAGCAACAGACCGGATAGCAGAAGCAGGCCGCGTTCGAGCGGGGTGGTTTGTCGCAGTGCCCAGTTTTGCGCAACGGCGGCCAGCGCCACCAGGCCCAGCGTCGTCTTGAAGGTGATCTCGATAATATCCACCCACGAGCCGCCCTTCGGGATCGCCAGCAGCAGGCCGACACCCTGCGGGTCGAGCACGAACACGAACGGCACCAGGAACGCCGGCAACGTATATTTCCAGGATTGCAGCGTGGTCTTGTAGGGGCTGCCGCCGGTGATAGCCGCAGCCGCGAACGGCGACAGCGCCGTCGGTGGCGACACTTCGGAAAGCACCGCATAGTAGAAGATGAACATGTGCGCGGCATAGTCGGGAACGCCGAGCTTGATCAGCGCGGGTGCGGCGATCACCGCGCAGATGATGTAGGAGGCGGTGACCGGCACCGCGAGGCCGATCACCCAGACGATCAGCGCGGTGTAGATCGCGGTCAAGAGCAGGCTGCCGCCGGCATAGGCGATCACGATCGAGGAGAATTTTAGTCCCAGCCCGGTCAGCGTGACGACGCCGACCACGATGCCGGCGCAGGCGCAGGTGGTGGCGGCGTTCAGCGCGCCGATTGAGCCGTCGCCCAGCGCCCGCACCAGCTTCCGCGGCACCAGCGCGGTTTCCTTGCGCAGGAAGCTGAGCGCGAAGGTCACGGCGGTGGCGTAGAACACCGACAGCGACGGCGAATAGCCGATCACCATGAAGATCACGACGGCGATCAGCGAGATGAAATGGAAGCCGTAGCGCTTCGTCATCTGCCAGATGCTCATCTCCGGCTTGAAGTGCACGTCGTGCGAGCCGAAGCGCTTGGCGTCGATCTCGACCATCAAGAGCAGCGACAAATAGTACAGGCAGGTCGGAATGGTAGCCATCCAGATCACGTCGAGATAGCTGATCTTGAGAAATTCCGCGATCAGGAAGGCCGCGGCGCCCAGCACAGGCGGCGACAGGATGGCGCCAAGCCCGCCCGCGGCGAGCAGTCCGCCAGCGGCGTTCTTCTCGAAGCCGGCTTTCGCCAGCATCGGATAGGCCACGGTGCCGATCATCACCGTGGTGGCGACGCCGGAGCCGGAGGGGCCGCCGAGCAGGAACGACGACAGCACCACGGTGCGGCCGGCGGCATTCGGCTTGCCGCCCATCATGGCCAGCGAGAAGTCGATGAAGAACTTGCCGGCTCCGGATTGCGCCAGCAGCGAGCCGTAGATCGTGAACAGAATGATCAGCGTCGCCGAGACGTCGACCGCAACGCCGAAGATGCCCTCCAGCGTGATGAACAGATGGCCGACCAGCCGTGGCAGGTCGTAGCCGCGATGCGTCCATGGCGCCGGCAGATGCGGCCCGAGCATCGCGTACGCGATGAAGAACAGCGACACCACCGGCATGATCAGTCCGGTGGTGCGGCGGGTGGCTTCCAGCAGCAGCACGATGAAGGTGATGCCCACCAGCACGTCGAGATGGTCCGGCATGGTGGCGCGATCGGTGAAATCGTCGCCGCCCCACAGCGCATAGGCGATGGTGCCGACGGCCACGATGCCGGGCACGATGTCCCACCAGCGCACCCGGTTGCGGAATCGCGTCGCCAGCGGAAATAGCAGGAAGCTCAGCACCAGCGTGAAGGCGACGTGGACGTAGCGCAGTTCCTGGGTCGGTACGATCGCATAGGCGGCATAGAGGTGGAACAGGCTCATCACCACGGCGATGCCGGTCGATATCGTCCCGGCCCAGCCGAGCAGCCGGTTGGTCGCGCCTTCGTCCGCCTCGATATAGGCTTCCGCCTTGAGCAGCGCCTCGTTGGAGACGACGACGGTTTCGTCGGCCTCGACTGTCGCGCGGGTTTTGTCGTCCGTCATATTCCCCCCGGGGAAATTTCGCCGGCTTTGCCGGCTGTTGTTTTTGCAGCGCCGGCATTGACGCCGTTTTGTCGCAGGGTTGCAAGGGGTGGGCCGTGAAACTTTGGTCGCGAGCAGCGCGGTTCCGCCGCTTCTCGGTCGCTTGACCGGCGCGGCGGCCACGTCCACGTTCCCGGCGGATTCGATCGGGAGTGCGGCTCATGAAGATGCGGTGGATCGCGGCAGCGATGGCGTTGGCAGTGATCCTGGGCCTGTCGGCGGCGGAGGCTCGGCAGCCGATCATCGTGCTGACCGGCGGCGCGTCCGGCGTGTACTACCCGCTCGGCGTCACCATCGCCAAGATATTCGCCGACATCCCCGACAGCCGGGTCGAGGTCCAGACCACCGACGGGTCTGTGGAGAACCTGATGCGGCTGCAGCAGGGCACCGGTCAGATCGCCTTCGCGCTCGGCGACGCGCTGCAGGACGCCTGGAAGGGCCGAACGGAAGCCGGCTTCGATGGCAAGCTCGACGGCCTGCGTGTGATCGGCGCGCTGTATCCGAGCTTCATCCAGATCGTCGCCACCAAGGCCAGCGGAATTCGCACGCTGCCGGATCTCCAGGGCAAAAGCCTGTCGGTCGGCCCCGAGAAATCCGGCACCGAATTGAATGCACGCGTAATTCTTGCGGCCGTCGGGTTGAAGGAGAGCCGCCTCGGACGGATCGAGCACAGGTCGTTCGGCGATTCCGCGCAGGCGATGGCGCAGAACAAGCTCGATGCCACGCTGCAATCCGCCGGCCTTGGCGTCACCGCGCTGAAGGAATTGAGCGACAACAACGACATCGTTTTCATCGCCGTGCCGAAACCGGTAGTGGTGAAAATGGGCGCCCCGTTCAGGCCCGGGGTCATCCCCGCCAACTCCTATCGCGGCCAGGATCAAGCATTGCCGACCGCACAAGTGATGAACTATCTCGTCACCAGCGCGGCGGTGTCGGACGACCTGGCCTACCGGATGACGAAGCTGGTATTCGACTCGCTGCCGGAACTCGCCGTCGCCCATATGGTCGGCAGCGACATCCGGCGCGAGACGGCCGCGAAGCCCGGCCCGGTGCCACTGCACCCCGGCGCGATCCGTTACTACAGGGAAAAGGGGTTGCTGAAATAATGCAGCGTCGCGGGAAATTTGCCTTCATCCTGGCATCGTGCTCCGTGTTGTCGGTCGTCGCATTCGCCGCGCCGTCCGGGCTGCCCGCCGATCCCGCTGTCGATTCCGCGCCTTGCGTGGCCGCGATCGCCTCCGGGATCGACGATTCCGTGATCTCTGTCTTTGATGCGTTGATCGACAACGACAAAACCCAACGCGCCGATCGCCTGAAGGCGTTGCTGGCGCGGGGCGCGGCCTATCAGCGCCGCAGCGACATCGACCGCGCCATTGCCGATTTTGATGTGGCGCTGCGGCTCGATCCGAAGCTTGCCGACGTCTTCAACACCCGCGGCGAGTTGCATCGCAGCCGGGCGGACCGGCCACGCGCGCTCGCCGATTTCGGCGCTGCGCTGAAGATCGACCCGCAGCACGCCGCGGCGCGGGCCAATTTCAAGGCGCTGGCGCTGGAGTTGGAAAAGATCGGTGCCGATATGGCAATCAAAGGTCGACAAAACCGCCCTTGAAATAATGCTTCATCGGGTAACAATGCCGGCCGTGCCTCCGGCGTAACGACCGGGGCCGGGAGATACGTCATGACCATTCACGACCAGAGCCGCTACGCGGAGACCCACGCCCGTTCGATCGCCGACCCCGAGGGGTTCTGGGGCGAGGCGGCGCGCGAAATCGACTGGATCGAGCCAGCGCGAAAGATATTCGATCCCTCGATGGGCCTGTATGGCCGCTGGTTCGCCGGCGCCGTCGTCAACACCTGCTACAATGCGCTCGACCGCCACGTCGCGGGCGGCCGTGCCGACCAGGTCGCGTTGATCCACGATTCGCCACTGGCCGATCCTACCGGACCAACCACCATCACCCGATACACCTACGCCGAAATGCTGCACGAGGTCGAGGCGCTCGGCGCCATCATGCAGGATTTCGGCGTCGCCAAGGGCGACCGTGTCATTCTGTATATGCCGATGGTGCCGGAGGCGATGATCGCTATGCTGGCCTGCGCGCGGATCGGCGCGGTGCATTCGGTGGTGTTCGGCGGCTTTGCCTCAAAAGAACTCGCCACCCGTATCGAGGACGCCCAGCCGAAGCTGATCTTCTCCGCCAGCTGCGGCCTCGAGCCCGGCCGCCTCGTACAGTACAAACCGTTGCTCGACGAGGCGATCGCGCTGTCCAGCGTCAAGCCGGCCGCCTGCATCATCCTGCAGCGGCCGCAGCACGCCTGCGATCTCATAGCGGGGCGCGATCACGACTGGGCGGAGCTACGCAGCCAGGCGATCGCGGCGAAGAAATCCGCTCCTTGCGTGCCGGTGCTGGCGACCGATCCGCTCTATATCCTCTATACCTCGGGCACCACCGGCAAGCCTAAGGGCGTGGTGCGCGACAATGGCGGCCATCTCGTCGCGCTGAAATGGTCGATGTGGAATCTCTACGGCGTGAAGCCCGGCGAGGTCTGGTGGTGCGGCTCCGACATCGGCTGGGTGGTCGGCCACAGCTACATCATCTACGGCCCGCTGCTGCACGGGGCGACCTCGGTCATGTATGAGGGCAAGCCGGTCGGCACCCCGGACGCAGGCGCGTTCTGGCGGGTGATTGCCGAGCACAAGGCGGTCGCCTTCTTCACTGCGCCGACCGCCTTCCGCGCGATCCGTAAGGAAGACCCCGACGGCACCTTCATCCGCAAATACAATCTGTCGCATCTGCGCACCCTGTTCCTGGCCGGCGAGCGCGCCGATCCGCCGACGGTAGAGTGGGCCGAGCAGCAGTTGCAGAAGCCGGTGATCGATCACTGGTGGCAGACCGAGACCGGCTGGTGCATTGCCGGCAATCCGGTCGGCCTCGGCCTGCTGCCGGTCAAGCACGGCTCGCCGACCGTGCCGATGCCCGGCTACAAGGTGGAAGTGGTCGACGAGGCGGCCAAGCCCTTGCCCGCGGGCACGATGGGATCTCTGGTAATCAAGCTGCCGATGCCGCCGGGCTGCCTGCCGACACTCTGGGAGCAGGACGAGCGCTGCAAAGAAGCCTATTTCAACGAATTCCCCGGCTATTACAAAACCTCCGACGCGGGCTATCTCGACGCCGACGGCTATGTCTTCGTGATGGGTCGCACCGACGACATCATCAATGTCGCCGGTCACCGGCTGTCGACCGGCGGCATGGAGGAGATTCTCGCCAGCCACCCCGACGTCGCCGAATGCGCCGTGCTGGGCATCCGCGACGCCATCAAGGGCGAGGCGCCGTGCGGCTTCCTGGTGCTCAAGGCCGGGGTGACCAAGAGCCATGCCGAGATCGAGAAGGAAGTGGTGGCGCTGGTGCGCCAGAAGCTCGGGCCGGTGGCGGCGTTCAAGCTGGCGATCACCGTCGGCCGGCTGCCGAAGACGCGGTCGGGAAAAATTCTTCGCGGCACCATCAAGAAGATCGCTGACGGCGATGCCTGGGCGATGCCGGCGACGATCGAAGACGCCCGCGTGCTCGACGAGATCGGCGACGCGCTGAAGGGCAGGGTTTGATTGTCATTCCGGGGCGAGAGCGCGTCAGCGCGATCGAACCCGGAATCCCGAAATGTTCAGCGCAAAACATCGGGATTCCCCGCCACTCCAGTTGGAGTGGCTGAGGCCTGCGCCAACCGGCTTCGCCGTCTGTCGCATCCCGGAATGACAGCCAAGGCCCCCCTTACAATCCCCGCATTTCGCGCTAAACACGGCGCTAATCTCTCGCCTCCAGGATTTCCGCATGCGCCCGACCAGAACCCATCTCATCGCGCTGACGCTGGCCGCTCTGGCGCTGGCGTCCTGCGCGCGGCGCAGCGACGTGCCGGTGTCGAGCCTCGGCGAGGATGACGACGCGATCTGCCGCGCCAACGGCGTAGTCGTCGGCTCGGCCGACTATGCCGCATGCCGCAAGAACCGCGATGTTCAGCGCAGCAATTCGATTCAGCGGGCCGATCGCGCCCAGCGCAATCTCGGCGAATACATGCTGAACAATCCCGGCAGGCCCTGAGCCGCTTGTGCCCACGGCCGCTGTGACTTCAAGGCAACGGTCGTCGTGCAACCGCCGCGTGTCCTCGAATAGTTGACTGAGATCAATTTTTCCAGAGACCGCCTGTCGTCTTTCATCTCCGAGCCAGCTGAAACGTTCGAGCTGACATTGAGGGGATGAGAAAATTCGATGAAGAAAGTTGTGACTGCGCTGATGATGGCGACGGCGCTAACCGGCACGGCAGCGACCGCGCAGGCCGCCGATCTCGCCACCAAAGCACCCTATTACAAGGCTCCGCTCGTCGAGGCCTGGAATCCCTGGATGATCCGCCTGCGCGTGCTCGGCGTGATCCCGGAAGATGGCGGTTCGGTCAATGGCGTGGCAAATTCCGGCCTGAAGACCTCGGACCAGGTCGTGCCCGAACTGGATATCTCCTACTTTTTCACCAGGAACATCGCGGCCGAACTCATCCTTGGCGTCACCAAGCATCATGTCACCGGCACCGGATCGATCGACGGCCTCGACGTCGGCAAGTCCTGGCTGCTGCCGCCGACCCTGACGCTGCAATATCACTTCACCGAATTCGGCGCGTTCAAGCCCTATGTCGGCGCGGGCGTCAACTACACCTGGTTCTTCAGCCAGTCCGCCGGCAATGTGACCAACGGCGCCGGGTTGCGCGTCGTCGACAGCCACCTGCACGATTCCTTCGCGCCCGTGGTACAGTTCGGCTTCGACTACATGATCGACAGGCACTGGGGCTGGAACGTCGACGTGAAGAAGCTCTGGCTGCGCCCGGACTGGAACGGCACGTTGGCCTCCGGCGCGGCGATCACCGGCCAGGTCAAGCTCGATCCGTGGCTGATCGGCACCGGCATTACCTACAAGTTCTGATCTGACGAGTTTACGCGCGGCACCGGTGCGAACCGGTGCCGCGTTTTTTTTGTCGATGCCTCTGCGGTGGGCTATTATCCTGTGATGGGCGCCGCGCTTTCTTGCTTCCCCTCTCCCCTTGTGGGAGAGGGTGGATCAATCGAGCGAAGCGAGATTGAGACGGGTGAGGGGGGGGGCCCGCATGCGCGATCCTCACCCCCTCATCCGCCTTCGCTTCGCGAAGGCACCTTCTCCCACAAGGGGAGAAGGAAGAAAAAGGATAGATCATGGACATCAAGGTCAGGGATGCCAACGGCGCGCAATTGGCCGAGGGCGATACCGTCACGTTGATCAAGGATCTGAAGCTGAAAGGCTCGTCCACCGTGCTCAAGCGCGGCACCGTGATCAAGAACATTCACCTCACCGACGACCCCGACGAAATCGAAGGTCGCACCGACAAGGTCAAGGGCCTGGTGCTGCGCGTCGAGTTTCTGAAGAAGGCGTGAGCCTGATCGTCGATCCGTAGTCGCGTAGGGTGGGCAAAGGCGCCGTTGCGCCGTGCCCACCATGTGCAGCGCTGCGCTTGATGGTGGGCACGTTCGTCGCGCTTCGCGCGCCGGCCTTTGCCCACCCTACCCTTCAACAAAAACGCGGCGAATGGCTTCGCCGCGTTTTTTTTCAAATGGTTGAGGCGCGTCGCGAAAGCCGCGCGCGTGCCTATTCTTCCTCGTCGTCGTGCTTCTTGCCGCCGCCGATGCCCTTGAGCTTGGCGAATACGGCATCGACGTTGAGGTCGTCGCTGCTGCGCTCGCTATCCTCGAACTCGTCCTTGCGGGTGGTCTCGGAAGCCGGTAGCAGCGTCGCGCCGCCATAGGGCGTGTCGGTCGGCTTTTCCTTCGCCGCGCGCTGAACTTCGAAGTCGAGTTCGATCTGCGAGCACAGGCCCAGCGTCACCGGATCCATCGGCGTCAGTGTCGAGGCGTTCCAGTGCGTGCGGTCGCGGATCGAGGCGATCGTGGTCTTGGTGGTGCCGACCAGCCGCATGATCTGGCTGTCCTTCAATTCGGCATGGTTGCGCACCAGCCACAGGATCGCGCTCGGCCGCTCGTGGCGGCGCGACACCGGGGTGTAGCGCGGGCCCTTCTTCTTGGCGGCCGGCGGCAGAATCACCTTGCTCTCCTCGAGCTTGAGGCGATAATTCTTGTCCTTCTCGCCCTTTTCGATCTCGTCGCGGGTCAGTTGCCCGTTCGAGATCGGGTCGCTGCCCTTGATGCCCTGGGCGGCGTCGCCATCGGCGATGGCGCGGATTTCCAGCGGGTGCATCTTGGTGAAATCGGCGACCTGGTCGAAGGTCAGCGCGGTATTGTCGACCAGCCACACGGCAGTCGCCTTTGGCATCAGCGGTGCATTGCTCATGGCAAATCTCCTTTACGCTCCGCCCACCTTTTCGAGAGGCGGAGCCGTCTGGTCATCGGGGATGACGGGAATTCAGGCTGTATATAGTCTGTCCGGGGTGAACCGCGCAATGGAAGACTGTTCAGCCTTGACAGCGCGGCCGGACGGCCCCAAGTCCTTCCTCTAACTGGCACTTTGCCGTATTATCTGTCGAATTTACCGCTCGGTTCCGGCCGTTTTCGGTGTTTCGGACCTCGATAACCCCTGGATTGCCCCTTATGTCGGCCAAACCGCCTCTCAAGATCGTGCTTTGTTCTCCTCGCGGCTTCTGCGCGGGCGTCGTACGGGCCATCGATACCGTGGAACGCGCGCTCGCGATCCACGGCGCCCCGGTCTATGTCCGGCACGAGATCGTCCATAACAAATATGTCGTGGACAGCCTGAAGACCAAGGGCGCGATTTTCGTCGAGGAACTGGCCGAAATTCCCGACAATACCTCGGCGCCGGTGGTGTTTTCCGCCCATGGCGTGCCGAAATCGGTCCCGGCCGACGCCAAGCAGCGCAATTTCTTCTCGCTCGACGCCACCTGTCCGCTGGTCACCAAGGTGCACCGCGAGGCGGCGATCCACTTCAAGCGCGGCCGCGAGATCCTGCTGATCGGGCATTCGCACCATCCGGAAGTGGTCGGCACGCTCGGCCAGCTGCCGGTCGGCGCGGTCGAACTGATCGAGACCGCGCATGATGCCGCGACCTTCACGCCGAAGGACCCCAACAACCTCGCTTTCGTGACCCAGACGACGCTGTCGATCGACGACACCGCGGAAATCGTCGAGGTGCTGAAGAGCCGCTTCCCGACCATCAACGGGCCGCACAAGGAAGACATCTGCTACGCCACCACCAACCGCCAGCTTGCGGTGAAGAAGGTTGCGCCGGTGGTCGATGCGCTGATCGTGGTCGGCGCGCCGAATTCGTCGAACTCGCAGCGTCTGCGTGAAGTTGCCGAGCGCGAGGGCTGCAAGGTATCCGTGCTGGCGCAGCGCGCTGCCGATTTGGACTGGTCGATGTTCGACGGCATCCAGAGCCTTGGCATCACCGCGGGCGCCTCGGCGCCGGAAGTGATCGTCGAGGAGATCATGGGCGCCTTTGCCGAGCGTTACGAACTGCACGTCGAGACCGTGTCGGCCGCGGAAGAAAACGAATTCTTCCCGCTGCCGCGCTCGCTGCGTCCCGACGCGGCGTAATCTCCATGGCGGTCTATACCGACGTTACCGCCGATGAATTGTCGGAGTTTCTCGCCGCCTATGACATCGGCGAGCTGCTGTCCTACAAGGGCATCGCCGAAGGCGTCGAGAACTCGAACTTCCTGATGCATACGACGTCGGGATCGTTCTTCCTCACGCTGTACGAAAAGCGGACGGCGGTCGGCGATCTGCCGTTCTTCCTCGGCCTGATGTCGCATCTGGCTTCGCACGGCCTTCCCTGCCCGGAGCCGGTAAAGATGCGCGACGGCACCATGCTCGGCACGCTCGCTGGGCGTCGGGCCGCGATCATCGACTTCCTCGAGGGCGTGTGGCCGCGCAAGCCGAACGCTGCACATTGCGCCGGCATCGGCGGCGCGCTGGCGAAGATGCATCTGGCCGGACAGGACTTCGCCATGAGCCGGCCGAATGCGCTGTCCGTGTCGGGCTGGCGGCCGCTGTTTGCCGCTGCCGCGTCGCGCGCCAATGACGTGCAGCCGGGCTTGCGCGAATTCCTCGCCTCCGAGCTGAACTATCTCGAAGGCCGCTGGCCGCGCGATCTGCCCAGCGGCGTGATCCATGCCGACGCCTTTCCCGACAATGTGCTGTTCCTCGGCGAGGAATTGTCCGGACTGATCGACTTCTACTTCGCCTGCAACGACATGTTCGCCTACGACGTCGCGATATGCCTGAACGCCTGGTGCTTTGAGCCCGATCACTCCTTTAACGTCACCAAGGCGCGGGCGTTTCTCGCGGCCTATAACCGCGAGCGTCCGATGTCAGAGGCCGAGCAGGCAGCCTTGCCGCTCTTGGCGCGCGGCGCGGCCTTGCGGTTCTTGCTGACGCGGCTGGTGGATCTGCTTAACGTGCCGCCCGGCGCCCTGGTGCAGCTGAAGGACC
This sequence comes from Tardiphaga sp. vice304, assembly GCF_007018905.1. Taxonomy (NCBI): domain Bacteria; kingdom Pseudomonadati; phylum Pseudomonadota; class Alphaproteobacteria; order Hyphomicrobiales; family Nitrobacteraceae; genus Tardiphaga; species Tardiphaga sp. vice304. The sequence continues at coordinate 856,510 of NZ_CP041402.1, forward strand.
CCTTGGAATATGTGCGGAAACTGCGCTTCCACCAATCGGTGAAGACCATGGCCGATTACGGCGTTGAAGTTTCCGGATTGCCCGCATGACCCCCGTTCTGATCCATACCGACGGCGCCTGCTCCGGCAATCCCGGCCCCGGCGGCTGGGGCGCGATTCTGAAGTTCGGCGATGCCGAAAAGGAATTGAAGGGCGGCGAGGCGCACACCACCAACAACCGCATGGAATTGATGGCGGCGATCTCGGCGCTGGAAGCGCTGAAGAAGCCGTGCAGCGTCGATCTTCACACCGACAGCCAGTATGTCCGCAACGGTATCATGACCTGGATCCACGGCTGGAAGCGCAATGGCTGGAAGACATCCGACAAGAAGCCGGTGAAGAACGTCGATCTTTGGCAACGGTTGGATGCCGCGCTGCAGACCCACGAGGTGCGCTGGCACTGGGTCAAGGGCCACGCCGGCCACGTCGAGAACGAACGCGCCGATCAATTGTCGCGCGACGGGCTGATCGAGAACAAGAACAAGAAGTAGCGAGGGGGCTCTTCTTCCTTCTCCCCTTGTGGGAGAAGGTGGCGCGGCCGAAGGCCGGGCCGGATGAGGGGTAGCAAAAATGCGCGGAGCTTGCTGCTACCCCTCACCCGTCTCGAACGCTTCGCGTTCGATCCACCCTCTCCCACCTAGCGAAGCTTCGCTTCGCGCGGGGGAGAGGGAAGAAAGAAGCGAGCCTTTCAGCTCACAGCTGGCCGAGCAACGTATCGCCGCCGGACACTTCCACCTTGCCCGAGCTCTGCTCGGGGTTGAACTTGGTGACGATTCCATCTTCCACCAGCATCGAGTAGCGCTTGGAGCGGATGCCGAGGCCGAAGCCGGAGCCGTCCATTTCCATGCCGATCGCCTTGGCGAAATCGGCGTTGCCGTCGGCCAGGAAGATGGCCTCGTCACGCAGGTCGGTGTCCTTCTTCCAGGCGTTCATCACGAAGGCGTCGTTGACCGAAATCACCGCGATCGAGTCGACGCCCTTGTCCTTGATGGCGTAGGCGTTGAGGAAGATGCTGGGCAGGTGCATCTTGTGGCAGGTGCCGGTGTAGGCGCCGGGCACCGCGAACAGCGCCACCTTCCTGCCCTTGAACACGTCGTCGGTGGTTTTCTCGACCGGACCCTCGGCAGTCATAACGCGGAACTTGGACTCGGGCAGCTTGTCGCCAACTTTGATGGTCATCGTCGATCTCTCCAGGAAATTTGCGAGGGTTTCTTAGACCATTTTCGTGATCGAAGGAAATTGACGCGGGCGGGAGCTGAATAGCTCCGTCCCCGTCATCCTGAGGTGCTCGCCCGAAGGGCGAGCCTCGACGGATGCGGCCATGGGCGCTAGCGATTGCGGCCATCCTTCGAGGCCGTCGCAAAGCGCGACGGCACCTCAGGATGACGGCCGAGTGGGAGGACTCACGCCGCCGCGTCGGACTGCTTCTCGTCGCGCAATTCGCGGCGCAGGATCTTGCCGACATTGGTCTTCGGCAACGCGGTGCGGAATTCGATCTTCTTCGGCACCTTGTAGTTGGTCAGTTCGGCATGGCAGAACTTGATCAGGTCCTCCGCGGTGACATTCGGGTCCTTCTTCACCACGAACGCTTTCACGGCTTCCGAGGTGCGGGCGTCACTGACGCCGATCACCGCGCATTCCAGCACGCCGGGATGGCTGGCCAGCACCTCCTCGACCTCGTTCGGATAGACGTTGAAGCCGGAAACGTTGATCATGTCCTTCTTGCGGTCGACGATCTTGGTGTAGCCGTCGGCGTTCATGATGCCGATGTCGCCGGTGCGGAAGAAACCGTCTGATGTCATCACCTTGGCGGTCTCGTCCGGCCGGTTCCAGTAGCCAGACATCACCTGCGGGCCCTTGGCGCAGATCTCGCCGGGCTCGCCGAGCGGCACTTCGTTGCCGTCGTCGTCGCGGATCGAGATCCAGGTGGACGGCACCGGCAGGCCGATCGAGCCGGAGAACTGGTCCATGTCGGCCGGGTTGCAGGTCAGCGTCGGCGAGGTTTCCGACAGGCCGTAGCCCTCGGCAATCGAACAGCCGGTTCGCTTCGCCCAGGCTTCCGCCACCGCGCGCTGCACCGCCATGCCGCCGCCATTGGAAATCTTCAGCTTGGAGAAATCCACCTGATCGAATCCGGGCGTGTTGAGCAGGCCGTTGTACAGCGTGTTGACGGCGGGGAACGTGTTGACCTGATACTTCATCAATTCCTTGATGAATCCCGCCATGTCGCGCGGGTTGGGGATCAACAGGTTGACGCCGCCGGCGCGCATCCCGAGCAGGAAGCAGGCCGTCAGCGCGAAGATATGATACAGCGGCAGCGCGCAGACGATGAACAACTGATCGACCTGCGGCGGCTTGCGCAGCGCCGGCTGCAGCCAGGCGTCGTTCTGCAGCACGTTGGCCAGGATATTCCGGTGTAGCAGCGTGGCGCCCTTGGAGAGGCCGGTGGTGCCGCCGGTATATTGCAGGAAGGCGACGTCGTCCGGGCCGATTGCCGGCTTGTTCATCTTCACGCTGCGGCCGGCGGAGAGTGCCTCGTTGAACGTCACCGAGCCCGGCAGCGACCACGTCGGCACCATTTTCTTGACCCGGCGAACTACCAGATTGACGATCATGCCCTTGAGGCCGAGCAGGTCGCCCATGCTGCCGACGATGACGTGCTTCACCGCGGTCTTGCCGATCACCTGCTGCACGACGGAAGCGAAATTCTCCAGCACGATGATGGCTTCGGCGCCGCTATCCTTGAGCTGGTGCTCGAGCTCGCGCGGCGTATAGAGCGGATTGACGTTGACGACGGCAAAGCCGGCGCGCAGCACGGCGGAGGTGGCCACCGGATGTTGCAGCACGTTCGGCATCATGATGGCGACGCGAGCGCCCTTGGCGAGGCCGCGGCTTTGCAGATAGGCGCCGAGCGCCAGCGACAATTCGTCGAGCTCGCGGTAGCTGATCGACTTGTCCATGCAAATGAAGGCCTTGCGATCGCGAAACTTGGCAAAGCTTTCTTCCAGCAGCGCGACCAGCGACGGATATTGCGACGGGTCGATATCGGCCGGTACGCCGGCCGGGTATTGCTTGAGCCAGATTCGCTCCATGACGTTCCCCCTTGGCTTGGATTATTTTGGGGAAGTATTGAGCAAAGCCGCAACAGATAGCAAGCCGCGCCGCAATCTGGCGGCGGTCCATTCGTCGCGGGCGATCAACGGCTTAGCTGCGCGGCGGGGTCGCGGCCGGCTTGGCCTCGCCGGTGGTGGCCTTTGGCGCCGGCCGGGCTGCGGCTTTCGGCTTGTCTGGCGATGTCGTCGCTGGTTTAGCGGCTATCGCCGGTTTGGCGGCTGCCGCAGGCTTCGCCGCGGCGGGCTTGGCCGGCGCCTCCGGCTGGATCACGACACGCTTCAGCGCGGGCTTGCCGGCGGCGGACGGCTTGGCATCCTTGCCGTCGGTCGCGTCCGGTTTCGCCGCGACCGCCCGCTTCCTGGACGGTTTAGCCTTCGGGGTCTGTTTGGCTTCTTCCACCGCATTGGCGGCGATCAGATCGGCGCCGGTCTTTTTCGGGCCGATATAGACGATGACCGGCTCGGACGGCGCCGGCGCCGCCGCGATCATGTCGACCGGCCGCAGCGTGGGCGGCTGCAGGCCGGCGGCAAAGAAGGTCATCACCTTGTCGCTGCCGGCCTCGGAGCTGGCGACGGTTTCTTCGTCGGCGTCGGAGGCCGGGCGCTTGCGCTTGGGGCCGCACATCTCGTCGCGCAGGTTCGGCGGCGCGGCGTCGATCGGCGCCAGATTATCGACTGTGCCGAGTGCGGGGCGCAGCCAGGTCAGATTGTTGTTGGCGAAACCGCGCTCCAGGAGCTGTGCGGCCTTTATGGCGCGGGCCTGGCCCGAACTCGAGCCCAGCACCACCGCAACCAGGCGCTTGCCGTTGCGCGTCGCGGTGGCCACCAGATTGTAGCCGGAGGCGCAGATGAAGCCGGTCTTCATGCCGTCGGCGCCGGGGAAGCGGCCGATCAGCCGGTTGAAGTTCTGCGTCACGCGCTTGCCGAACTTCATCGACGGGATGTGGACGAAATACTCATATTCGGGAAGGTCGTGAATGATGGCGCGCGCCAGGATCGCCAGATCGCGTGCCGAGGTGACGTGGCCATCGGCCGGCAGCCCGTTCGGATTGACGTAATGCGTCTGGGTCATGCCAAGCCGCGCGGCATTGGCGTTCATCATGTCGGAGAAACCGTCGACGGAGCCGCCGATATTTTCGGCCAGCACCACGGCGATGTCGTTGGCGGATTTCACCATCATCATCGTCAGCGCGTTTTCGACGGTAAGCTGGGTGCCGGCCTTGAAACCCATCTTCGACGGCGCCTGTGCCGCGGCGATCGGCGATACGGTGACCAGCGAGTCGAGATTGATCTTGCCTTCCTTCACCGCCTTCAGAACCACATAGGCGGTCATGATCTTGGTCACGGACGCCGGGTACCACGGATAGGTGGCGTTTTCCGCCTGCAGCACCTTGCCGCTCTCGACTTCGACCACCAACAACGCCTCGGCCTGCACGGCGCGCGGCGCGAAGCTCGCGAGCGCGAGTGCTGCGACGAGGACGATCCAATTGGCGGACAGCCGGCGAGACGAGGCGGAAAGAAGCTGCACTATCCGGTTCCGATTGTTGTCCGGTCGCCTGCCGCTCGGCTGTGCCGCGGGCTGACATCCTGGAGTGGAAGGTTCTGGATTTTCATACGATCCGGCCATCAAACGGTGACGGCTGCAAACCTATACCGGCTAAAATCATCAGAACAGTGGTCAAGATCCCTAATTCGACGATGAAAGGGGCCAAATTTCGACCGCGGCCTGGCGGCTACAGCGTCGTTGCACCGTCGGGCGTGGCGACGCTCGCGCGGGCATGGTCCTGCACCATGAATTGCGCGTTGGCGAGATCGGCGAAATGCCCGCCGCGCGCCACCAGTTCATCGAACGTTCCGCTTTCGATGACGCGACCGCTATCGAATACCAGAATATGCGTGGCATTGCGGATGGTCGATAGCCGGTGCGCGATCACGAAGGTGGTGCGACCCCGCATCACTTCGTCGAGAGCCACGTTGAGCTTGGCTTCGGTCACCGCGTCGAGCGCGCTGGTCGCTTCATCCAGAACCAGGATCGGTGGATCCTTCAGGATCGCCCGGGCGATCGACAGCCGCTGCCGTTCGCCTCCCGACAGCATACGGCCGCGTTCGCCGGCATTGGTCTCGAAGCCGCGCTCGCCACGGTCGATGAAGTCGATCGCCTGGGCGCGGGTGGCGGCGATGCGCAATTCGTCATCGGTTGCGTCCGGCTTGCCGACGCGAAGATTGTCGGCGATCGAGCGGTTGAACAGCAGCGGCTCCTGGAACACGACGCCGATGTTCCGGCGCAGCCCGGCCAGCGTCATGTCGCGGATGTCGATGCCATCGATCCGGATCGAACCGGATTGCGGATCGAAAGCCCGATGCAGCAGCGCGATCGCGGTCGATTTGCCGGCGCCGGTGGCGCCGACCAGCGCGATGGTCTGGCCCGGTCGGGCCACGAACGACAGGTCCTCGATCGCCGGACGATCGCGCTCGTAGGAGAATGACACGTTCTGGAATTCGACCTCGCCGGTCAGCCGTCCCGGATCGACCGCATTGGAGCGATCGTGCACGGCGGGCACGGTGTCGAGCACGTTGATGAATTCCTCGAGCCGCGGCGCTTCCATGAACACGCTGTTGATGAAGCCGACGACCTGTTCGAGCCGCTGGATCAGCATGGTGGCGAACGAGATGAACATCACGATTTCGCCGATCGTGCACAGGCCCTTTTGCAGCAGGGCGATGCCGACCGTGAAGATCGCCAGCACCGTGATGGTGGTGGAGGCGCGGGTCATCACGGTGACCATCGCCCACCACGACAGCACCGGCATCTGCGCCATCAGCAATTGGTCGGCGACGGTGCGCAGTCCCTGAACCTCGGCATCGACCCGGGCGAAGCTCTGCACCAGCGCGACATTGCCGAGCGAGTCCGAGGCACGCGCCGACAGATCGCTGTATTGCGCCTCGACCTCGCTCTGCATGCCCGACGTCTTGCGCACCACCAGCGTGGTCAACACCGAGAACACCACACAGAGCACGGCCAGCAGGATCGCCAGCCGCCAGTTGATGTAGACCGACAGCGGCAGCAGCACGAGCAGCGATACGATCGACGCAAAGTGTTCGCGGAAAAAGCCGAGCCAGACCCGCCATAGCGCGTCCGTTCCCTGCAGCATGATCTTCATCAATCGGCCGGAATGGGTGCCGGTATGAAAGATCAGCGGCAGGTGCATGATGTGTTCGAAATAATCGGTCAGTACCTTCTGGCGCTGGCGGTGCGCCAGCCGATCGGCGTAGAGCGAGACGATGGCACCGCAAACGATGCCGAACAGCCCGAACGCGGCCCACGCGGCCAGCAGCGGCCATGGCGATGCCGACGCGTCCTGCGGGCCGGTGGCGGCCTTGCTGGAGAGCACATCGATGATACGGCCGAACAGGACCGGTTCGGCGAATTGCGCGCCGGCCAGCAGCAGATTGGCGGCGGCGAGAATCCAGCCGAGCCGTCGCTCGCGGCCAAGCAATTGCAGCACGCGAGTGTAGATGCGGATCATGGGATGCACTCGCAGCTAGAAAGGAAAGATCGCGGCGTAACCGGGCCGGTTGATGCCGCTATACACCCGCGCCGGCACCTTGTTCCAGTTCATTTCGTCAGTCGATGGTGCGATCGGCCAACGGCGGAAGATGTGATCCGTCGAAAATCTCCGCGGCTGCCGGCCGCTTGCGAAAGACGTGGTCTTCGGCGATCTCATCCAGCGCGGCGGCGAAACGTGTCGCGTCGATACCGCCCAGGCCGTCGCGGCGGACATCGTCGGTCAGGATATTGTCGGCCAGCACGGTACGCAGTCGCTCCAGTTCGAGTTCACGCGTTCCGTTGTCCATTTCCGCCAATACGGCGTCGATCGCCTTGTCCGGTTGCTGGATCGCCAGTTGCGTGCCGGCCGTCACGGCGCGCAGGAAGCCGCTTACCGCGTCGGGTTTTTCCGCCGCAAATTTCGGATTGACGACGATGGCAAGGCCATAGGCGGCGCTGCCATAATCGGCGAAGCGAAATACCGCAAGGTCGGCGGACGGCACGCCGCGGTCGCGCAGATTGACCGGGGAGGCGTAGGAGAAGCCGGTGACGGCATCGACCTGGCCGGCCGACAGCATCGGCTCGCGCACGGCGGAGCTGATTTTTTCCTGCTTCACGCTGGCCGGCTTGATGTCGTTGCGCTTCGCCAGCGCCGGCCACAGCCGGATCGCCAGATCGCCGTCGGCGATGCCCAGCGTCTTGCCCTCGAGACTGGCGAGCCCGGTGACGCCGCGGCTGCGCCGCGCGATCACGGCATAGGGCGCCTTGTTCAGCAGCACGAAGACCGCCTTGACCGGCGCCGCATCGGCGGCGTCGCGGTAGCGGATCAGCGCGTTGAGATCGGCCAGGGCCATGTCGCTGGCGCCCGCGGCCACGCGCGCGATCGTCTCCTTGCTACCTGCCGCCACATTGGTGGAGACCACCAGATTTTCGGCGCGGTACAGTCCGCGGACGTTGGCGAGCACAAAAGGAGCGGCGATCGCGTCGATCGGCCGGTCGAGTGTGAACTGGATCGTGGCCGGGGACTTGGCCGGCTCCACGGCGCGGCCCGGCGCGGTACCGGCCAGCAGCAGCATGCCGACCAGCCAGGTCAGCCGTCTCGGGAGATGGGGTGCGGAAGATGTCATTGGCAAACCACAGCAGGACCCGTGCCAAGTGTCACAACGACGACAGGTTCGATGGATGTCGCCGGCATGCGACATCTTCCGCCCCGCACCCTATCGTCCAAAGCTGAACGGCGGGTGACTGCCTTGAAATCGACACCGAGCGTTCACCCTGCATTGGGGTTCGGGAACCCATAGTGCTTCGGCGGGTTGACTGTTCGAACCCCGCAGGGGTCAGCGACCACGGAAGGACATTCAGATGTTCGCACACAGCAGGTTTTCAACCACCGCCCGCGCCGCCGTTCTGGCGACCGTCGCCGCGGTGGCTATCGCGGCAGTAGCGCCGACGGCCGTCATGGCCGCGCCGGCGGCCAAACAGGGCGTAACGACGCAGGGCGCCAGCGACGCCACCGACTTCAGTTCGCAACGTCGCCGGCACTATGCCCGACGGGGCAACGGTAATGCGGCCGGACTGGCCGCGTTTGCCGGTATTGTCGGTACGATCGGCGCGATTGCGGCCTCCCAGCACCGCCGCGATTATTATTACGACCGCGGCCCCGGCTATTATCATGGCGGCCCCGGCTATTATGGCGGCGGCCCTGCCTATTACGGCGGCGGCGGATATGGTCCGGGTTACTACGGCCATTACTGATCGCCTAGCCTGAAGTCGAGGACAACGTCGGCCGCCCACCCGCGGCCGGCGTTGCTGCGTGTCGCCTGTGCGTATTCTGGCGACCAATTGTCGCGGTTCAGAGCTCGATCCAGCAGATCGTCATATCCCCGGCATGGACAAATCGCGATGAGGATGGTTCATCGCGGCCATGCTCAGAAAAATGTACGATTGGTGCATCGACGCCGCTCACAAGCCCTATGCGCTCTGGATCCTGGGAATGGTGTCGTTCGCGGAAAGTTCGTTCTTTCCGATCCCGCCGGATGTCATGCTGATCCCGATGTCGCTGGCCCGGCCGCCGAAGGCCTGGTTCTACGCCGCGTTCTGCACCATCACCTCGGTTGCGGGCGGCCTGGTTGGCTATGCGATCGGCGCCCTGTTGTACGATTCCGTCGGGCAGTGGGTCATCAACTTCTACGGCTATGGCAACAAGGTCGAAGCGTTTCGCGAGGGTTACGCGCAATACGGCGCGTGGATCATCCTGCTGAAGGGCCTGACGCCGATCCCGTTCAAGCTTGTCACCATCACGTCAGGCTTCGCCAATTATAACATCTGGATGTTCATCGCTATGTCGCTGATCGCGCGCGGCGGTCGGTTCTTCCTTGTCGCGGTTTTGCTGAATCGTTATGGCGTCGTTATCCGTGAAACCATCGAGAAGCACCTGGGTCTGGTCGTCACCCTCGCAGCGATGGCCTTGGTGCTCGGCTTCGTCCTTGCCTTCCGCCTGGTTTGATCCGAAGCGCTTCCCCCGGCGCCGACACCGGGCTACGTTTCCAACCATGTCTGATCAGGCGAACCCGCTGAGCCTCCTGCTGCGCAGCTTCCTTGTTGCGGTGTTGGCTACCTTTGTGCTTGCCGCGGCCGTGGCCTGTGCCTGGTCGCAGACGCCGCCTGCCGCGACGTCCAAATCGGTGATCATCCAGATCGCGCCGGCGCCGGGACCGGTGGTGCCGCCCGATCCGCCGGCCGTGGTGCAGGCGGCTCCGGAGCCACCGGCCGCGCCGCCGGAAAATCCCGGCCTGATCCATGAACTAGGCAAGCTGTTCAACAACTCCACCTCCATGTGGCCGGCATTGCCGGCGCTGAAGCTGCCCGGCGACAGCCTCGATGTGATGCCGAAGATGACCACGATGGTCAAAGGCCGCATGGCCTGCCCGCTTGCCGCCAATGGTGCACCGGACTGCAAGACCGCCTCCGACCGGTTGTGCCAGAGCAAGGGCTTCAAGGAGGGCAAGAGCATGGATACCGATGCCGCGCAGAGCTGCTCGCCGAAGGCGATGATACCCGGCCGCAAGCCGGAAGAGGGCGACTGCAAGACCGAGAATTTCGTCACGCGGGCGCTCTGCCAATAGCTGCTTTTTCGGGCAGCCGATCTGGCTGCGGCGCGATTGCCATGTTGGCCTCGCTTCTGGCATCGTCCGCCCGCCAGAACGGCCGGCGCAAAGACGCCGTGCCCGCGATCCCGCCAAGAAAAGCAACCGAGGAATTCCCATGTCGATGCCTGCTTTGTTCAAGAACCGCCTGACGATTCCGGTGATCGGTTCGCCCCTGTTCATCATCTCGGGGCCCGAGCTTGTGATCGCGCAGTGCAAGGCCGGCATCGTCGGATCGTTTCCCGCGCTGAACGCACGTCCCGCGGCGCTGCTCGACGAATGGCTGTCGCAGATCAAGGAAGAACTCGCCGCCCACGACCGGGCGCATCCCGACCGTCTCTCGGCGCCTTTTGCCGTCAACCAGATCGTCCACAAGTCGAACAACCGGCTCGAGCAGGACATGGCGCTGTGCGAGAAGCACAAGGTGCCGATGATGATCACCTCGCTGGGGGCCCGCGAGGAGTTGAACCAGGCGGCGCATGGCTGGGGCGGCATCGTGTTTCACGACGTGATCAACCAGAAGTTCGCGCACAAGGCGATCGAGAAGGGCGCGGACGGCCTGGTGCTGGTCTGCGCCGGCGCGGGCGGCCATGCCGGCGAAATCTCGCCGCTCGCTTTCGTCGCCGAGACCCGGCAGTGGTTCGATGGCCCGATCGCATTGTCCGGCGCCATTGCCAACGGCCGCGCGATCCGCGCCGCGCGCGTGCTCGGCGCCGACTTCGCCTATATCGGCTCGGCCTTCATCGCCACCACCGAAGCCAACGCGGTGCAGGGCTACAAGGACATGATCACCACCTCGACGGCCGAAGACATCGTCTACTCCAACCTGTTCACCGGCGTGCACGGCAACTATCTGAAACCCTCGATCGTCGCCGCCGGCATGGACCCCGACAACCTGCCGGAGTCCGATCCGACCAAGATGAACTTCGGCACCGATGCGTCGGGCGAGCGCGCCAAGCCGAAGGCCTGGAAGGAAATCTGGGGCAGCGGCCAGGGCATCGGCAGCGTAGCCAAGGTGGTACCGGTTGCCGAACTGGTCGCGCGATTGAAGAAGGAATACGACGAAGCGATCGATCCGGCGCTGTAGTTTAACGCGCCGCTCTTCCTTCCCTCTCCCCCGCGCGAAGCGAAGCTTCGCTAGGTGGGAGAGGGTGGCTTCGCGAAGCGAAGACGGGTGAGGGGGTGCCACAGACTCCGAGCCTGTCGCTCCCCCTCATCCGTCGCGGACTTCGCCCGCGCCACCTTCTCCCACCTAGCGAAGCTTCGCTTCGCGCGAGGGGAGAAGGAAGTAAGAAAGCTCCCCGTTCCGATGGACTTCATTTACCAGCTCGACGGCCACCACGTCCTCACCACACCGCATGCCGCCGGTCCCTGGAATGCGACCATGCAGCACGGCTCCGCGCCATCGGCGCTGGTGACCTATCTGGCCGAGCAGATGCCGACGGCATCGCCGATGCAGGTGGTGCGCGTGACCATCGATCTGTTGCGGCCGGTGCCGGTGGCGCCGCTGACCTATCAGACCGAGGTGCTGCGCGAGGGACGGAAAATCCAGCTCTGCGGTATCACCCTGCTTGCCAATAACGTGATTGTCGCGCGCGCCAGCGTGTTGAAGATGCGCAGCGAGCCGCAGCCGCTGCCGCCGGAGATCACCGATCCGCCGCTTGCGCTGCCGGGGCCGGATAGCGGCCTGCCGTTGAACCGCCGGCCCGGCAATGCCTTCATGAGCGGCCTGTCAACCTGCGTGGTGCGCGGCGGTGGATTGATGGCATCGGGTCCGGGGGCGATGTGGTACCGGCTCGACCGGTCCCTGATCGAAGGCGCCGCCACCTCGCAGGTGATGCGCGCCGTGGTCGCCGCGGATTTCAGCAACGGCTCTTCGGCGGTGCTGCCGTTCGAGCACTGGACCTTCCTCAATGCCGACCTCACCGTCAGCCTGGCGCGACCGCCGGTCGGTGACTGGATCCTGCTGGATTCCGAAAGCTGGATCGGTCCGGACGGCACCGGTCTGGCGGCTTCGAAACTTGCCGACGTCAACGGCTATTTTGGCCGCGCGGTGCAGAGCCTGGTGATCGAAAAGCGATAGGCTTGGGTACGCTTCCAGACATGCGAAAAATCCAGTCGACGATGGAACCGTCTGATTGCATGGAGGTTATTGGCCGTTAGGGGGCCGTATGAGTTCGATGCCAGCATTATCCGACAGAGCCCAGACCGGAATATGGGGTCTGGATAATATTCTCTCGGGCGGTTTTTCGCGCGGTCATGTCTTCCTTGTCGAAGGCGCGCCCGGCACCGGCAAGACGACCGTCGCGCTGCAGTTCCTGCAGGAGGGCGCACGCCGGGGCGAAAAGGGGCTCTACATCACCCTGTCGGAAACCGAAGCCGAACTGCGCGATGGTGCGGCGTCGCACGGCTGGACGCTCGGTGACGGCATCGAGGTGTTCGAACTGCTGCCGCCGGAAAGCCTGCTGGATTCCGATCAGCAGCAAAGCCTGCTGTACTCTTCCGACCTCGAACTTGGCGAAACCACCAAGCAGATCTTCGAGGCCGTTGAGCGCGTGCAGCCCATGCGCGTCGTGCTCGACAGCCTGTCGGAAATCCGGCTGCTGGCGCAGAGCTCGTTGCGGTACCGCCGACAGATCCTTGCCATCAAGCATTACTTCGCCAGGTTCGGCACCACGGTCATGCTGCTTGATGATCTCACTGCCGAGGTCGCCGACAAGACCGTGCACAGCGTCGCGCACGGGGTGCTGAGGCTTGAAGAACTGGCGCCGGCCTACGGCGCCGAGCGCCGCCGCGCCCGCGTCATCAAATATCGCGGCGTCAAGTTTCGCGGCGGCTATCACGACCTCACCATCACCAGGGGCGGCCTCAACGTGTTTCCGCGCCTGGTGGCCTCGGAATATCGCAGCCAGCTGGCGCGCTCGACAAAGTCATCCGGCATTGCCGAATTGGACAAGCTGCTGGGCGGCGGCATCGAGACCGGGTCGAGCACGCTGGTGCTGGGGCCTGCCGGCACCGGTAAGTCGCTTGTCGCCATCACCAATGTCGTCGCCGCGATCCGACGCGGCGAGAAGGCTGCGCTGTTCGTATTCGACGAGGAGCTGGGACTGCTGTTCGATCGCATGAAGAAGATGAACATTGATCTCGCCGCGATGCAGAAGTCCGGGCATCTGGTCGTCGAACAGGTCGACGCCGCCGAATTGTCGCCCGGCGAATTCGCCCATCGGGTGCGCCGGCAGATCGACGAGCACGATATCAAGACCGTGGTGATCGACAGCCTCAACGGCTACCAGGCGGCGATGCCGGAGGAAAATTCGCTGATCCTGCACATGCACGAGCTGCTGCAGTATCTGAACCGACGCGGTGCGGCGACCTTCATGACGGTGGCACAGCACGGGCTGGTGGGCGACATGAAGGCGCCGATCGATGTCACTTATCTTGCCGACACGGTAATCCTGCTGCGCTACTTTGAAGCCACTGGCAGCGTGCGGCGCGCCGTCTCGGTGATCAAGAAGCGCACCGGTAGCCATGAGGACACGATCCGCGAATACCGGATCGATCATCGCGGACTGACCATCGGCGCGCCATTGACCGAATTCCAGGGCGTGCTGCGTGGCGTGCCGATCTATAGCGGCGCCGCATTGCTGGAGGAGCAGGCCACGTGAAACCCGGTCTGTCCTCCGAGCGTGCAGTAATTCTCGCGCCAAAGGGGCGCGATGCCGTTGTGGCTGAAGCACTGATCCGGGAGGCCGGCTATTACGCACAGGCCTGTCCGGATTTCGCGACACTGCTGCACGAGATCGAAGGCGGCGCCGGCTGCGCGGTGATCGCCGACGAAGCCATCAAGACAGCCGATTTGCGCGGTTTGGGCAAATGGCTGCACGAACAGCCGTCATGGTCGGATTTTCCGATCGTGCTGCTGACACATCAGGGCGGCGGGCCGGAGCGAAATCCAGACGCCGCACGGCTCGGGCATCTGCTCGGCAACGTCACCTTCATCGAGCGGCCTTTTCACCCGACGACGCTGATCTCGGTGATCGGCTCCGCCGTGCGCGGCCGGCGCCGGCAGTATCAGACCCGCGCCATTCTCGAGAACCTGAGCGAGAGCGAGGGGCTGTTGCAGACCGCGCTCAATGCCGGGCGCCTCGGTGCGCTGGAATTGCATCTGCCGGGCATGGAGCTGGAGCTGTCGGATACCTGCAAGTCCTTCTTCGGGCGCGGCCCGACCGAGCCTTTCACGTTCGACGATCTGCAGGCTTCCATTCATCCCGATGACCGCGAGCGTCGCCAGGTCGAGCTCGACGCCGCCTTGCGGCACGGCGCCGACTACAATGTCGAGTACCGCAATGTCTGGCCCGATGGTTCGGTGCACTGGGTCGAGACGCGCGCTCGCATTGTCCGTCATCCCGATGGCCAAGCGCGGTCGCTGGTCGGCGTTTGCGTCGATATTACCGCGCGAAAGACCTCCGACATCGAGCGCGATACGCTGCTGGACCAGTTGACGTCCGAGCGTTCGGCGCTGGCGGAGCTCACGGCGACGCTCGAGCAGCGTGTCGAGGAGCGCACCGCCGACCTGATGAAGGAGGTCGCCGCCCGCGAGCGTGCACAGGAGCAGCTGCGCCAGGCGCAGAAGATGGAAACCATCGGTCAGCTCACCGGCGGTGTCGCGCATGATTTCAACAATTTGCTGATGGCCGTGATGGGCAATCTTGAATTGCTGCGCAAGCGGATTCCCGACGATCCGCGCCTGCATCGGCTGATCGACGGCGCGCTGCAGGGCGCCGAACGCCGCGCCTCGCTGACGCAGCGGCTGCTCGCCTTCGCGCGCCAGCAGGACCTCAAGGCCGTCGCCGTGGATCTCGGCGGCCTGATCCGGGGCATGATCGATCTGTTGGAGCGTTCGCTCGGGCCGCGCGTGGCGCTGCGGCTCGACATTCCCGATGGCCTGCCGCCGGCGCGGATCGATGCCAACCAGCTCGAGCTGGCCATCCTCAACCTGGCGATCAACGCCCGCGACGCGATGCAGGACGGGGGCTCGATCGATATCCGGGTGTCTGAATACAGCGCCGGCAAGGGTGACGCGGCCCTCAACCCCGGCGACTATCTCAAGGTTTCGGTGATCGACAATGGCGGCGGCATGTCGCCGGAGACGCTGACGAAGGCGATCGAACCGTTCTTTTCGACCAAGCCGGTCGGCAAGGGCACCGGGCTCGGGCTCTCGATGGTGCATGGCTTGGCCGTGCAACTCGGCGGTACGCTGGAATTGTCCAGTGTGGTCGGCTGCGGCACCACCGCGACGCTGATCCTGCCGGTGACCACCAAGGCGCTGGAAACCGTCGGTCCCGCCGAGGTCACGCGCCAGGCCGCGCGGTCGGCGGTGATCCTGTTCGTCGACGACGACCCGCTGATTGCGATGTCGACGACGGAAATGCTGGAAGACCTCGGCCACCGCATCATCGGCGCCAATTCCGGCCGCCACGCGCTGGACATCCTCAACAGCGGCGAGCCGCTTGACCTGATGATGACCGACCATGTGATGCCGGGCATGACCGGCATCGAATTGGCGGCCGCGACCCGCGAGCTGCGGCCGTCGCTGCCGATCCTGCTGGCCACCGGCTATGCCGATTTGCCCGAAGGGGCACAGCTTGATCTGCCGCGGCTGGCCAAGCCATATCATCAGGAGCAGCTGCGCGAGCGGCTCGACCAGTTGCTGGGGTAGCAGCCGCTACGCCATCCCGGTCGTGGGCGGCTTGTCCGGGGCCGTAATGCAGCGGGCTGCGGAATTTACCATCTGTTAACCATGTTGGTTCCATCAATAGCCCAGGATCGGCCGCATATCGCGGCCTGGCTCGGGGAGCTGTCATGGACCTCGCTGTTTTTTCTGCGAAGACACCGGCGTCAATCGAGGAGATCAAGGCGCGGGTCGCCTTTGCATTCGAACGCCATCCGCTGTGCCGCGATGTCGCTTTCGACGTCGTTTCCAGCCCGCGCAGCTCGAAAGGCGCGAACTGGACCATCTGCATCGAGCGAGTCGAACCGGAAGCGCTGTGGGAGGCTTCCGATATCGTCTCTGACATCCAGGAAGCCTATAGTCTCGTCGCCGCCTGACGTATCGCGATACCGCCGCGGCATGGTTCAGCCGCAATTCGCCGGCACATCTCACGGCGATAAAGGCGGTTCGTCGATAACGGAGGAGTGGCTTGACGCGAACGCTGCTCATTCTGGCGCTGGTCGGTGTGATCGTGGTCGGCGCCGCCGTGGCGGCGATCCTTGGCCGCGACAGCGCGCCATCGCCGGACCCGGCCGCCGTCAGTTCAGTGGCGGTGACGCGCGGCCCGGTGGCCAATCGCGAAAACAAGAAGGACCGGCTGGTCACGGCCCCCTTCGCGCTGGCCGAGGATTCGCTGCGCCAGGCCTTCGCGTCGGATAGTCCGCTGGCCGGCCCGGGCAATACTGTACTGGCGCCGATCGTGATCCCCTCGCAGCAGCCCGCCAGGCCGAAACTGGCCGCGCCGTCCGGCCACAAAAACTATTCGCTGCTCAGCGACGCGCAGATCGCCGCCATCAAGGGCCGGCTCAACCTCACCGCCGCACAGCAGCAGAACTGGCCCGCCGTGGAAGACGCGCTGCGCGCCGTCGCGCGGAAGATTCACGCGGCGCGTCTCGCCAATCCCGGTGGCAGCGCGCCGCTCGATCCCGCCAGCGCCGAGGTCCAGCAGTTGAAGTCGGCCGCGATGCCGTTGCTGGTTCAGCTGCGCGAGGACCAGAAGCGCGAAGTGCGATCGCTGGCCCGCCTGATCGGCCTCAACGCCGTCGCGTCGGCGATCTGAGCTTTAGGCGACCGCGCTGACCGGCGCGTCGGCGAGTTGCGCGTTGGCTTGCGCAATCAGCTCGTAGGAATGCAGCCGCGCCTGGTGGTCGTAGACGTCCGACACGATCATCAATTCATCCGCGCCGGTTTTGGCGACCAGGGCCGCGATGCCGGCGCGCACGGTCTCTTTCGATCCCACGATGGACAGCGACAGCATCCGCATCGCCTGCATCTTCTCGGTGGGCGACCAGTAGGTTTCGATATCGTCGATCGGCGGCTGGCTGAGGCCGCGGGTGCCGCGCGCCATGTTGGTTAACGACATCTGCTGCGTGGTCCACAGGCGGTTCGCTTCCTTGTCGGTATCGGCGGCGATGATGTTGACGCCGACCATGGCATGTGACTTCGCCGACTGCTCGGACGCCTCAAAGCGCTCGCGGTAGATCTGCAGCGCCTGCATCAAGGCCTCCGGCGCGAAATGCGAGGCAAAGGCGTAGGGCAGGCCGAGCGCGGCGGCGAGCTGCGCGCCATAGGTCGAGGAGCCCAGGATCCACAGCGGCACGTCGGTGCCGGCGGCGGGGACCGCCTGGATGTTCTGGTTCGGCCCGACAGGGGCGAAATAGGCCTGCAGCTCCATCACGTCCTGCGGGAAATTGTCGGAATTCGTCATCGTCCGGCGCAGCGCGCGCATGGTGATCTGGTCGGTGCCGGGGGCGCGCCCGAGCCCGAGGTCGATGCGGCCCGGATACAGCCGCGCCAGCGTGCCGAACTGTTCGGCAATGACGATCGGCGCATGGTTGGGCAGCATGATGCCGCCGGCGCCGACGCGGATGGTCTTGGTGCCGGCCGCGATGTGACTGACCACCAGCGAGGTGGCAGCGCTGGCGATGCCGGCCATGTTGTGGTGTTCGGCGACCCAGAACCGCTGGTAGCCCCATTGCTCGGCATGCGCGGCGAGGTCGCGCGCATTGTCGAGCGCCCCGCGCGCGTCGGTTCCCTGGGTGACGCGGACGAGGTCGAGGATCGAAAGCACGGTCATGGGTGGCTCCTGGGCGGCTTGCCGTTCTACGGTATCTAGGCACGAGGCGCCGGGATCGCCAGCGCAGCCGTGCCATTCCGGATTGCCGTACACCTCAGTGCCGAGCGATCGTATCGTCGCCGCCTCAGCGTGCATGGGACCGAAAGGCGGCGCCCAGCGTACGCAGCGCGCCGCGCGCCCGGGCGTCGGTGAGGCTGGAATGCAGCATCACCTCGCCATCAGGCAATTTCGGCAGGCCGAGCCGTGGACCGACATCGACGCTGCCTGCTGGTGCCACCCGGCGAACCAGCGCGGCAAGCGCGAGGCCCGCCGAGATCGCCGCGCCGATGGTCGCGACCCCGCCCCCGACGAACACTTCCTCCCACGCGACACCTGCGGCATCGAGGGCACCGATCGCCATCGCGCGCACGTTGCAGGGCTCGGCCTGGGTGGCCAGCCGCAACGGCTCGCCGGGCTGATGACGAAAGTCGGGCGAGGCCATCCAGCCGAATTCCTCGGTCAGCAACAGCTCGCCGTCGCGGCGGCGGGAATCGTGGCGCAGCACGATCGCGGCGTCCAGGGTGCCGCTGTCATACGCCTCCAGCATCAGGCGCGACGTCTCGATATGCAGCTCCATGACCAGCGCGGGATCGGTCGCGTTCATGCGCGTCAGCACCTGCGCCAGATCGGCGCCGACCAGATGATGGCTGATCCCGACCACCAGGCGGCGGCGCTCGACCGCAAACGCGCCGAGCGCCGCCTGGTGCGCGGCGACCAGATGGCGGGCAGACGCCAGGAACGCGGTCCCCTCCGATGACAACCGCACCAGCCGAGGCGTGCGTTCCAACAACCGCTTGCCGAGCCCGCTTTCCAGCCGCTTGATCTTCAGGCTAACGGCCGACTGGGTGCTGCCCATCGCCTCGGCCGCTCGGGTGAAACTGGCGAGATCGGCCACCAGCACAAAGGCCTGCACGGCTTCGACATCCAGCGTCTTCATCGGCCACCATTTAAATCTGGTATCATTGAAATATCATTTCATATCGTTTTCCAATGATCAATGTGGGGCTAGGTTTGCGGCATCGGAATTGATCACAGGAGACCACCATGCCGCTGGTTCGTATTTCACTGCTGCGGGGCAAGCCGTCCGCCTATCGCCAGGCGATTGCCGAAGCGGTCTATCAGGCGCTGCGCGATACGTTCGACGTGCCGGACCGCGACCGCTTTGTCACGATCACGGAGCATGACGGCGAGGATTTCATCTTCGACCGTTTCTATCTCGGCATCGACCGCAGCGACGACTTCGTCATCATCCAGCTCACGGTGAGCAACACCCGGACGCGCGAGAAGAAGCGGGCGCTATACCGGCGCATCGTCGAGTTACTTGCTGCCGATCCCGGGCTGCGGCCCGAGGACGTGTTCATCAATCTCGTCGAGGTGCTGCCGGAGAATTGGTCGTTCGGGATGGGCGAGGCGCAGTACGTCAAGTGATGGGGGTCTGCGCGCTCGCTGCCCCGGATTGCGTCGCCACGCGCTGCGCGCGCGACGACTTCATCCGGGCTACGGATTACCGCGTCGGGACCGGCTTGTCGCCGCGGTAGTCGTAGAAGCCGCGCTGCGTCTTGCGGCCGAGCCAGCCGGCTTCGACATATTTCACCAGCAGCGGGCAGGGGCGGTACTTGGAATCGGCCAGGCCCTCATGCAGCACCTGCATGATCGACAGGCAGGTATCCAGGCCGATGAAGTCGGCCAGTTCGAGCGGGCCCATCGGGTGGTGCGCGCCGAGCTTCATCGCGGCGTCGATCGCCTCGACGTTGCCGACGCCTTCATACAGCGTGTAGATCGCCTCATTGATCATCGGCAGCAGGATGCGGTTGACGATGAAGGCCGGGAAATCCTCGGAGACGGCGATCTGCTTGCCGAGCTTGCTGACGAATTCCTTGGAGGCGTCGAACGTCGCGTCGTCGGTGGCGATGCCGCGGATCAGTTCGACCAGCTCCATCAAGGGCACCGGGTTCATGAAGTGAATGCCGATGAATTTTTCCGGGCGGTCGGTGGACGCCGCCAGCCGGGTGATCGAGATCGACGAGGTGTTGGAGGCCACGATCGCTTCCGGCTTCAGCACGGCGCAGAGATCGTGAAAAATCTTGCGCTTGATCTCTTCTTTCTCGACCGCTGTCTCGATCACGAGGTCGCAATCCGACAGACCGTCCATCGCATCCGATGATACGATCCTGTCGAGCGCCGACTTGCGGGCGTCCTCGGTGATGATCTTCTTGGCGACCTGCCGCGACAGATTGCCGTTGATGGTCGCCATCGCCGACTTCAGCCGCTCGGCCGAGACGTCGTTGAGCACCACGTCAAAGCCGCCCAGGGCCGCGACATGTGCGATGCCGTTGCCCATCTGGCCCGAGCCGATCACGCCGACTTTCTTGATCATAACCGCCATCTTGTCATCTGATCGGGTGGCCGGCTGCGTCACCGCGACCGCCCCCTGTTATTGCACAAACACCGGCCGAAGTCCTCTGATCCCGGCCGGCGTTTCTCATCGACCTTAGCGCGGTTACTTGCCGAGCGCTGCGGTCAGTTCCGGTACTGCCTGGTAGAGGTCCGCGACCAGGCCGTAATCGGCGACCTGGAAGATCGGCGCGTCTTCATCCTTGTTGATCGCGACGATCACCTTGGAATCCTTCATGCCGGCGAGATGCTGGATCGCGCCGGAAATCCCGATCGCGATGTACAGTTCCGGCGCTACCACCTTGCCGGTCTGGCCAACCTGCCAGTCGTTCGGCGCGTAGCCGGCATCCACCGCGGCACGCGAGGCGCCGACGCCGGCGCCGAGCTTGTCGGCCAGGGGCTCGATGTACTGGGTGAAGTTCTCGCGGCTCTGCATGGCGCGGCCACCGGAGACGATGATCTTCGCCGAGGTCAGTTCCGGACGGTCGCTCTTAGCGACTTCCTCGCCGACGAAGGTCGACAGCGCCGGATCGGCCGCCGCGGTGGCGGATTCGATCGACGCGCTGCCACCTTCACCGGCGGCTGCGGCAAAGGTCGAAGTACGCACGGTGATGACCTTCTTGGCGTCCTTCGACTTCACGGTCTGGATCGCGTTGCCGGCATAGATCGGGCGCTCATAGGTGTCGGGTGCAATCACCTTGGTGATTTCCGACACCTGCATCACGTCGAGCAGGGCGGCGACGCGCGGCATCACATTCTTGAAGCGTGAGGTGGCAGGCGCCACGAAGGCGTCGTAGGCCGGAGCCAGCGACACGATCAGCGCGGCCAGCGGCTCGGCCAGGTCATGCGCATAGAGAGCGTCGTCGGCGATCAGCACCTTGGTCACGCCGGCCAGCTTCGCAGCCTTCTCGGCCGCGGCCTTGGTGCCTTCGCCGCCACCGGCGACGAGCACGTGGACTTCCGCGCCGAGCGCGGTCGCGGCTGTCAACGCCTTGTTGGTGGAGTCCTTGAGGATGTCGTGTTCGTGTTCGGCAATGAGAAGTGTGGTCATCAGATCACCCCCGCTTCGGTCTTCAGTTTGGATACCAGCTCGGCGACGTCCTTGACCTTGACGCCGGCCTTGCGGGTCCCGGGTTCCGTGGTCTTGATGATCTCAAGATGCGGCGTGACATCGACGCCGTATTCCTCGGCGGTCTTGTCGGCGATCGGCTTCTTCTTGGCCTTCATGATGTTGGGCAGGCTGGCGTAGCGCGGCTCGTTGAGACGCAGATCGGTGGTAACGATCGTCGGACCCTTCAGCTTGACGATCTGCGAGCCGCCGTCGACTTCGCGCGTCACCAGGAAATCCGAACCTTCGACTTCGAGCTTGGATGCGAACGTCGCCTGCGACCAGCCGAGCAAGGCGGCCAACATCTGGCCGGTCTGGTTGGAGTCGTCATCGATCGCCTGCTTGCCGAGAATGACCAGGCCGGGCTGTTCTTCCGCGACGACGGCCTTGAGGATCTTGGCGACGGCCAGCGGCTCGACGGGTCCGTCGACCTTGACCAGGATGCCGCGGTCGGCTCCCATCGCGAGGCCGGTGCGGATGGTTTCCGAGGCCTGCGCGGGCCCGATGGACACGACCACCACTTCGGTCGCCTTGCCGGCCTCTTTCAGGCGCAGGGCTTCCTCGACGGCGATTTCGTCGAACGGATTCATCGACATCTTGACGTTGGCGAGTTCAACCCCGGTTCCGTCGGACTTGACGCGAACCTTGACGTTGTAATCGACCACTCGCTTGACCGGCACCAGAATCTTCATCGATCCTCTTTCGTGTGAGTTTCTTCGTTTGACGCAGCACTTGAAGCTTGGCCGCGGAACCTAAAGCGCCGGCCAACCGGGGTCAACGCGCGAAAACCGAAAAGGGCGGGTGGGAGCTGCCCGCTTTTGCCGGCAGTTTATCGATTTTTGCCGGGTACCCACAGCACGTCGCCGGCCCCGTTGTCGTTCTGCGACCGACTGCCGACAAACAGGAAGTCCGACAGCCGGTTCATGTACTGGATCGCGGCATCAGACACCGGCTCGTTCGGCCGGGCGGCGAGTTCCACCATGAGCCGCTCGGCGCGGCGACAGATCGTGCGGGCGACATGCAGATGCGCCGAAGCCGGCGTGCCGCCCGGCAGCACGAAAGAGGTCAGCTCGGTCAGGGACTCGTTCAAAGCGTCGATATCGCGCTCCAGCCGGTCGACCTGGCTAGCCAGCACTCGAAGCCGCTCGGCGCGGCCGTCGCGCTGCGGCACCGCGAGGTCGGCCCCAAGGTCGAACAGATCATTCTGGATCGCCATCAGCATGGCGTCCAGCGCGGGCGCCGCCGCCAGATGCAGCCGGACCACGCCCAGCGCGGCATTGGTCTCATCCACGGTACCGTAGGCCTCGATCCGCAGATCATATTTCGGCCGCCGTTCGCCGGAGCCCAGCGCCGTGGTGCCGTCATCGCCGGTGCGGGTGTAGATCTTGTTGAGAACGACCATGAATGAATTCCGGAATGCAGGCTGTAGGGTGGGCAAAGCGCAGCGTGCCCACCGTTGCGCTCGCCGCTGGGATGGTGGGCACGGCGCAAGTGCGCCTTTGCCCACACTACGAAATCTCGCTTTATCTTCCCATCGCCCACACCGTGGCCATGGTCAGCACGATGGCGACGAACTGCAGCGCCACGCGCCAGCGCATCAATTTCTGCGAGCGGTTCGGCGAACCGCCGCGCATCATGTTGAACAGGCCGAGCAGCAGCACCACGGCCACCGCGCCGGCCGCGATAGGCAGCAGGAATTGGCTCAGGAAGGATGTCATATCAGCTCCATATCACCACCAGCCGCGCTTCGCCAGCGCCCGGAAAATCCCCGCCGCAGTGCAACGATCTGGCGTTTTATCCGTAATTATCAAATACTAGCGTCATGCTGGCAGCGCGCCCCTGCCGCCCGAACCAGGTGATATGTGAGGCAGATTCGCTACGTCTACGATGTCGGGCTGGACGCCTTTTATACGTTTCTCGCCGATGATGGCTGGGCGATCGCCAGCCATATCGCGCTGTCGTCGCTGATGGCGCTGTTTCCGTTTCTGATCGTGCTGGCCTCGCTGGCGGGATTCTTCGGTTCCGAGGACCTTGCCGACCAGGCCGCCGGGCTGTTGCTGCAGGTCTGGCCGGAGCAGGTCGCCAGCACGCTGTCCAGCCAGATCCATGACGTGCTGACCACCACCCGCGGCGACGCCTTGACCATCGGCCTGGTGCTGGCGGTCTATTTCGCCTCCAACGGCATCGAGAGTTTGCGGGTAGCGCTGAACCGCGCTTATGCCGTCATCGAGCCGCGGCGCTGGTATTGGCTGCGGCTGGAATCGATCGGCTACACGCTGCTCGCCGCGGTCACCGCACTGGCGATGGCGTTTCTGATCGTGCTCGGGCCGCTGATCCTGGAGATCGTGCGGCTTTATGTGCCGTTGGTGGTGGCCAGTAATGAGACGCCGCTCAACATCGCGCGCTACGGAATTACCATCACGGCGATGATCGTGGTGCTGTTCATGCTGCATGCCTGGTTGCCGGCAGGAAGGCGCAGTTTCATGCAGATCCTGCCCGGCATCGTGTTCACGATGCTGGCGTCGCTCGTATCGGGAATCGGTTTCGGCCTGTATCTGGCGCGCTTCGCCAACAATTACGTCACGATGTATGCGGGTCTGGCCTCGGTGATCATTGCGCTGGTGTTCCTGTATTTCATCGCCGCGATCTTCGTCTATGGCGGCGAACTCAACGCCGCCATCATCAAGTCACGGCTACCGCGCGGCGTCTCGCTTCAAGCAGCGCAGTCGCTAGCCCCCGTGGAGACACAGGTTTAGTCAGGAATGCATCGGCGCCGGCGGCCAGCGAGGCCGCCTCGTCGTCGCCGCGGCCGGACACCCCGATGATGGCGACGCGGCCCTGCGGGGTGTCCAGCGCGCGGATCTGGCTGATCGCCTCGACGCCGTTGATGCCCGGCAGCACCATGTCCATCAGCACCGCATCGAACGCGCCCTGCGCCACCCGTTCGGCGGCGGCCTCGCCGCGACCGATGAATTCGGCCTGATGGCCCAGCTCGGTGAGGATCGTGTTCAGGACGACGCGGCCGAACGGATTGTCCTCGACGCTGAGCACGCGCAGCGTCTCGCGCGGCCCGAACGGGTCGTCATCGTCGGTGTCCGACGCCGCGCTGACCGGGCCGCTCGCTTTGGCCAGCGTCACGGTCAGGGTAAAGATCGTGCCGCCGCCCGGCCGCTGCGCCACCACGATGTCGCCGCCCATCGCGCGCGCCAGTTGTTTCACCGAGGACAGGCCGAGCCCGGCGCCGCCGAACCGCGAGGCGATGGTGACATTGGCTTGCGAGAACGGCCGGAACAGTTTCTTGATCTCGGCCAGCGACAGGCCGATGCCGCTGTCGGCAATTTTGAACGAGACGCCGACCCGGCCGGCCACTCGCACCGGCGCGACCTTGAGCGTGACGCTGCCGCGATCGGTGAATTTGACGGCGTTGTCGATCAGGTTCTCCAGCGCGGCGCGCAGCCGCACCGGGTCGCCGATCACGAAGACCGGCAATTTTTCGGAAATGGTGACGGTGGACTGCAGGCCGCGGGCGGCGGCGCGGCCGGCCAGCGAGTCGCCGGAATTACGCGCCAGGGAGCGCAGGTCGAAGAAGTCCTGGCGCACCTCGAGCCGCGAATTGCTGCTGCGCGCAGCATCGACGAACAGCGTCGCCAGCCCGGCCAGATGCTCGGCGCCGGCCTTGATGGTGTCGACCCAGCGCCGCTCGCGTTCGCCGAGATCCGAGGTAGCGAGCAGGTCGCTGACCGCGAGGATGCCGGTGAGGGGGGTGCGAACCTCGTGGGCGAAGGCGGCAAGCGCGGCCTCGACCATCGACCCGGAACGCACCGCGCCGCGCTTGGCGAACGACTTCGCCGCCGCCGTCTTGGCGACGCGCGTTTTCACAACTCGTTTGGTGCGCTTCCGCAGCGGCTGCGGCGGGCGCTTTACTGGCGCCATGTATCTTCCACCCAATCCCCGATCACCATGCATGGCGGGACTTCAAGAGTCACGTAGTCGACCCCGTGCGTCCCCCGGAAAGCTTGCAGCGAGTCAGGCGGCTGGCAGGCCGATCATTCGCCGGATGTCGGCCGGGCCTGCCCCCCGGGCGCGCAGCTCGCGCAGCGCGGTGGCGCCGGTCGACTTCGCCAGCTTGCCGCCTCCCTCATCGCGCAGCAGCGGGTGGTGCCGGTAGGTCGGCGGCTCCAGCCCGAGCAACGTCTGCAATAGCCGGTGAACGCTGGTCGACCAGAACAGGTCCTGGCCACGGACCACGTCGGTGACGCCCTGCAGGGCGTCGTCGATCACCACCGAGAGATGATAGCTGGTCGGTATTTCCTTGCGGGCCAGGATGACATCGCCCCACGCCTCCGGCCGCGCCGCCACCGCGCCGCTCTCGCCGGACGGGCCGGCGCCGAACTCCGTCCATTGCAGCGCGCCGGCGCGGCGGCTGGCTTCCGCCATGTCGAGCCGCAGCGCGGTCGGAGCACCCGCCCGGCGCAATTCGGCGACCGCCGAAGGCGTCAGCGATCTGGCAATGCCGGGATACAGCGGCACGCCGTCCGGATCGTGCGGCCACTTGCCCCTGATCTGTTCGGCCGCGACCAGCCTGGCGATTTCGGCCCGGCTCTCGAAGCTGGGATACAGCAGGCCCTGCGCGTTCAGCCGGTCGGTGGCCGCCCGGTATTGCTCAAAATGCTCCGACTGCCGCCGCACCGGGGTCTCCCACTCGATGCCGAGCCAGGCGAGGTCCTCATAGATCGCCGCCTCGAACGCCGGTTTGCAGCGCGCGCGGTCGATATCCTCGATCCGCAGCAGCAGGCGGCCGCCGGATTGCCGCGCCAGTTCGGCATTTAGCAGCGCCGAATAGGCGTGGCCGAGATGCAGGTAGCCGTTGGGGCTCGGCGCAAATCTGAAAACGGGTGGCATTGAACTCTTGTCCGGGACGTGATGATCCTAGATCGCGATGACCGTGCACCTCAACAGCCAGGCCGATCTCGACGACGCCGTGGCGGCGCTGGTCAGGCTCGACCCCCGCCTTGCGCCGGTGCTGGAGATTGCCGGCCCGCCGACGTTGCGGCGCCGCGCCCCCGGCTTCGAAGGATTGGCGCAGATCGTCTGCGGCCAGCAGCTCTCGGTGGCCTCGGCCTCGGCGATCTGGGGCCGGCTGACCGGCGCGTTTGTGCCGTTTCACCACGACGCCGTGCGCCGCGCGCGCACCGACCGGCTCGGCCGCCTTGGTCTCTCGGCGGCGAAGATCCGGACGCTGAAGGGCATCGCGCGCGAACTGGTCGCCGGACGGCTCAATCTCGACGTACTGGCGGAAGAAGACGCCGACGCCGCGCATGCGACGCTGACCCGGCTGCACGGCATCGGCCCGTGGACCGCGGACGTCTATCTGCTGTTCTGCCTCGGCCATGGCGACGCCTGGCCGGCCGGCGACGTCGCCTTGCAGGAAGCCATCAAGGTCGGCCTTGGTCTTGCGGCACGCCCGACCGAAAAGCAGATGGCCCCGCTCGCCGAGCCCTGGCGCCCGCTGCGGGGTGCGGCGGCGCATCTGTGGTGGAGCTATTATCACGCGATCAAGAAGCGCGAAGGCGTGTAATCAGTAGCCCGGATGAAGTCGGCCCGCCGCGCGCATCGACGCAATCCGGGGGGAGACGCTGGTAAATGAGCCGACCCCGGATTGTCATCCGGGCGACAAGAATGGAAGCAGCAACGTGAACTCATTCCCCGCAGGCGGCATTGCAGTCTTGATCGGTGCCTCCGGCGGGATCGGCGGCGCCCTCGCAGAACTGCTGGAGAGCAGCGGCCATTTTGCCGAGGTTGTCCGCTTCAGCCGCTCGGGTACGCCGGCGCTCGATATCACGTCGGAGCCGGGCATCGCACAGGCCGCTGCGGCGGTTGCAGCGCGCGGCGGCAAGCTGCGTCTGGTGTTCGACGCCACCGGCTTCCTGCATGACGACGACTTCCAGCCCGAAAAGAGCTGGCGTGAGATCGATCCCGATCACATGCAGAAATCCTTTGCGGTGAATGCGATCGGCCCGGCGCTGCTGATGAAGCATTTTTTGCCGCTGCTCGCCGCTGACGGCCGGGCGGTGTTTGCCACGCTGTCGGCCAAGGTCGGTAGCATCGGCGACAACGAGCTTGGCGGCTGGTACGCCTACCGCGCCGCCAAGGCCGCGCTCAACCAGCTCGTCAAAACGGCGTCGGTCGAATTGAAGCGACGCAGGCCGCAAGCGATCTGCGTCGCGCTGCATCCAGGCACCGTCGCGACCGCGCTCACCGGACCATTCTCGAAAACCGGGCTCGACGTGCAAACCCCGGCAGACGCTGCCGCTTGCCTGCTGGCTGCGATCGACGGGCTGCAACCCGACGATTCCGGCGGGTTTCTCGATCGGTTCGGCCAATCCATTCCCTGGTGAGACTTGGCGTTTCAGGCATTTCATTGCCGTTTGCGTAGTCACGCCATTGCATCGCTATCGTGCGCTTCGTATAGTGCAGGCATGACCACATCGCAAAGCCTGACAACAGCAACGTTCCGTTGCTGGCCGACGGCGTTTGTCCAAGGGAGTTTGAATGAACGATCTCGTACGCGTTATGAAAGCCGCTGACGCCGCCGCACGCTGGCACGTCGATCAGCGCCGCAAGGGGGCCGCGCAGGAGCCCTACCTCAACCATCTGCTGGAAGTCGCCAGCCTGGTCGCCGAGGCGACCGGCGGGCGAGAGCCGGATCTGGTCATTGCCGCCCTCCTGCACGACGCGGTGGAAGATGTCGGCGTGACCGAGGAGCAGGTTGCGCAGCAGTTCGGCGCCAGGATCGCCGGCATCGTCATGGAGGTGACCGACGACAAGAGCCTGCCGAAGGCTGAACGCAAGCTTCGGCAGGTCGCGTCCACCAGCCACAAGAGCCGCGAGGCCAAGATGATAAAGCTCGCCGACAAGACCAGCAACTTGCGCACGATAAGCGCTAGCCCTGCGCCCGACTGGTCGGTTCAGCGACGTCTCGATTACGTGCAGTGGGCACGGGAGGTGGTTGCGCAGGGTCGTGGCGTGTCGCCCTGGCTGGAGGCGCAGTTCGATGCGGCTGCGGAACGGGCGATCGCGTCGGTCAGCGACCACGCTGTCTGAGCGGCGCCGGTCAACGCGCCGTCGGGGAATCCGCGCCGCTGCAAGGACTGCGAATACGACGCAAGTGCAGACCGGGAGTGGCCCGGTACGGTCCGAGGGCAAGGCGACCATCCGGGGTCCTGCCACCTTCCGGGATATCCCGTTCAACACCCTTCACAACGCCGTCACGCTGCCTGTAGTATGACAGTGTTGGCTGCGTCGCAGCGTCGGGTGGGGTCAGGAGCGTTACTTGAACGCACACGTCTCGCAGGGTGGTTGGCCGGTCCTGGTCCTCAACGCGGACTTCCGGCCGCTGAGCTATTATCCACTGTCACTGTGGTCGTGGCAGGATGCGATCAAGGCGGTGTTCCTCGACCGCGTCAATATCGTCGAGCACTACGATCACTTGGTGCACAGCCCGTCTTTCGAGATCCAGCTGCCCAGCGTGGTGTCGCTGAAATCCTTCGTCAAGCCGACAACGCACCCCGCTTTCACCCGGTTCAACGTATTCCTGCGCGACCGCTTCACCTGCCAGTATTGCGGCGCACATGACGACCTCACCTTCGATCACATCATCCCGCGCTCGAAGGGCGGCCAGACCACCTGGGAAAACGTCGTCGCGGCCTGCTCGCCCTGCAACCTGCGCAAGGCCGATATGACGACCCAGCAGGCTCGCATGTTCCCGCGGCAGACCGCGTTCTCCCCCACCGTGCACCAGTTGCACCGCAACGGCCGGCTGTTCCCGCCGAACTACCTGCACGATAGCTGGGTCGACTACCTGTACTGGGATACTGAGCTGGATCCGTAGGGAGGACATCTTCAAATCTGTTCTCGAGCACGCGACGGCGCAAGCCAGCGCGTATGATGCCGACTTTTATGCCTGGACGCAGGAGCAGGTCGCTCTGCCGGCGCTCACGTTGCCGTCTGAATGCCCTCTTAGTCTCGACGATCTGCTTGCGCCGGACTTCGATTTGAGCCGCTGCGCAGAGTTGATTGCAGCGTCGATCGGCAACAACGGGCGCGGCGGCCAGTAGCCTCGTCCGGCCGCGTCGCAGCAATGCCCGCACCATTCGCATGCTGCAGCGCCCTCTGCAGCGAAGTGTAGTTCGCTCTTTCAAACCTCCTTGACTTGGTATCACGGAACTAGGCAGTCTGGCGTGACCAAGAACGCATCGGACAACGATCCGGATGCATCAGGGAGAGACGTCATGAGCTCATTTATGAGGCCGCTTTCGGCTGCGAGTCTGATCGTTGCCGGCGCCCTTGCCATCACCAATCCCGCCACCGCGCAGCAGACCATCAAGATCGGCGTGCCCACCTCGGTGCAGCTGCAGGTCGGTCGCGATACCCAGAACGCCGCCAAACTGGCCGCCGAGGAGATCAACGCCAAGGGCGGCGTGCTCGGACGCAAACTCGAGATCGTCGTTGCCGACGAAACCGAGAACCCCGAACAGGGTATCGCCGCGATCAAGAAGCTCACCGCCGACGAGAAGGTCAATGTGCTGATCGGCGGCTACACCAGCGGCGTTACCCTCGCCCAGTTGCCGCACATCTCGAGCGCCAAGACGATCTATATCGGCGTGGGAGCCGCCTCGCCGGCCATCACCGCCAAGGTGAAATCCGACTACGACAACTACAAGTACATTTTCCGCGCATTTCCCATTAACGCTGCGCACCAGGCCCGCGCGCTGGTCGACTTCATCAACGGCAAGCTGAAGGGCGAGTTGAAGATGACCAAGATCGCCATCGTCGGCGAGAATGCCAAATGGGTTCAGGACCTGGTCCCGATCCTGAAAAAGGGTGCCACCGATGGCGGCACCGAGGTGAAGCTGGCGGAATTCTTCGATACCTCGACGTCGGACTTCTCGCCGCTGTTCGCCAAGGTCAAGGACTCGGGCGCGCAATATCTCATCGTCGTGCTGTCGCATGCCTCGTCGGACATTTTCGTCAAGCAGTGGCATGACGCGCAGGTGCCGATCCCGATCGGCGGCATCGACGTCAAGAGCCAGGACGCCGATTTCTTCACCCGCGTCAGCGGCAAGGCCAATGCGGAAACCGTCGGCATGTTCGCGATCCGCGCGCCACTGACGCCGAAGACGATCCCGTTCTGGGACGAGTTCGTGAAGCGCTTCGGCACCGCCCCGGTCTATACCGGGATCGGCGCCTATGACGCGGTCTACATTTATGCCGATGCGGTGAAGCGCGCCAATTCGATCGAGCCCGACGCGGTCATCAAGGAACTGGAGAAGACCGATCATGTCGGCATCGCCGGCAAGCTCGTGTTCGATGAATTGCACGACGTGAAAACCGGGCCGGGCATGCAGAACCTGCTGTTCGTGCAGTGGCAGAAGAACGGCGAACGCGTCGTGGTGTGGCCGAAGGAAGCCGCCACCGGCCCGATGATCTCGCCGCCCTGGATGAGCAACTAGCTGTCGTCGAGTCAGGAGGCCGAACCGTAACGTTCGGCCTCCCCCTTCCTGGCACCAACAGCGGGACCTCATGCTTCAAATTCTGATTTACGGCGCGGTCTCCAGCGCGATCTACGCAATGCTAGCCGTGGGATTCACCCTCATCTTCGGCGTCGCCCGCATCCTCAACCTGGCCCATGGTTCGTTTTATGCGCTCGGCGCCTACGCCGCCTACGTGCTGACCTCGTTGCTGGGCGTGCCCTTGTTTCTCGCCGCCCCCATCGCCGTGCTGCTGGTTGCCGGCTTCGGCGTGCTGATGGAGCGCTTTTTGGTGCGCCCGCTGCGCGCCTCGCAACTGGCGGTGCTGATGATCACGCTGGCGGTGTCGCTGGCCGTGGAGCAGGCGCTGTTCATCACCTTCGGCTCGGAATACCGCAATGTGCCGTCCTTCGTCGCCGACAAGCTGTCGATCGGCGGCGTCGATATCGGCGGGCAGCGTCTGCTGGCGCTGGTCGCCGGCGTGCTGGTGCTGCTGCTGCTGTGGCTGTTCATCCAGCGCACCCGGCTGGGCGCAGCCATTCTTGCGGTGTCGCAGGATCCGGAAGCCGCGCAGTACATGGGCATTCCGACCAACCGCATCTTCTCGATCGTCATGGCGATTTCGGCCGGCACCGCCGCGCTGGCCGGCGTGCTGGTGTCGCCGTTCCTGACGGTGCAGCCCACCATGGGCTTGCTGCCGATGGTCAAGGCCTTCGCCATCGTCATCGTCGGCGGGCTCGGCTCGATCCCGGGCAGCATCATCGCCTCCCTGATCCTCGGCTATTCCGAGACCATCGTCGCCTACATGATCTCCACCTCATGGACCGAACTGGTCTCGCTGGTCGCCGTGGTGGTCACCCTGATGATCCGGCCCTCCGGCATCCTCGGCCGACGGGCGGCGTTCTGATATGCGCAGCATCGCTCCGATCGATATCGCCGGCGGCATCGCGCTTGTCGCCATCCTCGCGGTGGCACCGATGCAGGTATCCAGCAACTATCTCACCGGCGTGCTGACGGTCTGCGCCGTCTACGGCATCTGGGCCTCGAGCTGGGACTTCATGTCCGGCCTCACCGGCCGGGAGAATTTCGGCCACTCGCTGTTCATCGGCGCCGGGGCCTATACCGCGGGTTTTCTCGCCACCATCTGGTTCACCAATCCGTGGCTCAGCCTGCCGCTGGCGGTGGTGATCGCGGTGGCCTTCAGCCTGCTGGTCGGCTTTCCCACGCTGCGGCTGCGCGGCCCGTATTTCGCGCTGGCGATGTTGTCGGCCTCGGCCATCCTGCAGCGGCTGTGCCTGATCTTCTGGGAATATACCGGCGGCGAGGAGGGGCTGTACGGCCTCGACCCGTTGATCAAGAACCCGCTGCACTACTACTGGTTCGTGCTCGGCGTGCTGGTGGTCACCGTGATCGTTCTCACGCTGCTGGCGCAGTCGCATTGGGGCCTGCTGCTGCGGGCCATTCGCGGCGATGAGGCGACCTGTCAGGCCGCCGGCATCAACGTCACCTTCTACAAAATAGCATCCCTGATGATCTCGGCCGGTTTCGCCGGCCTCGGCGGCGCGCTCTACGCGCACTATCAGCTGCAGGTCTCGCCGCCTTTGTTCTCGGTGGTCGTCTCCATCACCGTGATCATCATGGTCTATGTCGGCGGCATCGGCTCGATCTACGGCGCCGCCGTCGCGGCGATCTTGCTGACGCTGCTTACCGAAATGCTGCGCGGTTTCGGCGAGTACCGGCTGTGGATATACACCCTTACGCTGATGCTGATCCTGTTCTTCCTGCCCAACGGGCTGATCGCGCCGCTGTGGCGCCGGGTGACGGAGCGGCTGCGATGACCGTGCTGCTCGAGGTCGATGGCGTCACAAAACGCTTCGGTGGTCTGACCGCCGTCAAGAACGTGAGCTTCACGCTGCAGAAAGGCGAATTCACCGGCATTCTCGGGCCTAACGGCGCCGGCAAGACCACCTTGTTCAATATCCTCACCGGCTTCATGCCGCCGACCTCCGGCGCCATCCACTTCAACGGCGAGTTGGTGCGGGAGCTGGCGCCGTACAAGGTGGTCAATCGCGGCATGGCGCGGACTTTCCAGCTCACGCGCCCGTTCCTCGGCATGAACCTGCTGGAGAACGTGCTGGTGGCCTGCATGTCGCCACGCGCGCATCAGGACAAGGATAAGGAGGCCCGCGCGAGCTATCTGCTCGGTCAGGTCGGCCTCGGCGGTCGCGACAAGGAGCCGGTGGAAACGCTGCCTTACGGCGACCTGCGGCGGCTCGAAATCGCCCGCGCGCTGGCGACGAGGCCGGACCTCCTGCTGCTCGACGAGCCCTTCGCCGGCCTCGGCAGCAGCGAGATCGAGCAGCTGGCGCAACTGATCCGCCGGCTGCACCGCGAGGAAAACCTCACCATCCTCCTGATCGAACACAAGCTGCGCGAGTTCATGGCCTTGGTGTCGCGCGTCATCGCGATGAATTTCGGCGAGATCATCGCGGTCGGGCCGCCCGACGAGATCGTGAAAAATCCAAAGGTGATCGAGGCCTATATCGGCAAGACGGAGGACGAACATGCCTCTGCTTGAAGTCGCCGATCTCAAGGTCAGTTACGGCAAGGCGCTGGCGATCGAGTCGGTCTCGATCCGGGTCGAGAAGGGCGAGCTGGTCGGTGTGCTCGGCCCCAACGGCGCCGGCAAGACCACGCTGCTGAAGGCGATCTCGCGCTCGATCGCTTCCTCCGGCACGCTGGCGTTCAAGGGCCAGTCGCTGCATGACGTCGAGCCCTACAATGTCGTGGCGCGCGGTATCTGCCATTGCCCCGAGGGACGGAAACTGTTTTCCGAATTGTCGGTGCTGAAGAACCTGCAACTCGGCGCCTATTTGCGCAGCAACAAGGCCGAAATCAACGCTGATCTGGAGCGTGTTTTCACGCTGTTTCCGGTGCTGCGTGAACGGCAGTGGCAGCAATCCAGCACCCTGTCCGGCGGCGAGCAGCAGATGGTGGCGATCGGCCGCGCTTTGATGGGCCGTCCCGAACTGCTGCTGCTCGACGAACCCTCGGTCGGTATCGCACCCAAGCTGAAGGGGCTGATCTTCGATTCGATCCAGCAGATCCGTCGCGACGGCACCGCCATCCTGATCGTCGAGCAGGACGCCACCTCGACGCTGCGCATCGCCGACCGGGTCTATGTGCTGGAACACGGCCGTACCATCCGCGAGGGCAAGTCCGCCGAACTCGCCGGTGACGAGTATATCCGTCAGGTCTATCTCGGCGTGTAGGCCGGGCCGGCCATCGCGGTGCGCGCGGCCCGGCGGAAATCCGGCCGGGGCTGGACTTCCAAGGCTGCCATCGCATCTTATATGCAGGTCCACGCCGCGATCAGAAGGAGACCCTGCATGCCATCCCTGACCGAATGGAAGGTGCCGGCCGCCGTGCAGCCGCGCGCGGACGAATTTGCGTTCGATCTGGAGGCCACGCTCGAGGCGGTGGTCGGGCTGCACTGCATCGTCCCGGAAGACGCCTTCACCGCGCAGACGCTCGGCACCGAGCGCGCCGGTAACGGCGTGCTGATCGACAAGGGATTGATCCTCACCATCGGCTATCTGATCACCGAGGCCGAGACGATCTGGGTGCATCTCGGCGACGGCCGCGTGGTGCCCGGCCATGCGCTTGGCGTCGATCCGGAGAGCGGCTTCGGCCTGGTGCAGGCGCTCGGCGAGATCGATATTGCCCCCTTGCCGCTCGGCGTTTCCGGCAGGGCGAAGATCGGCGATGCCGTGGTGGTCGGCGGCGTCGGCGGGCGCACCCGCTCGGTCGCCGGCAAGATCGCCGCGGTGCAGGAATTCGCCGGCTACTGGGAATATCTGCTGGACGACGCGATCTTCACGCATCCCGCACACCCGAATTGGGGCGGCGCTGCGCTGATCAATGCCAAGGGTGAGTTGATCGGCATCGGGTCGCTGCAGATCGAGCGCGACCTCGGCGGCCGGAGCGAGCACCTCAATATGGTGGTGCCGATCGATCTGTTGAAGCCGGTGCTCGACGACCTCAGGAAGTTCGGCAAGGTCAACCGCCCGGCGCGGCCGTGGCTCGGGCTCTATGCCGCCGAGGTCGAGGACAAGGTGGTCGTGGTCGGCCTCGCCGCCCGCGGCCCCGCCGCGCGCGCCGAGTTGAAGACCGGCGACGTCATCCTCGCCGTCAATGGCGAGGAGGTGACGGATTCGGCGGAGTTTTACCGCGCGCTATGGGCGCTCGGCCCCGCCGGCATCGACGTGCCGCTCACGCTGTACCGTGGCGGCGACACGTTCGACGTCGAGCTGGTCTCGACCGATCGCAACCGGATGCTCAAGGCGCCGCGGATGCATTGAGGCCGGCGGTTATTCCTGCTTCAGATCCAGCTTGCGGATGATCTCGCCCCATTTGGTGATTTCGGACTTCACATAGCCCTGCGAGTCCGACGATGAGCCGCCGATCGTGCTGAAGCCGATGCGCTCGAATTGTTCGCGGATGCCCGAATCGGCCAGCGCGGTGTTGATGTCGTCGTTCAGCTTGGCGACCACGGCGGGCGGCGTCTGCGCCGGCACCATGAAGGCGACCCAGGTGGCGTCCTCGTCGTCGCTGAGGCCGAGTTCGCGCGCGGTCGGCACGTCCGGCAGAGACTTCATGCGGTCCTTGCTGGTGACGGCCAGCGCCTTGACCTGACCGCCCTTGACCAGTTCCATCGCCGCCGGCAGCGCCACGCTGGCCAGCGCGGTGTGACCGCCCATCACCGAGTTCAGCGCCGGGCCGGCGCCGGTGAATGGCGCATGTACGATCGTCACCTTGGCATTGAGGCGGAAGATCTTCTCGGCCGACAGGTGCGGCGTGGTGCCTACGCCGGCGGTGCCATAGGTGTAGTTCTCGGTCTTCGACGCCTCGATCACGTCGCGCAGCGTCTTCGCCTTCAGGCTTGGCGCGCCGACGATCAGGTTCGGCGTCGTGGCCGCCACGATCGCGGTGGTGAAATCGGCAGGATTGTAGCCGGCCTTCGACGACAGGCTCGGATTGACCGCGAAGGCGCTGGTTGTCACCAGCACGGTATAGCCGTTCGGCTCCGCCTTGGCGGTCGCGCCCGCGGCGATGTTGCCGCCGGCGCCGCCGCGGTTTTCGATCACCACCGGCTGCTTCCACTGCTCGTTGAGCTTCTGGCCGAGGATGCGGGCGATCAGGTCCGCCGGGCCGCCCGGCGCGAAGGCCACGACCAGCTTCACCGGCTGCGAGGGGTAGGGCTGCGCGGCGGCCGGCAGGGTGGAGCCGATCGTGACAGCGGCAAGCAGAGCGGCGAAAGCCGGACGGGTGACGGCGGATGACATGGCGTTTCCTCCTGGGATTGATCGGGCGCTTGGGCGCCGCTGGTCTTGTCGGGAGCTTAGGTCGTCTGGTCCTTGAACAACTCACCATGCGCGAGCGCGTGGCGGGCGATCTCGATGCGGGTGCCGATCCAGATGTCATCGCGCGCGAGCGCCAGTTTGATCATGGCGTCATAGGCCCAGGCGCCGGCCGGGCGGCCGAAGGCATGGGTATGCGCGGTGACGTCGAGCATGAACGGCGCATCGTCGGCATCAGGGGCGTTGTCGAGGATGGCGCGGAATTGCTCGACCAGAGCGGCCGGCGCATTGCCGTAGCGGATCGAATGCGGCAGGTCGTTGACGTCCATGGTCAGCGGAATGCCGACGATCGACGGACCGGAGGCGTCGCCCGAGGAGATGATCGCCGGCAGGTCGTCGTCGTTGCAGTCGCCGAACCAGACATAGCCTTCCTCGGCGAGCAGCCGTGGGCTGATCAGGCTGCCGGTGCCGCGCGGACTGATCCAGCCGAGCGGCCGTTCGCCGGTGATGCCCGCGATCAGGTCGCCGGTGCGGCGGATGTTGGCGCGCTCGCCGGCCTCGTCGAAATAGACCGGGATCACGTCCATGCCGTAGGAATGCGCCACGATCTCGTGGCCGGCAGCGTGCAGTTCGGCGAGCACCGTGGGATGCGTCTCCGCCAGCACGCCGTTGACCATGATGCTGGTCTTGACCTTGTTGGCCGCGGCGATCCGCGTCAGGCGCTGGATGCCGCGCACCGCGCCATAGCTCGCCCAGGAATGCGCGTTGGTATCGAAATAGCCCGGCTGCAGCACGTTGCCCATCGGCCCGATGCCCGGCGCCTTGCCGGGCGACCAGGCCTCATAAGCGAGGTTGAACACGACTGCGATCTTCGCGCCGTTCGGCCAGCGAAAATCCGACGTCGCGCGCTTGATGCGAAAGGTTTCGGCGTTGCTCATGGTCGTTTCCTCTCGTTTTTATTGTTGTTCAGGCGGTGATCGTGTTGTGGAGGATGCCGATGCCTTCGATTTCGGCGGTGACGCGGTCGCCGTCGACCAGGAAGCGCGGTGGCTCCATCGCATAGCCGACGCCGGACGGCGTGCCGGTGGCGATCACGTCGCCGGGCTCCAGCGTCAGGCCGCGCGACAGGTGCTCGATGATGGCGGGAATATCGAAGATCATCCGGCTGGTGCGGCTATCCTGGCGCAGCTCGCTATTGACCGTGCTGAAGATGCGGAGATCTTCGACGTTGGGCAGCGCCGAGGCGTGCACCACCACCGGCCCGAACGGGCAGGAGCGGTCCAGCCCCTTGCCCTTGAACCACTGGCCGTAGCGGCGCTGCGTGTCGCGGCCGGTGATGTCGTTGATGATCGAGTAGCCGAAGATGTGGGAATAGGCGTCGGCGGCTGCAATGTTGGAGCCCTTGGTGCCGATGATGACGGCGAGTTCGACCTCGTAGTCGAGCTGCGCGGTGACGTTGGCGTGCTGCGGAATGGTCTCGCCGTCGGCGATCACCGCGGTCGGCGGCTTGGTGAAGAATTCCGGCACGGCCGGCAGCGGCACCGGGGCCTTGCCCTGCGCGCGCATGCCTTCGTCGATATGTTCCTTGTAGTTCCGGCCGACGCAGAACACGTTCTTCTTCGGCCGCGGAATCGGCGCCAGGATTTTCAGCGACGCGCGCGGCAGCAGGTTCTTCGCCGACGACTGCAACTCGCGCACGGTCGCGATGCCGGCCTCGCCGGCTTCCGCGAGATCGCCGACATGGCGCGGCGCGGTCTGTTTCGACGGCCAGGCGGCCGTGAGGTCGAGCACCTGCTCGCCGATCAGGAGGCCGAGGTGGCTGTCGTTGCCGGCTTCGAAGGTCAGAAAGATCATGATGGGTTTCCGTCTTTGTCGGTGATGTCGAATTCGGTGAGGGAGGATGCCGCCTGCTCGCGCAGCACGCGGACATGGCGTCGCGCCACCGCCTCGGCGCGGTCGGGATCCCGGGCCTCAATGGCGTCGATGATGTCGAAGTGCTCGTGGAAGGATTGCGCGCCGCGATCGAGCCGCTCGATGAAGCGCAGCCCGGCCATTTTGAGATGGCCGAACGAGTCCCAGGTCTTTTCCAGCAGCGTGTTGCGGCTCTCGCGCATCAGCAGGGCATGGAAGGCGGTATTGGCCGCGGCATAGTCGGCCGGACGCGCCAGCGCGCCAGCCTCGTCGAAACTGGCGAATACCGCGCGCAGACGCGCGCAGACGTCGGCTGAGCCGTGAGCTGCGACGTCGCGCGCGGCAAGCCCTTCCAGCATTTCGCGGATTGCCAGCCATTCTAGATATTCGGCCAGCGAGGTCGGCATCAGCCGGGCGCCGCGGCGCGGGCGAAATGCGATCAGCCCTTCCTGCTCGAGCCGGCGCATCGCTTCCCGCACCGGGGTCCGGCTGACGCCAAGCTCGGCGGCCAGCTCTTCCTCCCGCACGCGGACCGGCGCGGTGATCCCGGCCGCGCGCAGCCCGAGGCTGGCTTTCAGCGCGGAATAGACTTCGTCTCGTAGGTAAGGGCGGGCAGCAATTGGGCTCATGGATTTTGTATATGTATACAAAATTGGATTGTCTATTGAAAATCATTGATCTGTCGTAGCCCGGATGAGCTCTGTTCCCGGATAGCAGCACCGCGACGCTGCGCGCCGCTATCCGGGCTACCGATCGCCGCAGGTTAATGCGCGTGGCCAGCACCGGCCGGGGCCTGGGCGCCGATGCCGGCAACATCGAGTTCGACGTCGATCTTGCCGGCCTTCTCGAAGGTCAGCTGCGCCTTGACCTTGTCGCCCTGCTTGAAGGGGGCGGGGAGGTTGAGCAGCATCAGATGATAACCGCCGGGCTCCAGCTTCACGGTGGCGCCGGGCTTGATCTCGAGACCACGGCCGAGTTCGCGCATCTTCATCACGCCGTCCGTCATGGTCATTTCGTGGGCCTCGATCTTGCCGCCATTGCCGAAGCTGCCGCCGGTGAGGCGGTCGCTGGTCTTGCCCATGTTCATGATCGTGAGGTAGCCGCCGGCGAGCTTGGCGCCGGGCGGGGTCGCGCGGGTCCACGGCGCGGTGATCATCAACTCGCCGGCCTGCGCCATCGCGGCCATCGCCGGCTTCGTGGATGCCGCAAGCTGCAGCATCGGGGCAGGGGATTTCAGCGCATGCGGGTCCTGGCCGGCGGCGGGGATCTCGGCCCAGTTCTCGGAGCCGGCCTCGCAGCTCTGCAGCGTCGGGAAGTACAGCGGCGCATCGGTCTTCAACTCCGCCGGCAGATAGCCGGTGAAGACGAACTCGTCATAGAAGTCGTTGTCGAGCTTGCCGGTCCAGCTGATCTCCTGCACGCCTTCGGAGGCCTTCATGCCGTGCATGAACTCGTAGGATTTCGCATAGGCGCCCTTCTTCGCGTCGATGCTCCAGCCCGGCTTCGGCATCGGCTTCACCGCGACCATGCCCTCGGGAATGGTCACGGTGATCTTGGTCGTGGCCGACGCCTTGCAGCCATGCGGCACCGCCAGCACGGCGCGATAAGATCCGCCCACCGTGGCGGTGCCGCTTTGCAGGAAGACGTGGGCGTGAGACGGCGCCGCGAGGGCGGCGAGGCCGGCAGCGAGCGCGAGCGTGGAGAGGTTCTTCATGGTAGGTCCTTTCGTTGGATGCTTGGTCATGGCGATCACCAGCGGGCCTTGATGCCGGCATAGACGGCGCGGCCGAAGCCGGGCTCGAACAGCGTCGAATTCGCATTGGCCCTGTCGATGATGCTGGCCGAGGCGATGTAG
Organism: Tardiphaga sp. vice304; assembly: GCF_007018905.1. Lineage (NCBI taxonomy): Bacteria > Pseudomonadati > Pseudomonadota > Alphaproteobacteria > Hyphomicrobiales > Nitrobacteraceae > Tardiphaga > Tardiphaga sp. vice304. The sequence continues at coordinate 896,398 of NZ_CP041402.1, forward strand.
GTGGTATTGGCGATGTTGCGGGCCTCGATATAGCCGGAATAGGTGCCGCCATTGTCGACGCCGGCCTTGAGGCCCCAGATCGCATAGGGTTCGGTCTTCAGCGTGTTGGCGCTGTCGACGTAATAGGATTCCGGCACCCATTCGAGATTGGGGCCGATGTAGAAGCCGTTGGCGTGCTTGTAGAGCAGTTCGGCGCGCAAATAATGGTTGGGCGCGCCGGGCAGCAGGTTGTTGCCGTAGACCGCGTCGTTGTCGAAGCGGAAGTCGTTCAGCGTGTAAGCCATGTTGAGCCACAGCCGGTCGGGCTGCTCGCCGACGGCGAACAGGCCCTTCATCACGGCGATGCCGAGGCCGGCCTCGATACCCTGATGGATGGAGCGGTCGGCGTTGGTGACGTTGCAATTGCCGAATACGCTGTACAGGCACAGCAACTCGTTCTTGATCTCGGCGCGGTAGCCGGTCAGCTCCCAGGTGAGGTCGGGCCGCCGGCCACGGGTGCCGATCTCATAGGTCGTGGCGCGTTGCGGCTTGATGCTGGTGAAGGGGATCGTCGGGATGCCTGCACCCGACGAGCTTTCGCCGAAGCTCGGCACTTCGGCGCTGCGCGAGACATTGGCATAAGCCTGCCAGGTCGGATCGATCTGCCACAACAGGCCCGCCTTCGGGCTCCACAGGTTGAATTCGGTCGAGCCTGAATTGTCGCCGTCGCTCAGGAAACGATCCCGGCGATTGCGTGTCGCGTAGAGGAACTGGGTGCCGGCAATCGCCGCCACGCTCGGCAGAAAATAGAACGAATTCTCGGCATAGACCGAGGTGTTCTTCGACGAGTCGACCGATGATGAAGCCAGCGCGCCCTTCTGACCGCCCACATTGACGTATTGCGTGTTGTCGATGCGGCCGTTGACGAGGTTGACGCCGGCGGTGAACACGTTGCGGTAGCCGCCGATGAAGCGGTCGTCGGTGAGCTTCGCGAAGCCGCCATAGTCCTGGTAGTGATAGTCCAGCACCTGGAAGATCGGGTGCATCAGGTGGCGATCGACGCCGAACACGCCGAAATCTACTGTGGTGTTGTCAAAGCGGATCGTGGTCTTGTTGGCGAGCCGCACGGTGTCGATATTGCGCTGCTGGTCGCCGCTGATGTTGCCGGCGGCGGCGGTGGTCGGCGAGTTCAGCGCCGAGGCCCTGGTCACCGAGCCGGGAATCCGCTGCCGCACCTCGTTGGCGTTGAGATAGAACCGGGTCTCGAAATCCGGCGAGAACTGGTAGCCGACATTGCCGCTGACGCGGGTCGATGTGCCCCAGCTATGATCGCGAAAACCGTCGGTCGATTGCGTCGAGGCGGTGAGGAAGCCGTCCCACGGGCCGTTGGCGCCGCCGGCGCTGGCCTGCACGCGACGATAGCCGAACGCGCCCATGTCGATGCTGGCGCTGTTGGGGAACGGATCGCGGCCGGTCGGAGTGACGAAGTTGATCGCGCCGCCCATCGAATTGGCGCCGAACCGCAGCGCGTTGCCGCCCTTGTAGACCTCGACATATTTGTAGGCGGTCGGATCGATCTCCTGAAAATCGCCATAGCCATCCGAGGTGTTGATCGGGATGCCGTCCATATAGAGCTGTACGCCGCGCAGATGGAAATTGCGCGACAGGCCGGAGCCGCGGATCGACAGCCGCGTGTCGTCGCCCCATTTCGGTTGCGCGATCACGCCCGGCACATAATCGAGGATGTCCTTGATCGAGTTGCTGACGGTCGAGTTGCGCCAGACATCGGCCGTCACCAGCGCGACGCCGCCCGGCGTTCGCTGGATTTCGCGGAGCGCCTGCTGCGCGGTGGCGACGGTGAGCGAGCCCGGTACGCCCGGCGCCTGGGCGGTTTGCGCCGATGCCACCACCGGCTGACGCGAGGCGCGTGTCGAGGTGGTTGTGGCGCGACGGGCCGGTCGGGCGGCAGCGCGCTTTTGCTGCGGGGCATCGACGGTCACGGACGGCAGCTCGGTCTGTGAACCGGCTTGCGCGGAGGCGGCATCCGAGAAGGTCGCGCTGGATAGCAGCGCAGCCGCGGATGCCAGCGAAGCGCTGCGCAGCCGCAGGGATACGGAAAACATGGGTTAACTCCACCGGATTGATATGACGAGATGGGCGCGCGGGATCGCGCGGGACGTCAGATCAGTCGCGGCGGGGCACGGGCCTGATGGTCGGTGGCGGCCAACCGCGCAATAATGGCGGCCTCGCGGGCGATGGTCGGTGCGATGGTGATCGCGATCCGCGTGGTGAGGAACTCGGTCGGCTGCGGCGGCGCGCCGGGCGCGTGCGCGAATACGCAGACCGGGCAATGCACCGCGACCTGGCCGGGGCTCTTGCCGGCGTCGCCATGGTCCGGATTGACGGCGCAGATCTCGAAGCCGGCGGCGTAGAGCGCCGGCGACACCGAGGCCAGCAGCAGGCTGGAGAGGATGACGTTGAGCACGAGCGCATAGGCCGCGGCGAGCGATGCCACGGTGCCAAACCGGCGTCTGTGCGAATGCTGCTTCAAAGAACTTTCCTCATCCCCCAACTAGCATGGCAGGGGACGCTGTCAAAGAGCACAGATTTCGTCTGCGGCGCTCGGACAACAGGTCTACAGCACCACGATGCCGGCGTGCTTGGCCTTGTCGTCGGGCTCGACATGGATGGTGATCAGCGCCTCGCCGATCTCCTCCCGGATCGCGATCTCGAGCGTGTCGCAGATCTCGTGCGCGTCGCTGACGGTGGTGGTGCCCGGCACCACCAAATGAAAGTCGATGAAGGTCATGCGGCCGGCGCGGCGGGTGCGCAGGTCGTGCGCCTCGATCGCGCCACCCGATTGGGTCGAGATGATCTTCTTGATGGCCAGCAGCGTCGTCGGCGGAATCGACTCGTCCATCAGCCCGCTGAGCGATTCCTTCATCAGGGCCCAGCCGGCCCACAGGATATTGAGCGCCACCAAAGCGGCGAGGATCGGATCGAGGATCGGAATGTTCAGGACAGCGGCAACGCCGACGCCGCCCAGCACGCCGATCGACGACACCACGTCAGTCAGGAGGTGGCGGCCGTCGGCCACCAGCGCCGGCGAGCGCCGGCTGCGGCCGAACCGCATCAGCACCCAGGCCCAGATCGCATTGAGTGCGGTGGCCAGGCCGTTGACGGCCAGCCCCAGCCAGGGCGCATCGAGCGCGCGCGGCGCCAGATAGCTGGCATAGGCCTCGTGGAGAATCAGGATCGCGGCCAGCACGATCAGCACGCCTTCCAGCACGGCGGAGAAATATTCCGCCTTGTGGTGCCCGTAGGGATGTTCCTCGTCGGCCGGCTTGGCACTCAGGCTGATCGCCATCAGCGCCACGACGGCCGTCACCACATTGACGATGCTTTCGATCGCGTCCGACAGCAGCGCGACGCTGCCGGTGAGGTGATAGGCGACATATTTCAGGCCGAGGACGGCGAAGCCCACGACGATGCTGCCCTGCGCCAGACTGCGAACGCTTGTCATCATCTATGCTCATTGAGGGACGCGGCAAGCGCGGCTGTGTGCTCTAGTATGGCGTCGCCGGAGATGCAAGGCGCATTCCCATAGCTGCGATTGCTTCGCATTACGACTGGCATTTGAGCGGCGATGCTGCGAAGTCGCGCTTGATTCCGCGGCGTTACCAAGGCAGTTTGAAACGATCGTCGGACCCGATCTGATCGGGTGGCTCGGCCGGGCGCCTATCCCCCGGAAACCCCTCAGCGCAATCAGAAATTTTCTGCTTTCGGTAGATCGGGCATGGCCCGTCAGCCGCGCTGACCCTATCGGTCTTTCCCCATGACATTCGTCGAACGCTTCCGCCGCGAATGGTTGAGCAATATTCCCACTGAACTCTTATCCGGTACGCTGGTCGCGCTGGCGCTGATTCCGGAAGCGATCGGATTCTCCATCGTCGCCGGCGTCGATCCCAAAATCGGGCTCTATGCCTCGTTCTCGATCGCGGTGGTCACCGCCATCGTCGGCGGGCGTCCGGCGATGATCTCTGCCGCCACGGCCTCCACCGCGGTGCTGATGATCACGCTCGTGCGCGACCACGGCCTGCAATATCTGTTCGCCGCGACCGTGCTGATGGGCCTGATCCAGATCGTCGCTGGCGCGCTGCGGCTGGGCCTCCTGATGAAATTCGTGTCGCGCTCGGTGATGACCGGCTTCGTCAATGCGCTGGCGATCCTGATCTTCATGGCGCAGCTGCCGCAGCTGATAAATGTGGGCTGGCCAACCTACCCGATGGTCGCCGCCGGCCTCGGCATCATCTATTTGTTCCCCTACGTCACGAAGCGCGTGCCGTCGGCGCTGGTCGCCATCATCGTGCTCACGGCGTTCACGCTGCTTTCCGGAATCAAGTTGCGCACCGTCGGCGACATGGGCGAGTTGCCGTCCTCGCTGCCGTTCTTCGCGCTGCCGCAGGTGCCGTTCAATTTCGAAACGCTGCGGATCATCCTGCCCTATTCGCTGACCATGGCGGCCGTCGGCCTGCTGGAATCGCTGCTCACGGCGTCGATCGTCGACGACATGACCGACACGTCCAGCAACAAGAACCGCGAATGTGTCGGCCAGGGCGTCGCCAATTTCGTCACTGGCTTTCTCGGCGCGATGGGCGGCTGCGCGATGATCGGGCAGTCCGTCATCAACGTCACCGCCGGCGCGCGGACGCGGCTGTCGACGCTGTTCGCCGGTTGCCTGCTGCTGTTCCTGATCGTGGTGCTCGGCGACTGGGTGAAACAGATCCCGATGGCGGCTTTGGTCGCCGTCATGATCATGGTGTCGATCTCGACCTTCTCGTGGTCGTCGGTCACCAACCTGCGCTCGCATCCGCTGAGCTCCAGCGTGGTGATGCTGACGGTGGTGGTCCTCGTGGTCGTCACCGGTGATCTGTCGATGGGCGTGCTGGGTGGCGTGGTGATGAGCGGCGTGTTCTTCGCCGCCAAGGTGGCGCGGTTGCTCGATGTCGGCTCGGAGCGCAGCGCGGACGGCGGCGGCATCACCTACCGCGTCCGGGGCCAGGTGTTCTTCGCCTCGACGCAGAGCCTGATCGACGCCTTCGATTACCAGGACGTGCCGGCGCGCGTCTGCATCGACGTCAGCGCGGCGCATTTCTGGGACATCAGCGCGATCGGCGCACTGGACGATATCGTGCTGAAGCTGCGCCGCCATGGCGCGGACGTCGAGGTGATGGGGCTGAACCAGGCCAGCGAGACCATGGTCGAAAAATTCGGAACGCATCACCGCGCTCAGACACCCTGAAGTGGTGGTGGCTGTGGCGCTTGCATCACACCCTGCGCAAAAAGCCCCGCCATGGCGCCGTTGACACGAATGTCACTTTCCTAAGTTCGCTGCAGGCCCCAACCGATGGGGGGACGGATCGCGCTACCAAGCGCGGTTCCATTGGTAGTGACGACTGGGAATGATGATGACGGGTTTTGGCGGATCACGCGGGTTGCGCTTGCTGGCGCTGTTGATGGTGTCGGCCTCGCTGGCCGGCTGCGCCAGCAGCGGTGGCGGGCTCGGCGGTTTTGCCGGGGGCGCGTCGGCGAAATATGCCTCCATGACCGATGGTGGCCATGAACTGCCCCCCATCGATGTCAGCGAGATCGACCCGGCGATGCTGCGCCAGCCGGTCGAGTACCGCACGCGGGAACCTGCCGGCACCATCATCGTCGATACCGCCGCGCGCCATCTTTATCTGGTCGAGGGCAACGGCCGCGCGATGCGCTACGGCATCGGGGTCGGCAAGGCGGGCCTGGCGTTTGCCGGCAACGCCGTGATCAAGCGCAAGGCGGAATGGCCGCATTGGAGCCCGACCGAGAACATGATGAACCGCGAGCCGGCGCGCTATCGCCACATGGCCAGCGGTCTGCAGGGCGGCATCGACAATCCGCTCGGCCCGCGCGCGATGTATCTGTATCAGGGCGACCGCGACACCATGTTCCGGATCCACGGCACCACCGAGCCGGCGACCATCGGCCATGCCGTCTCCAGCGGCTGCATCCGGCTGATGAACCAGGACATCATCGACCTCTACAGCCGCGTCCAGACCGGCAGCCGCGTGGTCGTGATCCAGGGCGGCCGCTCGGCGGAGTCGTAAGACGGCTCATTTCAGGATGAGACGCACCGGCACTGATTTCGCCGCGGGGACCATGCTCTCCTCGGCGTAATGCCCGACCGGGACCAGCACGTTACATTCCGGATAATAGGCGCCGACGCTGCCGCGCGGGATGTTGTAGGAAAACACCTTCAGCCCGCGCATTTCGCGCGCCAGACCGTCCGGCGCATCGGTGGCGAGTCCAACCGCGTCGCCATCCTTCAGGCCGTAGTGCACGATATCTTCCGGGTTCATGAACAAAATCTCGCGGGTGCCGCTCACGTCGCGCATGCGATCTTCATAGCCGTAAATCGTGGTGTTGAACTGGTCGTTGGAGCGCAGTGTCATCAACCGAAGCAGGCCCGGCGCGTCGGCAAACCCGGTGGCCGAGAGTTGGGTCGGCGCGAAGAAGGTCGCCAGTCCGCTCTTGGTCGCGGTGAAGTCGCGACGGCGCGCCTTGTTGTCTCGATAGAAGCCGCCAGGCTTTTTCAGGCGCTGGTTGAAATCGTAGAACCACTCCGGATAGGTCTCGGCAATGGCGTCGCGCACCTTTGCGTAATCGGCGGTCCATGCCGTCCAGTCCAGTTTCGGATTGTCAGGCAGCGTCGCCTTGGCGATTTCCGCCACGATGGTGGCTTCAGCCAGCAGGTCCTTGCTGCTCGGCTCGACATCGCCGAACGACGGGTGAATGACGCTGGTGGAATCCTCCATCGATACGGTCTGCGGGCCGCTGGCCTGCACGTCGCGCTCGATCCGGCTGAGGCACGGCAACAAATAAGTCACCTCGCCGGGGACCAGATGGTTGCGGTTGAGCTTGGTCGCGATCTGTACCGAGAGCCGCAATCCGCCCCATGCCGGTTCCATGCGTTGGGTATCCGGAATGGCGCGCAGAAAATTCCCGCCGAGGGCGATGAAGCCGCGGACGTCGCCTTTCAAGATTCCTTCGCAGGCTTCGACGGTGTTGAGGCCCTTGTCGCGCGGCGGTTCGAAGCCGTACTGCGTAGCCAACTTGTCCAGCGGCACCAGTTCAGGATTTTCGGAGATGCCGACGGTGCGCTGGCCCTGCACATTGGAATGGCCGCGCACCGGGCACGGACCGGCGCCGGGCTTGCCGATATTGCCGCGCAGCAGCAGCAGGTTGCAGGCCATGTGGACGTTCTGCACGCCGAAGCGATGCTGCGTCAGCCCCATGCCGTAGACCAGGATCACGGCCTTGGCGCGGGCATAGGTTTCCGCAGCAGTTTCGATGTCGGAGCGCGACAGCGAAGTTTCTTGCTCGATCTCCGCCCAGTCGGCGGCGCGGCAGAACGTGGCGAGTTCCTCGAAGCCGGAGGTGTGGGTGGCAATGAATTCGTGGTCCAGCACGCGTGCGCCGCCTGTCGCAGTAGCCGCGTCGTCTCGTTCGATCAGCCATTTGCACATGCCGGTCATCACGGCGATGTCACTGCCCGGACGCGGCTGGTAATATTGCGTGCTGATCGCGGTCGAGGAGCCCGTCACCATCTGCAACGGCGACTGCGGATTGGTGAACTCCTCCAGGCCGCGTTCACGCAGCGGATTGAAGGTGATGATCGGCACGCCGCGTTTTGCCGCGGGCTGCAACTCGTGCAGCATACGCGGGCTGTTGGAGCCGACATTCTGGCCGAAGAACAGGATGCAGTCGGTGTGTTCGAAGTCCTCCAGCTTGACGGTGCCGACCGGCACGCCGATCGCCGACTTCAAGCCGACCGAGGTCGACTCATGGCACATGTTCGAGCTGTCGGGCAGGTTGTTGTTGCCGTACATGCGCGCCAGCAGGCCGTACATGTAGGACGTTTCCAGCGAGGCTCGGCCGGAGGCATAGAACACCACCGACTTTGGCTTCAACGCCTTCAACTCGCGGCCGATCTCGGCGAAGGCCTCTTCCCATTGGCAAGGCACATATTTGTCGGTGGCGGCGTCGTAGCGCATCGGTGCGGTCAGTCGGCCCTGATGCTCCAGATCGAAGTCAGGCCACGTCCGCAATTCGGTCAGCGTGTGTTTGGCGAAGAATTCCGGCGTGCAGCGGTGCCGAGTCAGGTCCCAAGCCGTCGCCTTGGCGCCGTTCTCGCAAAATTCAGCCGGGCTCAGCTTGTCCGGTTTGCCCCAAGCGCAGCTTACGCATGCAAACCCGTCATCCTTGTTCTGCCGAAGCAATTGCCGGCCGAGCGTGACCGGGTTGGGTTGTTCGCGCAGCACGACGGACGTCAGACCCCGCAGCGACCCCCATCCGCCGACTGCCCCATCATATTGGTGCACAGGCTCTTCGGTCGCAGCAGGAGCGGCGATGATCTCGGCATTCGACATGTGGATTCCATTCGACAACAGGCTTCGAAGCCGGCTTGCGGCCAGCGGCGCCGGTCAATGAACAGTCACCATTGCGCTATGTTCCAGAGTTGACCGCTCTTGCCCGTGCTTCAAGAGTAGGCCGCGACATAATCTTGTCGATTTTCTCCACTAGCTGAACGGCTTAGCGGGGGCGCTCTTTTTCATTCATATTGGACTGGGACACCCCATGCCCCTGATTTCCCCCGCCCGCTCCACCTCCGCGCTGCTGACATCCGGCGTCGCGCGCCTCGAGGGGATGCTGAAGCTGACCACCGCCATCCTGGCGCTGGCGGCGGGGGTCTACACCTATCTCGGCGTTCGCGAATTGCTGAACGGCAGCCCGACCACGGTGTTCTTCGCCGCGGTGATCTATTCGGTTGCGGTCTCGGTCGGCATCTATGCGTTCTGGGTGTTCCTGATGCAGTTCATGCCGCATGTGGTCGACCGCCGCGGCCGCAACCTGATGTTCGGCTGCATGCTGCTGGGATCGCTGATGATCGTGGCGATGTCGTCGTGGCTGAACGCCTCGGCGCTGGCCGGCGCCGCCGCGATCCAGCAACATCTCAGCATTACCGTGCAGAACTACACCCGCGACCTCGACACCGCGAACACCAACGCCATCGCCGCGCAGGGCCTGCTGCCCGATATCCAGCTGGCGTCGTCGCGCTTTGCCCGCCTCGCCGATGCCGAGCGGACGGGATTGCTGACCGGAACCTCGGGGTCCGGCACGGTGGTGCAGTTGCTGACCCAGATGTCCGGGCAGCTCGACAGTCTCGGCCAGGAAGTGCAGGCCTCCGGCAAGCGCGTCACCTCGCTGTTCGAGCAGGGCGGCAAGCATCTGGCCAGGATGCGCGAGCTGATCTCCGACCGTGGCCCGATCTCCACCCGCAGCGACGCCTTTGCCTCCGAATCCCTGGCGCTGATGGGCGTGATCGCCAATTTGCAGCAGACCTCGGTGGCGCCCGCGGTGAAGCGCGCGTCCGCGTCGCTGACCGCCGGTTTCATCGCGCCGGCCGCCGGCGGCCGCGGCGATCTTGCCGACCGGCAGACCGCCGTGGTCAGCAAGGTCGAAGGCTCGATCAACGCGCAGGCCGCGTCACTGTCGGATGCCGCCGACAAGATCCTGCAGACGCCGCGGGTCGAGCCGGCCCGGTTCCAGGCGATGTCGCCGGCGGAAGCGGTGCTGCGTTACGCCGGCGATTTCATCCCGAGCTGGGCCGGCGCCATCTCGATCGACCTGATGCCGGCGGTGCTGGTGCTGATCCTCTGCGTGGTGCACGCCGCGATCCGCCGCGAGGGGCAGCCTTCGAGCCATGCGACGGATATGACCGTCGGCGAGATGATGATGGCGCTGAAGATGGCGAGGGAGATCGAGACCGCACGCCATGCGGTGCCGGAGGGGACGACGCCGGATGGCGATGCCGCGGCCATTCCCGAAGCGGCGAGCGACGAGAACGTCACGCCGCTGTCCTCGGCGCGGCACACCAAGTAACCGCGATGGCCTCCTCGACCTTCAACCAACGCTTCCAAGCATGGCTGTCGGACCATCCCGACGACGGTATCCTGCGCTTCATCTTCCGCGGCATGGTGATGCTGGCCGTCGGCGCGCTGGCGCTCGATCTCGCCACCATGAACGGCTGGATGAAGCCGGAAGACATCGGGCTGACCCCGGCTGAGACCAAGGCGTCGCCCGGGCTTTCGGTGCCGGCGATCCTGGCGCCGCTGCTGCCCGGCGCCGAGCGCCGCGGCGCGCCGCTGCCGCAGCCCGACGGCGCAATGGCCCGGCCGATGACCTTCGAACTGGTCGGCGGTGGCCGGCTGATGGCGACCGGCACCATCACGCCGGGCATCTCCAAGGCCTTCGCCGCGGAAATCGGCAAGCGCGGCGACTACGTCAAGACCGTGGTGCTGAACTCGCCGGGCGGCTCGGTCGGCGATGCACTGGCGATGGGCAAGCTCATTCGTGACAAGAAGCTGGCGACCGAGGTTGGCGCCGGTAAATATTGCGCGTCGTCGTGTCCGCTGGTGTTCTTCGGCGGCCACGAGCGCCGCGCCGGCGACAAGGCCGCGATCGGGGTGCATCAGGTATTTGCCGGAAGCCGGCCGGACCCGATGGCGCCGCGCGACGACATGAGCGACGCGCAGCGCATCTCGGCGCGCTGCCAGCGCTACCTCGCCGACATGGGCATCAATTTGCAGGTCTGGGTGCATGCGATGGAAACGCCGACGGACCGATTGTTCATCTTCAAGCCGGACGAGTTGAAGTCGCTGAACATCGTGACGGCGGAGGCGGGGCCTGCTGCGCCGACGACGCCTCCCGTTGCTGCACCACCTGCTGCTGCGACGAAGTCGCGGACCTAGCTCAGGCCAATCCGCCGTCATTGCGAGGAGCGAAGCGACGAAGCAATCCAGTTCTTGCCGAGCTTGCGGCCTTCTGGATTGCCGCGTCGTTTCGCTCCTCGCAATGATCGCTGAACGTCTAACCCGTCATCGGGAAGATGGTAAACGAAAATTGGAACCATTCTCAGGGACATCGCGTTGTTCGCGCTCATTGGAGAATTTGCGATGCGGATGTTTGTTGGAATGATCCTGGGTGCGCTGCTGCTGACCGGCGGCATCTACATCCACGATTCGATGTCGACATCGACCGTGGCCAGCGGCGAGGTCGCGCAGCCCGGCCGCACCATCGTCAACTGGGACGTCGCGTCCAGCGAATGGGATGCTTTGAAGACGCGCACCCACAAGGACTGGGTCAAGCTGACGTCGAACTGATCGACCTGATTTGACAACGAAAACGCCCGCGTCGCACGACGCGGGCGTTTTTTGCGTCTACTTCTTCGCGTTTGCCTTGCGGGCGTCTGCGATGGCCTGGCCGAACTGCTCCTGCGTGAGCGGGCCGGGGACACGGAACTTGCCGATGATGAAGGCCGGCGTGCCGTTGAAGCCGAACGCCGTCGCCTGCTCGTTGGTCCGCTTCAGCGTGGCGACAATGGCGTCCTGATGGGTCTGCAGGTCGGCAATCGCGCGGTCGACGTCGATGCCTGCTTTGGCGAGGCTCTCGCGGGCGCCGGACTCGGTGAGTTTGACTGGGAGAGAGATCAGCGCGTCATGCGCTTCGACGAACTTGTTCTGATACTTCGTCGCCAGCACCAGCCTCGACGCATAGACCGATACTGGCCCGAGGATCGGCCAGTCCTTGTGCACGAGACGGACGCGGCCGTCCTGTTTCACCGCGGCGTTCAACTCGGGCGCCAGCTTCTTGCAATACGGGCACTGGAAGTCGAAAAACTCGACGATCGTGATGTCGCCGTCGGGATTGCCGGCGACGGGGATGTCGGGATCGCGCAGCACCGAGGCCTCGTTCAGCACCTTCTCGTCGCCATTGGCGGCCACCGCCGCGACCGGCGCGACATCGAAGCCGAGCAGCACGGCGCCGCCGCCGAGCAGTGCCAAGGCGCCGCGGCGGCTTGGGCCCGGGATGCGCCGGGATGTGTTGATGATATCGCTCATGCAGGGCTCCCGGCGGTACTGCGCGCCGACGTTCAGGTGACGTAGATGTTGCGGGCCAACATATAGAGCGCCACCACGATAATGATAGATGCAAACACGGTGTTGAGCGCGCCGCGGCGCAGCGACAAATAGCGAGCCGAAGCGGTGCCGGCGAGGCCGCCGACAACGCCGCCGAGGATGAACATCAGCGCCAGTTGCCACGAGATCAGGCCGGACCACGCATAGCTCGCAGCGGTGGTGACGCCGAACGCCGTGACCGCGACCAGCGACGAGGCGATCGCGCTCATGATCGACATGCCGGTCGCCAGCATCAGGGCCGGCACGATCAGGAAGCCGCCGCCGATGCCGAAGAAACCGGACAGTGCGCCGGTGGCGAGGCCGAGCGCCAGCAGCGCCGGCGTATTGGCCATGCTGATCGCGACCCGGTCGATTCCGGTGCGGGATCGCGACCGCAGCATCAGCCCGGCGATCGCCAGCATCAGGAGCGCGAACATCACCAGCAGGTTGCTGCCATCGACCCGCTTGCCGAGCGAGGACCCGCCGAACGCGCCGACGATGCCGGCTGAGGCAAACACCAGCGCGCAGGACCAGTGCACCCGGCCGCCACGCGCATGGTTGGCGAGATTGATCGCGGCATTGACGGCCACCGCGATGGCGCTGGTGCCGATCGCGACATGGGCGCTGGGTACGCCGACCACATAGACCATCAGCGGCACCGCCAGAATCGATCCGCCGCCGCCGACCAGCCCCAGCGAGAAGCCGACCAGCACGCCCGATGCCAGTGCCAACACGTCCTGCATCAGGGTCATCATAATCGGGCGCTTCTTGTTATCGACGGCGCGACCATAACCAGTCTTGCCGCACCGCTCCATGCCGGCGTCATCACAACTGCGATGGCTTGGCGGCGCGATTTCGTGATGGCCATCAGCGCAGCAGCAGCGTGACGGCGATCGGCACCAGCAGCGACGTCACCAGCGCATTCAGGCTCATCGCGATGCCGGCGAACACGCCGGCGACCGCATCGACCTGGAACGCGCGCGCGGTGCCGATGCCGTGCGACGCCAGTCCCACCGCGAAGCCGCGGGCGCGGTAGTCGGTGATGCCCATTCTGTTCATCAGCGGCGTCACGATGATCGCGCCCATGATGCCAGTGAGGATCACCGCCACCGCGGTCAGCGAGGCATCGGCGCCGAGCGACTCGCTGATGCCCATCGCCACCGCCGCGGTCACCGACTTCGGCGCCAGCGCCAGCACGATCTCGCGCGGCAGGCCGAATGCATTGGCCAGCAGCACCACCGAGACGATCGCCGTGGCGCAGCCGATCACCAGCGCCACCAGCATCGGCACGATCGCCGCGGCGACGATCTTGCGGTTCTCGTAAAGCGGCACCGCCAGCGCCACCGTCGCCGGCCCGAGCAGGAAGTGCACAAACTGCGCGCCGCCAAAATAGGTGGTGTAGGAGGTGCCGGTCAGGAGCAGGAAGGCCGCGATGATCCACATCGCGTGAAATACGGGATTGGCGAACGGATTGCGGCCGGTCGCCAGCGACAGCGCGTCGGTGCTGGCATAGACCAGCAGCGTCACCGTCAGCCACAGCAGCGGCGACTGGGACAGAAAGACCCAGAGCGAGAACGGATCGGCGCTCATGGTGTCTGCTGTCCGCGCGACATCAGCCGTCCGACCAGCAGGAAGGTCGCCACCGTCACCAACAACGTGATCAGCACCGAAAGTGCCAGCACCGCGGCGATCGCCAGGCCATGCGCGGCGAGCAGGTCGAGCTTCTGCACAATGCCGACGCCCGCCGGCACGAACAGCAGCGACAGATGCGCCAGCAGCCCGCGCGCGCTGCTCTCGACGCCGCCGTCCCCCAGTGGTCCGCGGGCCAGCAGCTTGATGCGGTCGCGCGCCAGGAGCAGGACGAGCAGCAGCAGCATGCCGATCACCGGGCCGGGCATCGGCAGTGCGAGGCCGCGCACGAAAATCTCGCCGGCCAGCTGGCACAGCAGAATCAAACACAGGCTCGCGATCATGGGGTCCCCGTCAGTTCCGGCTTTATCGCTCGCGTCGCCGGCGATGTCGATTCCGCGGCCCTCATGGCTGCTTCTCCTGACATTGCCGGTATCGTGTCTTTACAATCATTCTAGATTGCCGGTTGGCGCTTGACCGCATCGGCCGCGCTTGGAAGAAGCATGCGATGGACACAGCGACCGCCAGCCCCATTGCTTACGTGCTTGGAAACGCCCCCCGCGGCTTCTGCGGGACGATCCAGCGGCTCGAGATTCTGGAAGGTGGCTCTTCGTTGTCGGCGCTCGCGCTGGAAAGCCAGCTGATCGAGATGGGCTTCGTCGAAGGCGCCCGGGTCGAGATCCTGCATGAGGGCGCGATCCGCCGCGATCCGATCGCGGTCCGCGTCGATAATGTCACCATCGCGCTGCGCCGGCGCGAGGCGATGGCCATCGTCGTGCGCTGATGAACCGGCTCGTCACCCCCCTTTCCCTGGATCCTCGCCCGGTGCATCTGGCGCTGGTCGGCGCGCCGAATAGCGGCAAGACCGCACTGTTCAATGCGCTCACGGGCAGCCGGCAGAAGGTTGCGAATTATGCGGGCGTCACGGTCGAGCGCAAGACCGGCGCCTTCGTCACGTCGAGTGGCCGGCAGATTTCGCTGGTCGATCTGCCCGGCACCTATTCGCTGCGCGGCCGCAGCCCCGATGAAGAAATCACCCGCGACGTCGTGCTTGGCAATTATCCCGGCGAGACGCTGCCCGACCTTGTGCTGTGTGTCGCCGATACCACCAATCTGCGGCTGAGCTTCCGGCTGGTGCTGGAGCTCAAGCGTACCGGCCGGCCGTTGCTGCTGGTGCTCAACATGTTCGACATCGCGCAACGCCGCGGCGTCAGCGTCGATATCGACGCGCTCTCGGCGGCGCTCGGCGTGCCGGTCGTGACCTCGATCGCGGTCCGCAAGGGCGGCACCGCCGAACTGATCGCCCGTGCCGAGGAATTCGCGGCGCGCGCTCAGCCGGCCGCGATCGCCAACACCTGGCAGCCGCTGGCCATATCCGACCTCAAGGCGCTGCAGCGCGAGGCCGACCGGATCATCCGCCAATGCGTGACGCTGCCGGCCAAGCCGGACACGCTGACCACGCGGGTCGATGCCGTCGTGCTGCATCCGGTCGGCGGGCTGGTGATCCTGGCCTTGATCCTGTTCGTCATGTTCCAGGCGGTGTTCAGCTGGGCGCAGCCCTTGATGGAATTGCTGTCGGATTCGTTCGGCGCACTCGGCGCCCTGGTGCAGCAGGTGCTGCCCGCGGGGCTGCTGCAAAGCTTCCTGCAGAACGGCCTGATCGCCGGCGTCGGCAGCGTGCTGGTGTTCCTGCCGCAGATCATCGTCATCTTCCTGTTCATCCTGCTCCTGGAAGATTTCGGCTACATGGCCCGCGCCGCGTTCCTGATGGACCGCATCATGGGCGGCGCCGGGCTGCATGGCCGCGCCTTCATCCCGCTGCTGTCGAGCTTTGCTTGCGCGATCCCCGGGATCATGGCGACGCGGGTGATCGACAACAAGCGCGACCGCCTCACCACCATCCTGATCGCGCCGCTGATGACCTGTTCGGCGCGGATCCCGGTCTACACGCTGATCATCTCGGCCTTCATTCCAGCCAACGACATCTGGGGTATCTTCAACCTGCAGGGGCTGGTGATGTTCGGCCTGTATGTCGCCGGGATTGCCAGCGCGCTGGCGATGTCGTTCGTCATCAAGTTCTTCATGTGGCGCGACTATGAGCCTGCCCCGTTCATGCTCGAACTGCCGGATTACAAGCTGCCACGTCTGCGATCGATCGCGATCGGCGTCTACACCCGCGCCAAGATGTTCCTGCAGCGGGCGGGCACCACGATCCTGGCGATGATGGTGTTGATCTGGTTCCTGGCGTCGTTCCCGCAGCCGCCGGCCGGCGCCACGGAGCCTGCGATCAATTACAGCCTGGCGGCGATGATCGGAAAGTTTCTCGAACCGTTCTTCGCGCCGCTGGGCTTCAACTGGCAGATCGCGGTGGCGCTGATCCCCGGCATGGCGGCGCGCGAGGTCGCCGTCGGCGCACTCGGCACCGTCTATGCGATCGAGGGCGGCAAGGAAGCGGCCGATGCCATCGGCCAGGCGCTGTCCAGCAAATGGAGCCTCGCCACGGCGCTGTCGTTCCTCGCCTGGTTCATCTTTGCCCCACAATGCGCATCGACCTTCGCCGTGATCCGCCGCGAAACCGGCAGCACCGGCTGGATGGTGGTGGCGTTCCTCTACATGTTCGCGCTGGCCTATGCAGCGAGCCTGATCACGTACAATGTGGCGGTGGCCTTCGGAGCCGGGTAGCCGCCCTGCTGTGCTCCCCGGGTAGCCGCCACCGGTTACCCCGCCCCCACGTCAACCCTCCTTGCTGCACGTCCGCCTCTTGTTTTTGAGGTGCGGCAATATGACCTTTATCCCTTATACGACCGACACCGCACGCCGCTCATCCTGATGAGCGCGGCCAGATTTGACGTTGCCCGACGCACGGAGATCCCATGAACGACTCTACCTACACGCCGCCCAAGGTCTGGGCCTGGAACAAGGAAAATGGCGGCAAGTTTGCCAGCACCAACCGGCCGATCGCCGGGGCGACCCATGACAAGGAGCTGCCGGTCGGCAAGCATCCGCTGCAGCTCTATTCGCTGGCGACGCCGAACGGACAGAAAGTCACGATCATGCTGGAGGAGTTGCTCGCGCTCGGCCATGCCGGCGCGGAATACGACGCCTGGCTGATCCGGATCGACGGCAACCAGTTTGGCTCCGGCTTCGTCGAGGTCAATCCGAACTCGAAGATCCCGGCGCTGATGGACCGGTCCGGGCCGACGCCGGTGCGGGTGTTCGAGTCCGGCGCGATCCTGATGCATCTGGCCGAAAAGTTCGGCGTGTTGCTGCCCGCGAGCGGCCCGGCCCGCGCCGAAACCTTGTCATGGCTGTTCTGGCAGATGGGCAGCGCGCCCTATCTGGGCGGTGGCTTCGGGCACTTCTATGCCTACGCGCCGAGCAAGATCGAATATGCCATCGACCGCTTCTCGATGGAGACCAAGCGGCAGCTCGACGTGCTCGACCGTCGCCTGGCCGAAACCGAGTATCTCGGCGGCAACGACTATTCGATCGCCGACATTGCGGTGTTTCCCTGGTATGGCGGCCTTGCCGAGGGGAAGCTGTACGGCGACTCCGCAGAATTCCTCGACGTGCAGAGCTACAAGAACATGCAGCGCTGGACAAAGGCGATCGCTGGCCGTCCTGCGGTGAAGCGCGGACGGATGGTCAATCGTATCTCGGGCGACCCGGCAGGCCAGCTGCACGAACGCCATGATGCCTCGGACTTCGAAACGAAAACGCAGGACAAGATCGCTCCGGCGACCTGACGTTCGCTTTCCCTCCTGAATGACCGAACGCGTTTTGCGAAAGAGTGCCGTCATGCCCAAGCAGCCCTGGTACCGAATCCTGTACATCCAGGTGATCATCGCGATCATTCTGGGCGTGACGCTCGGCTATTACTATCCGGATGCGGGCAAGGCGCTGAAGCCGCTCGGCGACGGCTTCATCTCGCTGATCAAGATGATGATCGCGCCGGCGATCTTCTGCACGGTGGTGCACGGCATCGCCTCGATCGGCGACATGCGCAAGGTCGGCCGCATCGGCGGCAAGACGCTATTGTACTTCGAGACGGTGTCGACGGTGGCGCTGCTGATCGGTCTTCTGGTCGGACATTACCTGCAGCCCGGCGCCGGCTTCAATATCGATCCGGCGACGCTCGATCCGAAGTCGGTGGCGAGCTACGTCACCCGCGCCAAGGACGAGAGCTTCGTCTCGCACCTTTTGGCGATCATCCCGAACTCCTACTTCGACTCGCTGGCCAAGGGCGACCTGCTGCAGGTTCTGCTGGTCGCGATCCTCTCGGGCTTTGCGATCTCGCATATGGGCAAGCCCGGTGAAGCCATCGCCAACGGCATCGATCTCGCCGGCAAGATGTTCTTCCGCATCATCGGCATGATCGTGCAATTGGCCCCGATCGGCGCGTTCGGCGCGATGGCGTTCACCATCGGCTCGTTCGGCCTCGGCGCCCTGGTCAATCTCGGCTACCTGATTTTCACTTTCTATCTGGCGTCGCTGTTGTTCGTGCTGCTGGTCCTCGGCGGCATCGCGCGCGTCTTCGGTTTCTCGATCCTGCGCTTCATCGGCTACATCAAGGACGAGCTTCTGATCGTGCTCGGCACTTCGTCGTCGGAGACGGTGCTGCCGCGCATGATCACCAAGATGGAGGCCTTGGGCGCCTCGAAGCCGGTGGTCGGTCTGGTGATCCCGACCGGCTACAGCTTCAATCTCGACGGCACCAACATCTACATGACGCTGGCGACGCTGTTTCTGGCGCAGGCGACCAATACCCATCTCTCGATCGGGCAATATGCCACCGTGCTGGCGGTGGCCATGCTGACCTCGAAGGGCGCCTCCGGCGTCACCGGCGCGGGCTTCGTCACGCTGGCCGCGACGCTGTCGATCATACCCGACATTCCGATCACCTCGCTGGCCATCATCGTCGGCATCGACAAGTTCATGAGCGAGTGCCGCGCGGTGACCAACCTGATCGGCAACGGCGTCGCCACCATCGTGATCAGCCGCTGGGAAGGCGAACTGGACAAGGAGCAGCTCCACAAGGCGCTGCTGCATCCGGTCGATTTCGGCGAAGAGATGGAGCGCCGGCCGCTGACTACTTGACGCACCGACCTCTCCTCGTCATTGCGAGGAGCCCTTGCGACGAAGCAATCCAGTTCTTGCCAAGCTTGTGGCTCTGGATTGCCGCGTCGCTTCGCTAAGGGGAAAGCCGGAGGCTTTCCCCGACCTCGCAATGACGGACGCGGGCAGCTGCGTCTTTTTTCGACCGCCGGAGCCCTTACACCGCGCCCTTCAGCCGCTTGGTGCATTCGCTGTAATAGCCGCCGCCCTTCTGGATCCATTTCAGGCCGCCATTGCCGCTGCCGGACTTGTTGGCATTGTACATGTCGACACAAGTGTGCATCCGCGCCTTGCCTGGCGTTTCCTTGGCGTATTTCGGATCGATCGCGGTGGGGAAGGTGGCAGGGCCGGTCGCGACCGGCGCGGGCGTTGCCGGTTTTGGCGCGGCGGCGGGCTTTGCTTCCGGCGGCTTGGCTTCGGCCGCCGCGGGCGCAGCCGTTGCTGCCGCCGCCGGCTTGGCCGCGTCGCCGCATTCGGCCTTGCGGAAGTCGTTCCACTTCTGGCCGTTCAGCGTACCCGCGCTCTGCGCCGCTTTGTATTTGGCGCTGCATTCCGGCATGGTCAGCGCCTGCGCCGGGCCGAAGGTCAGCATTGTCAGGCTTGACGCCGCGACGGCGTACAGCAGTTTGCTAGTGGTCTTCATGATCGTTCACTCCCCTCGATAAACGACATCCGAAGGTGGTATTGTAGCGCCTGCTCGCCATTCGGCAACGTCGCCGCGCCACCGCCGCAAAATTATCGCTACGCTGCTGCGCCGCACGCGCCTCCATTCACGCGCCATTCAGCGCCGCGGCGCGACGCTCAGCCTGTCTTCAACCCGAGGTGCTCCCATGATGAGATTTGCTTCCCGCGCGGCCATTGCCGCCGTCGCGTCCTTGATGCTGATCGGCGCGGCTTCCGCGCAGACGCCGGCGCCGGCGCCCGCCCCCGCGACCCAGTCGACCCCGGCCGAGAAGATGGCGCCGGCCGCCAAGGCTGACGCCAAGACCGATGCCAAGACGGACTCCAAGACGGCCAAGCCGCGCACCGAAATGTCGCTGGAATGCTCCAAGCAGGCCGACGCCAAGAAGCTGCACGGCGAGGAGCGCCGCAAATTCCGCTCCGCCTGCAAGAAGACCGGCGGTAAGAGCTGAGAACCGAGCGCGGGTTCTTTCCCTCTCCCACGGCGCCGCGAAGAAGCGTTGGCGGGAGAGGGGAAGGAATAAGCGCGCGCATGGCCCGTACGCCCTGCTGCATTTGTAGGGCGCGCCGGTCTTTGCCATAAGGCGGGTTCAATCGAGCCCGCGCATGAATCTCTCGCTGCCCACCCTCTCGCAAAACATCACCACGCTGCAAACCCTCGCGGTCGGCACGGTCGGCGCGGCGTTGTTCTATCTCGCGGAATTGCCGGGCGGGTTGATCTCCGGCGCGATGATCGCGGTGGCGGTGTTCGGCGTCTCCGGGCGCCCGGTTGGGCTGCCGCAGCCGATGGCGCATGTGATCCTGATGACGCTCGGACTGTCGCTGGGATCGATGGTGTCGCCGGAGATGGTGAAGAATCTCAGCGCCTATCCGGTGACAATCGCGCTGCTGGCGGTGGCGACCTTTTGCTCGACCTTCGGCTCGAGCCTCTATTTGCAACGCTTTCACGGCTGGGACCGCACGTCGGCGCTGCTCGCCGGCAGTCCCGGCGCGCTGTCGCAGATCATCATGCTGGCCACCGAGCGCAATGCCGACGTGCCCGGGATCGCTGTCGTGCAGATCTTCCGTGTGATGATCCTGACCGCTTTGGTGCCGCTCCTGCTCGCCGCCACCGGGATTGCGGGCCATGGCCCGCTGCCGTCGCGCGGCGAACCGGCGACCGCAATGGCGCTGGCGCAGCTCGCCGTCGCGGCTGTCGTCGTGTCGCTGTTCATGCGCTGGATCCGGTTTCCGGCGAGCTGGATGTTCGGCGCGATGCTGGCCTCATCGGTGCTGCATGGCACCGGCCTGATCCACGGCGCACTGCCGCAATGGGCCTATATCGCTGCCTTGACCGGGATCGGCACGCTGATCGGCTCGCGCTTCGGCAAGATCAGCCCGCGCACCATCCTCAGCCATCTGGCGGCGGGGCTGGGGTCGTTCGGGGTCGCGATCGCGATCTCGTCGGTGTTCGTCGCGGTGATCGCGCTGACCACCGATGTGAAGCTGAGCGATATCGTGGTCGCCTTCGCGCCGGGCGCGATGGACGCGATGCTGGCGCTGGCGCTGACGCTGCACATCGATCCGGTGTTCGTCGGCGCGCATCATTTGTCGCGCTTTGTCTACGTCTCGATCGTGACGCCGGGCATCGTGCACCTGTTCGGCAAGGCGCGGGACGATATCGACGACTAGGCTTTCGCGGTCTTTGCGGCGCCCCATCCGGCGATCGCCGCCATGGCGAGCGAGATCAGCACATTGTAGCCCGCCAGCGAGACGCCCAGAAAGCGGAACTGGACCTCGTCGCAGCGGATCACCTTCACGGTATTGAGGCGCTCCAGCAGGCTGCCGGCGCTGCCGAGACTGACGACCGGCCCGGAGCAATCGGTCGGTCCCGGCCAGAACCGCCATTCGACGCCGGCGTGGTAGGCCGCCAGGCCGGCATTGCCGAGCGCCGCCAGCGCCAGCACCGCAAGGCCCGCGACCAGCAATGCGCGCGGTGCCCGTCTGATGGCGGCGATCGCCAGCAGCACGGCCAGCGGCAGCTGCAGATAGAAGGCGTAGCGCTGCTCGAGGCAGAGCGGGCAGGGCTGGATGGCCAGCACCAGTTGAAAGAACCACGCGCCGGCCAGCGTTGCCGCCGCGATCAGGCCGACCACGGCAGCCGCCAGCAGCGCGGGATCGAAATGGCCCGGCGAGACGGGCTTGAAGGTCGTGGAGGCGGTCACGGCGGCATTCTCCGGGTTCGACTGCTGGTATCTGCCCCGGAACAGGCTGTCGAGCGGGCCGCGATCACACTGGGGTGTATGGGCCGCCATCTGCCGGTTGACCCGCCCGGCGCGCCCGCTATATTCCGCCCGCTTCGCGTCCCCGCCCAGGCGACGGCGCGATGGCCCCTGTGGCGGAATTGGTAGACGCGCTCGACTCAAAATCGAGTTCCGCAAGGAGTGCTGGTTCGATTCCGGCCAGGGGCACCATCGATCCGCAATTGTCCATAACAGCTCGACGGCCCGACCGCCACGACGCCCCGCGACGGGATCGCTAGGCAATCGGTCCTATCCGGAAGGCGGGGATCAGCCCCGCTGCGGAAGATTGCGATGACGACCATTCTCTCCTAATCTGTCGCTGGATATCGGCGGGTCTGGCGGCGTGATGGATGTAGCACAGCAGACGAGGGCTTATGGCCGCAGACAGCGCCCGATCGCGCTGGCGCGGGCTTCGCTCCTCGGCGCCGCCGTGCTGGTCGCGGCGGTCGCCGCCGCTTTGGCCCCTGACTGGCTGTCGACGCCGACGCCCGCCGTAGCCCCGCAGGCGACGCCGCAGCGCATCGCTTTCGCGCTTCGCTACCCCGATGAACTTGTCCTGGACCAGCAGCGGGAAGCCGGGTTGCGCCGGGCACGAGCCCAGCTTGCCGAGCAACTGCGCGGCACGACGATGCCATCGGCCACCGAGGCGCCGTCCATCGCGCCCGATCCCGGTCCCAAAGTCCCCATTCCGAGATCCCGACCGCCGATCGCCGGTGCCATCGCCGATGGCGGGCGGCTGGCTGCGCAGCCCATGACGGGCGGAAGCTTTGACGTCAGCTCCGCCGTCCGAAACGTCTTCGCCATGCTGCCGCCCGGCCTGCAACTGGCATCGATCAATCCCGATGGCGGCCTGCTAGGCAATGGGCAGGAAAAGCCGGTCGATCTGTCGGCCTATGGCGAGCAGACCGCGGTCTACGACATCACCGCGCGGGTTGTTCACATGCCCGATGGCACCCGTCTGGAAGCCCATTCCGGATTCGGCGACCTGATGGACGATGTTGACAACGTCCACGTCCGGGACCGGGGCGCCACGCCGCCCAACGTCTACGAGCTCAGCCTTCGGGAGAAGCTGTTTCACGGTGTCCAGGCGTTGCGGATGAAGCCGGTGGGAGAGGGTGAGCTGTTCGGTCGAAGCGGGCTCTTGGCTCACAGTTATCTGCTGGGGCCAAACGGCCAGTCGAATGGCTGCGTGTCGTTCAAGGATTATGATGCGTTCCTGAAAGCGTACCACAGCGGCGACATCAAGCGGCTCGTCGTGGTGAAAAGCATCAGGGACGATACGACCCGGCTGGCCCGGAAGACATAGCCGGGCTTTAGCAAAAATCGCGTGTTGCTGACCATTGGCCGCACCGCGTATCCGGCGGTCGGGTCCCCTCGCGCGCTGCGAGCTGCGCGGCCTCAGGGCCGCCCGCCTTTATGGCTTTCCTATATCTTCGGCAGATCCACCATCTCGAAAACCTACGCCGTCCGCGGCATCTGTGCGTGCATGACGGCGGACCCGCGTCCGCCTCGCGGACAGGAGTTTCCCCATGCTGGACATCGCCATGCTGGCCCTTGGGCTCGGCTTTTTCATTTTATCGGCGGGCTACGCCTACGCCTGCGAACGGCTGTGAGGCTGCAATCATGATGTTCGATTACACGCTCGCCGGCATCGTGTCTGCCGGACTGCTCATCTATCTGACTTACGCGCTGCTGCGCCCCGAACGGTTTTGACCGCGTGATCCCTAAAAGTGGAACCCGGTTTTCGGAAAAGATCACGCGCAACTTTGAAAGCTCGCCACCATGACCCTGATTGGCTGGATACAAATTCTTTTATACGGCGCGGTCGTCGTCGCGCTGGTGAAGCCGCTCGGCGGCTACATGACCCGCGTCTTCAACGGCGAGCGGACGTTTCTGTCGCCGATCCTGCGGCCGGTCGAAAACGGGCTGTACCGGATGGCCGGCGTCGATGAGACGCGCGAGCAGCACTGGCTGACCTACACCCTCGCCGTGCTGTTCTTCCATGTCGGCGGCTTCCTCATCATCTACGCCGTGATGCGGCTGCAGGCGGTGCTGCCGTTCAACCCGGCGGGCCAGGCCGCGGTGGCGGAAGACCTGTCGTTCAACACGGCGATGTCGTTCGTCACCAATACCAACTGGCAGAACTACGGCGGCGAAAGCACGCTGTCCTATTTCACCCAGATGGTCGGCCTGACCCACCAGAACTTCCTGTCGGCCGCGACCGGCATCGCGCTGGCCATCGCCATGATCCGCGGCTTCTCGCGCTCGTCGATGAAGACGATCGGCAATTTCTGGATCGACGTGACCCGCTGCACGCTCTATGTGCTGCTGCCGATCTGCATCGTCTATGCGCTGTTCCTGGTCTGGCAGGGCATCCCGCAGACGCTCGGCGCCTATGTCGATGCGACCACGCTGGAAGGCGCGAAGCAGACCATCGCGGTAGGCCCCGTGGCGTCGCAGGTCGCGATCAAGATGCTCGGCACCAATGGCGGCGGCTTCTTCAATGCCAATGCGGCGCATCCGTTCGAGAACCCGACCGCACTGTCGAATTTCATCCAGATGATCTCGATCTTCGCGCTCGGCGCCGCTTTGACCAACGTGTTCGGCCGCATGGTCGGCAACGAGAAGCAGGGCTGGGCGATCCTCGGCGTGATGGGTGTGCTGTTCTTCGCCGGCGTCGCGATCACTTACGGCGCCGAAGCCTCCGGCACCACCGGCCTGGCCGATCTCGGCCTCACCGGCGGCAACATGGAAGGCAAGGAGCTGCGCTTCGGCATCATAGCCTCCAGCCTGTTTGCGGTCGTCACCACGGCGGCGTCGTGCGGCGCAGTCAATGCGATGCATGATTCCTTCACCGCGATCGGCGGCATGATCCCGCTGATCAACATGCAGCTCGGCGAGATCATCATCGGCGGCGTCGGCGCGGGTCTCTACGGCATGCTGCTGTTCGTCGTGCTGGCGATCTTTGTCGCAGGCCTGATGGTCGGCCGCACGCCGGAATATGTCGGCAAGAAGATCGAGCAGCGCGAAGTGAAGATGGCGATGCTCGCGATCCTGGTGCTGCCGCTGATGTATCTCGGCTGGACCGCGGTCGCTGTGGTGCTGCCTTCCGCGGTTACGTCGATGGCCAATGCCGGCCCGCACGGCTTTACCGAGGTGCTGTATGCCTTCACATCGGCGACCGGCAACAATGGTTCGGCGTTCGGCGGTCTGACCGGCAACACCTTCTTCTACAATCTGACGCTGGCCTCTTCGATGTTCGTCGGCCGCTTCTTCATGATCGTGCCGGCGATGGCGCTGGCGGGGTCATTGGCGGCGAAGAAATCGATCCCGGCGTCGGCGGGCACCCTGCCGACCACCGGCGGCCTGTTCATCGGCCTGGTGGTCGGCGTCATCCTGATCATCGGCGGTCTCACCTTCTTCCCGGCGCTCGCGCTCGGGCCGATCGTCGAGCATCTCGCGATGACCGCCCATACTTTGTTCTGATCGGAGACCTGCCATGGAAACGTTGAAACTGCAGAAGCGGGTGCCGGTCTCGGCCATGCTCGATGCCAAGATCGTTGGGCCCGCCATCGGCTCGGCGATGCGCAAGCTCGATCCGCGCCTGATGATCAAGAACCCGGTGATGTTCGTCGTCGAGGTCGTCGCCGCGCTGACCACGGTGATCTTCATCAAGAACCTGTTCACCGGCGGGGAGGATCTGGGCTTCGCGTTCCAGATCATCCTGTGGCTGTGGTTCACGGTGCTGTTCGCCAATTTCGCCGAAGCGGTTGCCGAAGGCCGCGGCAAGGCGCAGGCGGAATCGCTGAAGAAGACCCGCACCGAAAGCCAGGCCAAGCTGATGACCGGCAACGCCGGTGACCGGAGCTACCGCATGGTCTCGGGTACCAGCCTGAAGGTCGGCGATGTCGTGCTGGTGGAAGCCGGCGACAACATCCCGTCCGACGGCGAAGTGATCGAAGGCGTCGCCTCGGTCAACGAGGCAGCCATCACCGGCGAGTCTGCCCCCGTGATCCGCGAATCCGGCGGCGACCGTTCCGCCGTCACCGGCGGCACGCAGGTCCTGTCGGACTGGATCCGCGTCCGAATCACCGCGGCGCAGGGCTCGACCTTCATCGACCGCATGATCGCGCTGGTGGAAGGTGCTGCGCGGCAGAAGACGCCGAACGAGATCGCGCTGAATATTCTGCTGATCGGCCTCACCATCATCTTCGTGTTCGCCACCGTGACGATCCCGAGCTACGCGGCTTACGCCGGCGGCTCGATCTCGGTGGTCGTGCTGGTCGCTTTGTTCGTGACGCTGATCCCGACCACGATCGGCGCGCTGCTGTCGGCGATCGGCATCGCCGGCATGGACCGGCTGGTGCGCTTCAACGTGCTCGCGATGTCCGGCCGCGCGGTGGAAGCCGCCGGCGACGTCGACACGCTGCTGCTCGACAAGACCGGCACCATCACGCTGGGCAATCGCCAGGCCACCGCGTTCCGCCCCGTGCGCGGCGTCACCGAACAGGAGCTGGCCGATGCCGCGCAGCTCGCATCATTGGCCGACGAGACCCCGGAAGGCCGCTCCATCGTCGTGCTCGCCAAGGAGAAGTACAACATCCGTGGCCGCGACATGGCCGAGCTCGGCGCCACCTTCGTGCCGTTCACGGCGCAGACACGCATGAGCGGCGTCGATGCGTCGGGCTCGTCGGTGCGCAAGGGCGCGGTGGATTCGATCCTGACCTATGTCGGCGGCGCCACAGATAGTTCGCGCGAGATCCAGGCGATTGCGGACGAGATTTCGAAAGCCGGCGGCACGCCGCTGGCAGTCGCCCGTGATGGCAAGCTGCTCGGCGTCGTCCACCTGAAGGACATCGTCAAGGGCGGCATCCGCGAACGCTTCGCCGAGCTGCGCACGATGGGCATCCGCACCGTGATGATCACCGGCGACAACCCGATGACCGCGGCGGCGATCGCCGCCGAGGCCGGCGTCGACGACTTCCTGGCGCAGGCGACCCCGGAGGACAAGCTGCAGCTCATTCGCGACGAGCAGGCCAAGGGCAAGCTGGTGGCGATGTGCGGCGACGGCACCAACGACGCCCCTGCGCTGGCGCAGGCCGATGTCGGCGTCGCCATGAACACCGGCACGCAAGCCGCGCGCGAGGCCGGCAACATGGTCGACCTCGACTCGAACCCGACCAAGCTGATCGAGATCGTCGAGATCGGCAAGCAGCTCCTGATGACGCGCGGTGCACTGACGACGTTCTCGATCGCCAACGACGTCGCCAAGTACTTCGCCATCATCCCGGCGATCTTCCTGGCGTTCTACCCGCAGCTCGACGCGCTCAACATCATGCGGTTGCACAGCCCGCAGAGTGCGATCCTGTCGGCGATCATCTTCAACGCGATCATCATCATCGCGCTGATTCCGCTGGCGCTGCGCGGCGTCGCCTACCGCCCGATCGGCGCCGGCGCGCTGCTCGGCCGCAACCTGCTGATCTATGGCCTCGGCGGCATCATCGTCCCGTTCATCGGCATCAAGGCGATCGACCTCGCGGTCACCGCTTTGCATCTGGTCTGAGGAGAAAGTCATGTTGAAAGAACTTCGTCCCGCCATCGTCGTGCTGCTTGGCCTGACCGTCATCACCGGCGTGATCTATCCCCTCGGCATGACCGCGGTGTCATGTGTCATCTTCCCGAAACAGGCCGAAGGCAGCCTGATCGAGCGCGACGGCCGGGTCGTCGGCTCCACGCTGATCGGCCAGGAATTCACCACCGACGAGTATTTCCACGGTCGCCCCTCGGCGACCACCGGGCCCGACCCCAAGGACGCCACTAAGACCGCGCCACAGCCCTACAATGCGATCAATTCGATGGGCTCGAATCTCGGCCCGACCAGCCAGGCGCTCAATGACCGCATCAAGGAAGATGTGGCGAAGCTGAAGGCGGAGAACCCCGCCATGCCGGTGCCGATCGATCTGGTGACCACCTCCGGCAGCGGCCTCGACCCCGACATCTCGCCGGAAGGGGCGTTGTTCCAGGTTCTGCGCGTAGCCCGCGCGCGCAAGCTGCCCGAGGACCGGGTCCGCCAACTGGTGACGGAAAACACCCAGCGGCGCTTCATTGGCCTGCTGGGTGAGCCGCGCGTCAATGTGCTGGCGCTCAATCTGGCGCTGGATGCAGCGGCAGCGAAGTAATCGTAGGGTGGGCAAAGGCGCGTCTGCGCCGTGCCCACCATCTCTAACGGTGGGCACACTTCGCTTCGCCCACCCTATGGCTGAAGCATCGATCTAGGCTGCAGCCCGAGCGGAGACTATATTGCCGTATGGCAAATCAGCACCGCGACCCCGATCAACGCCCCTCGCCGGACGCGCTTCTCGAAGCGGCGCGGCGCGAGGACGACCGCGCGGGCCGGCTGAAGATCTTTGTCGGCGCTGCACCCGGCGTCGGCAAGACCTTTGAGATGCTGCAAAGCGCCCACGCCAGGCGCAAGGCCGGCGTCGATGTCGTGGTTGGCGTGGTCGAGACGCACAAGCGGGCGGAGACCGAAGCGCTGCTCGCCGGGCTGGAAGTCATCCCGCGCCGCCGCTTCGACCACAAGGGTCAGACCCTCGAGGAGATGGACCTCGATGCGATCATCGCACGGCGGCCCGCCATCGCGCTGGTCGATGAACTCGCCCATACCAACGCGCCGGGCAGCCGGCACCCGAAGCGCTATCTCGATGTCGCCGAACTCCTGAGTCACGGCATCGACGTCTACACCGCCGTCAACATCCAGCACATCGAGAGCCTGAACGACGTCATCGCCCAGATTACCCATGTCAGGGTGCGCGAGACCGTGCCGGATTCGGTGTTCGACGGTGCCGATGCCATCGAGCTGATCGACCTCACGCCGGACGATCTGATCCAGCGGCTGCGCGAGGGCAAGGTGTACGTGCCTAAACAGGCCGAGCGTGCGCTGGAGCATTATTTCTCGCCGGGCAATCTCACCGCGTTGCGCGAGCTGGCGTTGCGCCGCACCGCCGAGCGGGTCGATGAGCAATTGCTCACCCATATGCAGGCCAATGCCATCTCCGGTCCCTGGGCCGCCGGCGAGCGTATTCTGGTCGGCATCAGCGAGGATCCGCGCTCGGCCGGCCTGGTGCGGACCGCCAAGCGCCTGGCCGACCGGCTGCATGCGCCATGGACCGCGGTGGCGATCGAAACAAGGCGCAGCCTGCAACTCACCGAAGAGCAGCGCGACCGGCTGGCCGACACGCTGCGGCTGGCGGAGGCGCTGGGCGGCGAGGCCCTGACGATTCCCGGCGCCGGGCGGCGAATCGCCGACGACCTGTTGGGCTATGCGCGCGCCAACAACGTCACCCAGATCGTGGTCGGCAAGGCGTCGCGCTCCCTGGCCTTCGAATTGCTGCACGGTTCGGTGGTGCACGACCTCGTGCGCCGCTCCGGAAATATCAGCGTTCATGTCATCGCCGGCGAGGCGCTCAATGCCGAGCCTTTGGCGAAGAAAACCGTGCAGGCGGCGCAGCGCGTCGAGCCGTTCGACGTCAAACCCTATCTGGCGGCGCTGGCGATCGTGGCGCTGTCGCTCGGTGTCGCCCGGCTGCTGCAGCCGCTGGTCGGCATCGAGAATGTCGATCTCGTATTCCTCACCGCGGTGGTTGGCGTCGCCGTGCGCTACGGGCTGTGGCCGTCGATGGTCGCGAGCGTGGTGGCGTCGCTGTGCTACAATTTCTTCTTTCTGCCGCCGGTCTATACGTTCACCATCACCGACCCGACCAATATCGCGGCGTTCTTCTTCTTCATGCTGATCGCCATCCTGGTGTCCAATGTCGCCGCAAGGGTGCGCACCCAGGCCGTCTCGGCATTCGGTCGCGTCCGCACCACGGAATCGCTGTACGCTTTCAGCCGCAAGCTGGCCGGCACCGCCAAGCTGGACGACGTGCTCTGGGCCACCGCCTACCAGATCGCTTTGATGTTGAAAGTGCGCGTCGTGCTGCTGCTGCCGGAGCAGGGCGTCATTGCCGTCAAGGCCGGCTATCCGCCGGAAGACGAACTCGACAGCGCCGATCTCGCCGCCGCCAACTGGGCCTGGAACAATGATCGCCCCGCCGGCCGCGGCTCCGATACGCTGCCCGGCGCGAAGCGTCTGTTCCTGCCGATGCGTACCGGGCGCGGCCCCATCGGCGTGATCGGTATCGACGACGACCGCACCGGGCCGCTGCTGACGCCGGATCAGCGACGGCTTCTGGACGCACTGGTCGATCAGGGCGCTCTGGCGATCGAGCGCGTGCAACTGGTCGAGGACATGGACCGGGCTCAGCGCAACGTGGAATCAGATCGCCTGCGGGCGGCGCTTTTGACGTCAATCTCGCATGACCTGAAGACACCGCTTGCCTCGGTACTCGGTGCCGCCAGCACGCTACGCGATCTCGCTCCGAACCTCAGCGAGGCTGAAAGGATCGACTTGCTCACCACCGTGATCGACGAATCCGAGCGGTTGAACCGTTTCATCGCCAATCTGCTCGACATGACGCGGCTGGAATCCGGCGCGGTCGCCCCTCAGACCTCGCTGCTGGATCTCGGCGACATCATCGGCAGCGTGCTGCGCCGCGCCGCCAAGATTTTGACGCGGCATTCCGTGACCCTCGATCTCGCGCCGGCCCTGCCGATGCTGCGGCTCGATGCGGTGCTGTTCGAGCAGGTGCTGTTCAACCTGTTGGACAACGCCGCCAAATATGCGCCGGCAGATACCGCGATCACGATCCGGGCGCGGCGCGACCGGGACAGCGTCGCGCTGGAAATTATCGACCAAGGCGCCGGCATTCCGCATGGCGATCTGGAAAGCGTGTTCGGCAAATTCTATCGCGCGCAGAAGGGCGACCACGTGCCGCCCGGCACCGGGCTTGGCCTCGTCATCGCGCGTGGCTTCGTCGAAGCCATGCACGGCACCATCGAGGCCGCCAACCGCACCGACCGCTCCGGCGCGGTATTGACCATCCGCCTGCCGATCCCGCCAGCCCGCGAAGCCCTGGATACCGCCGCATGAATGCCGCCGCCATCAAGGTTCTCGTCATCGACGACGAGCCGCCGATCCGAAAATTGCTGCGCATGGGGCTGGGCTCGCAGGGCTACGACATCCTCGAAGCCTCCAACGGCAAGATCGCGCTGGAGAGACTGGCGGAGGATCCGGCGCTGATCATCCTCGATCTCGGCCTGCCGGACATCCAGGGCCATGATTTGCTGCGCATGATCCGCGCCCGTAACGACCACGTGCCGATCGTGGTGCTGTCGAGCCGCGGCGACGAGGCCGGCAAGGTGCAGGCGCTCGATCTCGGCGCCGACGACTATCTGACCAAGCCGTTCGGCATGGACGAGTTGCTGGCGCGGCTGCGCGCAGCATTGCGCCACCAGTTGCAGGTGCAGGGCGAGCGGCCAGTGTTCAGGGCCGGGGAGTTGACGGTCGATCTGGTGCGCCGCCTGGTGAAGATTGGCGACCGCGACGTCAAGCTGTCGCCGAAGGAATATGATTTGCTGCGCGTGCTGGTGCAGCACGCCGGCAAGGTGCTGACGCATCGCTTCCTGCTGAAGGAATTATGGGACGAAGTCACCGACGCGCAATATCTGCGCGTCTACGTTCGGCAGTTGCGCCAGAAGATCGAGCCCGATCCGGAGCGGCCGAGCTTCGTGCTGACCGAAACCGGAATAGGTTATCGCTTCCGGACTGCGGACTGACAGATGCCCGTCTGACCGGCACCGGAACATTTCACAGGGTCCGGCATTGTTAGTGCGGCAGACGGAACCGGCGCACCCGGCAGTCGCAAAAGAGGCCGCGCGGTGTAACGCCCGCGCGGCTCTTTCTTTTTCAGCGGTCTTTAAGTGTCTCTGAAAGTCATGAAGATCGCCACCTTCGATCTCAATGACATCAACAAGCGCCTCGGTTTGCGGCGCGCGAAAGGCAGATGGCCGGCGGGTGGGGCCGGTGACTTTGAAGATGGTCCGGAAACATTCGTTAACGGTTGCCCTTCTATATTCATCGGCAGTACGGAGTATACGATATGGATATGGCCCTGGTTGCCAGTGCGCTCGCCTTGCAGGCGGGCAAGACGCAGTCGCAGATCGGCGCGACGATCATGAAGTCGAACGCCGACATGGAGAAATCCACGGTACTGACGCTTCTCGGCGCCGCCCAGCAGTCCTCGCAGGCCAATCTCGCGGCCAGCGTCGGCGGCCAGGTCGATATCGCCGCCTGATTACTATGCACTCACGATCTGCTTGAAACCGCCGAAGATCATCCGTTTGCCGTCGAACGGCATCGCCTTGGGATCCATCATCTCGGCCAGGCGTGGGTCTTTTATCACCTTGGCCATGGTCCGGTCGCGCGCCTTGCGTGACGGGTAGACGATGTAGGAGAAGATCACGATCTCGTCCGGCTTCAGCTTCACGCTGCGCGGGAACGACGTGACCTTGCCGACCGCCACATCGTCGGCAACGCATTCCTGATAATCCAGCGCGCCGTGTTCCATCCACACCTTGCAGGCCACGCGCGCCAGCTTGCGATAGGCGCCGAGCTGATCTTTCGGCACCGGCACGATGAAGCCATCGACATAGGGCATATCGAACTCCTTCCTGACACGAGCAGCGGCGCACGGCGCCGGGCTTCACCCGAAGACGTGTGAGCCTTTCCGTTTCCGACAACGGTGCGCGATACTGGGAATGTCGGTCTCTCCCTGCAGATGTGGCGCAACGCCACAATCTCCCTCATCCCGGGGAGCGGCCACCTGGCCGCGTCGCGACGGATAGGCGCCTACATCCCCGCCGCAGCGGGCTTCACGGCAGCCCGGACCAGTTTCAGCGCGTCCTCGCTGGCCCATTCGGCGGGGCCGGCGATGGTGGCGATTTCGCAGCCCTTGGCATCGACCAGCACCGAGGTCGGCATCCCCAGCGCGCGGCCGACGGCCTTGAGGTCCTGGAACACTTTGGCATTGGCGTCGGCGAAATAGCCGAGCTTCGTCAAATTGCCGTCCTTCAGGAAGGCCTTCGGTTTCTGCGGATCGCGGGTGTCGATGTTGATCGCCACCACCTCGAAATCGGCGCCGCCGAGCTTGCCCTGCAATTCGTCCAGCGCCGGCATTTCCTTGCGGCACGGCACGCACCAGGTCGCCCACAAATTCACCAGCACGGTCTTGCCGCGCCAGTCGGAGAGTTTTTTCGGCTGGCCCTCGCCGTCGACAAAGGCCAGATCCGGCAGCTTCAGCGGCGCCGTGGCCATCGTCAGGGCGGCGACCTCGCCGCGCGCCAGCGGCGCCAGTCTCTTGGATAGCGCCACGGCCGGCTGGCACGAGGGATCGCCGGAGGGCGCGCGGTCGCTCAGGTAGGAAACCCCGGCATAGCCCGCGATGGCGCCGACCACGACTGCGCCGAGCACGAGAGCACGGCGGCGCATCGGCCGGGCGGGGGAGGGCGTGACGTCGGGCATATCGTTTGTCATCCGGTGTCAGATACGGCTATGCAGAGGCATATAGGAGGCGACCGGCAACAGCGCATCGTCCGCGCGGCCGGTCACACGAAGCAGGTCGGGAATACAGCATGGCAGGCACGAGCAACAAGATGTGGGGCGGCCTGTTCGGCGAGAACCCCGACGCGATCATGGAGGAGATCAACGTCTCCATCGATGTCGATCGCGCCCTCTACGCCCAGGATATCGCGGCGTCCAAGGCGCATGCCGCCATGCTCGCCGCCCAGGGCATTATTACCGCCAAGGATGCGAAACAAATCGCCGGCGGTCTAGACACGATCCTGTCAGAGATCACCAAGGGCTCGTTTACCTTCAAGCGCGCGCTCGAGGACATTCACATGAATGTCGAGAGCCGGCTCGGCGAGCTGATCGGCCCGGCA
Organism: Tardiphaga sp. vice304; assembly: GCF_007018905.1. Classification (NCBI taxonomy): domain Bacteria; kingdom Pseudomonadati; phylum Pseudomonadota; class Alphaproteobacteria; order Hyphomicrobiales; family Nitrobacteraceae; genus Tardiphaga; species Tardiphaga sp. vice304. The sequence continues at coordinate 930,017 of NZ_CP041402.1, forward strand.
TCGGGCCGGCTGCATACCGCGCGCTCGCGCAACGACCAGGTCGCGACCGACTTCCGGCTGTTCGTCCGCGATACGCTGGATGTGCTGGACGAGGCCTTTGCCGCGTTCCAGCGGGCGCTGGTCGATCGCGCGCTGGAGCATGCCGGCACCGTGATGCCCGGTTTTACGCACCTGCAGACCGCGCAGCCGGTGACTTTCGGCCACCATCTGATGGCCTATGTGGAAATGGCTGCGCGCGACCGCGGCCGTTTTGCCGACGCCCGCAAGCGGCTCAATGAAAGCCCGCTGGGGGCTGCGGCGCTCGCCGGGACCTCGTTCCCGATCGACCGCCACGCCACCGCCCGTGCGCTGGGCTTCGACCGGCCGATGAACAATTCGCTGGATGCGGTGTCGGACCGCGATTTCGTGCTGGAAACGCTGTCGGCCGCGTCGATCGCCGCCGTGCATTTGTCGCGCTTCGCCGAGGAAATCGTGATCTGGACCTCGCCGCTGGTCGGTCTGGTGCGGCTCTCGGACAAATTCACCACCGGCTCCTCGATCATGCCGCAGAAGCGCAATCCGGACGCCGCCGAACTGGTCCGCGCCAAGACCGGCCGGGTGATCGGCGCGCTGACCGGGCTCCTGATCGTGATGAAGGGCCTGCCGCTGGCCTATCAAAAGGACATGCAGGAGGACAAGCAGGGCGCCATGGAGGCGTTTTCGGCGCTGTCGCTGGCGATCCGCGCGATGACCGGCATGGTCCGCGACCTCGTGCCGAACGAGGCGAAGATGCACGCCGCTGCCGGCGAGGGCTATGCCACCGCAACCGATCTGGCCGACTGGCTGGTCCGCACCCTGAAAATGCCCTTTCGCGACGCCCATCACGTCACCGGCAGGATCGTCGGCCTGGCCACCAAGGCCGGCGTGGCGCTGCATGAGCTGCCATTGAAGGACATGCAGGCCGTGGAGCCGAAGATCACGGCGGCGGCGCTAGTGGTGCTGTCGGTGGAATCCTCGGTGAAAAGCCGCGTCAGCTACGGCGGCACCGCGCCGAAAAACGTCCTGGCGCAGGCCAAGGCGTGGTCCAAGCGTCTGGAAAAAGAAAAGAAATAGGCGTGTCGTCCCCGCGAAAGCGGGGACCCATAGCCTCCGTCTCCTCAATAAGGACACGGAAGCTGCGGTATTTTAGTTACGGCGCCTGAGGTTATGGGTCCCCGCTTTCGCGGGGACGACGGGACCTCTCGCCACAGCCGCCCAATCTTTGTATGGTGCCCGCGCATTTGGGGATTTTGCCGTGAATTGTTCGACCCGCCCCGCCTCCAGGCGCTGGGCCCTGCTTGTTTTGACCGTCTCCGCGCTGGCGCTGGCCGGCTGCGGCCGCAAGGGCGGGCTCGACCTGCCGCCGCAGGGTAATTTGCAGCCGAGTGCTTCGTCCGAGCCCACGATCAATCCCGACGCCAATTCGGCGGCCGGCAAGGGTACGGCGCTGTTCTCGACGTCGAGCGGCGACGATTCGCAGCCATCGGCCGCGCGCGGCCGCAAGCGCGCGTTCGTCCTCGATCCGCTGCTGGATTAGGCGCCATGCGACATTTCGACTATCGCGACGGCGTGCTTCACGCCGAGGGCGTCGATGTGGCCGCGATGGCGGAGGCCGTCGGCACGCCGTTCTATTGCTATTCGACCGCCACGCTGGAGCGGCATTTTCGCGTGTTCAGCGAAGCCTTCAGCGACGTGAAGTCGGTGGTCTGCTACGCGATGAAGGCCAATTCCAACCAGTCCGTGTTGCGCACACTGGCGAAGCTCGGCGCCGGCGCCGATGTGGTCTCCGGTGGCGAATTGAAGCGGGCGCTGGCCGCCGGCATTCCGCCCGACAAGATCCTGTTCTCCGGCGTCGGCAAGACCGCCAACGAAATTCGCGCCGCACTCGCCGAAAACATCCTGTGCATCAACGTCGAGTCCGAGCCCGAGCTCGAACTGCTGTCGGCGATCGCCTCCGAAATGGGCCGCATTGCCCGCATCTCGATCCGCGTCAATCCGGACGTCGATTCCGGCGGCCATGCCAAGATCACGACCGGCAAGTCCGAGAACAAGTTCGGCATTCCCTTGAGCGGCGCGCGCGCCGTCTATGCCCGCGCAGCCAGCCTGCCGGGAATCCAGGTCACCGGCGTCGACATGCATATCGGCAGCCAGATCATCGATCTCGCGCCGATGGAAGCCGCGTTCCGGCTGCTCGCCGATTTCGTCGGCGTGTTGCGGGCCGATGGCCACACGATCAGCCACGTCGATCTCGGCGGCGGCCTCGGCATTCCGTATTATGAAGACCGCGCGGTGCCGCCGGAGCCCGCGGCCTATGCCGCGATGGTCAAACGCGTCACGCATAATCTCGGCTGCACGCTGATGTTCGAGCCGGGCCGGCTGATCGTCGGCAATGCCGGTATTCTCGTCGCGCGCGTGATCTATGTGAAGCATGGCGACGGCAAGAATTTCGTCATCATCGATGCGGCGATGAACGACCTGATCCGCCCGACGCTGTACGAGGCCTATCACGAGATCCTGCCGGTGGTGCAGCCGGCCCCCGGCGCGCCGATGATCGTGGCTGACGTCGTTGGGCCGGTCTGCGAGACCGGCGACTATCTGGCGCTCGACCGCAGCCTGCCCTTGCCGAAGCCCGGCGACCTGATCGCCGTGATGACCGCCGGCGCCTATGGCGCGGTGCAGGCCGGGACGTACAATACCCGCGCGCTGATCCCGGAAGTGCTGGTCAATGGCGAGCACTATGCCGTGGTCCGCCCCCGCGTCGAGATCGAGGATTTGATCGCGATGGACAAGCCTGCGCCGTGGCTGTGAGCTGAAACGCTGTAGCTCCCTCCCCCCTTGCGGGGGAGGGTCGGGGAGGGGGGGAGCCACAGACGCCGTCGCCCGCGGCACCCCCACCCCCAACCCCTCCCCGCAAGGGGGAGGGGAGCTAACCGCCGCGCCGATTTCCTTCCAGCGAAGGTATCGCCGTTGGCCTCACGCCTTCGTGACCCCATTCCCCGCGAATCCCCTTAGGCTCACCGTTTGCATGGCCATTCTCTGCCCGGCGGACCGCGCCTCATTGCCGCCGCCGTGCTAGGATGTCGTGCCGTAACCTTCGGAGATCGTCGTGAGCGCCACGCCCCCCGACCTCGCCCCATCCCGACCTGAGCCGGAGCTTGCGCAGGCGCTGCAGCGTGCGCGGATCGCCATTGCGTGGGAGCGATCGTGGCCGCATCTCGGCCGGCTGCTCAGCGTGGTCGGCCTGTTCCTGGTGGCGTCCTGGGCCGGGCTATGGCTGATGCTGCCGTCGGTGGCCCGCGCCATTGGCCTGGTGCTGTTTGCGCTCGCCGCGCTGGCGACGCTGATCCCGCTCGTCAAGTTCCGCTGGCCGTCGCGCGAGGAGGGCCTCTCCCGGCTCGACCGCGGCACCGGCATCCGGCATCGCCCGGCCACGGCGCTGAGCGACACGCTGGCGACGCAGGACCCGGTGGCGCGCGCGCTGTGGCTGGTGCAGCGCGAGCGCACGCTGGCCTCGCTCGACAAGATCCGCGCCGGCCTGCCGTCGCCGCGGCTCGCCATCCACGATCCCTGGGCGCTGCGCGCACTGGTCGCGGTGCTGCTGTTTGCCACCTGGTTTGCCGCGTCGGGCGAGCACGGCGCGCGGATCATGGCCGCGTTCAACTGGCAGGGCGTGCTGCCGCCGAGCAATGTCCGCGTCGATGCCTGGGTGACCCCGCCGGCCTATACCGGGCGTGCGCCGATCATTCTTTCCGCCGCCAACAAGGACGCCGCCGATGCCAATCTGCTGCCGGTGCCGGCCGGCAGCACGCTGATCGTGCGCTCCAGCGGCGGCACGCTCGATGTCGCGCTGACCGGCGGCATCAGTGAGGTCGCCCCCACGGCGGAGGCCCCGAAGGGCACCAGCGAGCGGCATTTCACCATCACCACCGACGGCACCGCGCATGTCCGTGCGCCGGCCAGCCAGCCGGTCTGGAAATTCACCGCCACCGGCGACCGCCCGCCGAGCATCGCGCTGGCGAGGGACCCCGAGCGCCAGGCGCGCGGGTCGCTGCAAATGTCCTACAGGCTCGAGGACGATTACGGCGTCACCGAAGCCCGCGCGCAATTTGCCGCCCGCGAGTCCGACGCCCGGGGGGCCAAGCCGCGGCCGCTGTTCGAGCCGCCGTCATTCTCGCTGGTGCTGCCCAATGCGCGGACCCGCAACGGCGTCGGCCAGACGGTCAAGGACCTCTCGGAAGACCCCTATGCCGGGGCGGACGTCACGCTGACCCTGACCGCCAAGGACGAGGCCGGCAATGAGGGCCAGAGCGAACCGTTCGCCACCCGGCTGCCGGAGCGGCTGTTCACCAAGCCGCTGCCGCGCGCGCTGATCGAGCAGCGCCGGATCTTGGCGCTCGACGCCAACCAGCGCGGCCAGATCGGCGTCGCATTGGAAGCGATGATGATCGCGCCGGAAGCTTTCACGCCGGAGGCCGGGCAGTATCTCGGCCTGCGCAGCGTGATGAGCCAGCTCGACCGCGCCCGCACCGATGCGGCGTTGCGCGAGGTGGTGGCCTCGCTGTGGTCGCTCGCCGTGACCATCGAGGACGGCGACATCACCGACGTCGACAAGGCGCTGAAGGCCGCGCAGGAGGCGCTCAAGCAGGCGCTGGAACGCGGCGCCAGCGACGAGGAAATCAAGAAGCTCACGGAAAATCTTCGCGCCGCGCTGGATAATTTCCTCAAGCATCTCGCCGAGAAGATGAAGGAGAATCCGCAGCAGCTGGCGCGTCCGCTCGACAAGAACACCAAGGTGATGCGGCAGCAGGACCTCAACAACATGATCGAGCGTATGGAGCGGCTGTCGCGCTCCGGCGACAAGGACGCCGCCAAGCAGCTGCTCGAACAGATGCAGCAGATGCTGGAAAACCTGCAGATGGCGCAGCCCGGCCAGCAGGGCGACGGCGAGATGGAGCAGGCGCTGAACGAACTCGGCGACATGATCCGCAAGCAGCAGCAATTGCGCGACAAGACCTTCAAGCAGGGCCAGGAATCCCGCGAGCAGCGCCGCCAGCGCCAAGCCAAGCCGGGCGAGCAGGGCATGGGCGATCTGCAGCAGGACCAGAAAAGCCTGCGCGACCGCCTGAAGAAGCTGCAGGACCAATTGGCCAAGCAGGGCATGGGCCAGGGACAGAAGGGCCAAAAGGGCGAGAAAGGCCAAAAGGGCCAGAGCGGGCAGGGCGAACAGGGCCAGCAGGGCGATCCCGGCGATGGCGATGATGGTGACGGATTGGGCGAGGCCGATTCGGCGATGGGCGATGCCGATGGCCGGCTCGGCGACGGCAATGCCGACGGCGCGGTCGATTCGCAGGGCAAGGCGCTTGATGCGCTGCGCAAGGGCGCGCAGAAGCTGGCGCAGGCGATGCAGCCCGGCGAGGGCGAAGGCCAGCAGGACGGTCCCGGCAACAATCCCGGTCGCCAGCAGGGCGCCGGCCGCCAGACCGATCCGCTCGGCCGCCCGCTGCAGGGCCGCGACCTTGGCGATGATCTCAGCGTGAAAATCCCCGGCGAGATCGACGTGCAGCGGGTGCGGAGAATTCTGGAAGAACTCCGCCGCCGCCTCGGCGACACCGCCCGCCCGCAGCTCGAACTCGACTATATCGAGCGGCTGCTGAAGGATTATTGAGGGCTTCTTTCTTCCCCTCTCCTGACCGCGCTGCGCGCGGCCACCCTCTCCCGCCTTCGCAAGGCTTCGCTTTGCTTGTCGGAGAGGGGATGTCAGAACTGCAACGCTGTCGCTTAAAGGCCTATTTCTGCGCCTTCGACGCCAGCGCATCTGCCACGGCGGTGCGGATATCCGCCACCGAGAACGGCTTCGTCACCACGTCATGCACGATGGCGTTCAATCCCGAGGCGCGTTCGCGCTGGTCGGCGAAGCCGGTCATCAGCAGGATGATGACCTCGGGAAAATCCCGCGCCGCGGCCAAAGCCAGCGCGATGCCGTCCATCACCGGCATCTTGATGTCGGTCAGCAGCAGGTCGAACGCGCCGTCCTGATCGGTCAGGATTTCCAGCGCCTCGGCGCCGTCCTGCGCGGTGACGATCTCGTGGCCGTCCAGCGCGATGGCGCGCGCCACCAGCACGCGCATCGATTCTTCGTCATCGGCAATCAGGATACGCATCACCACTCCCTGCAACGTCCGCGCAACTCAACCCGCCAGGTCACGCTTGTTGAAGAAGCGCACGTCGAGGCTGCGGCCTTCCGGCGGCGGCGACGCCAGCCGCGAGCGGAACCAGGCCTTGTCGCCGGGATTGAGGCCCTGCTGCTCCAGGACCGCGTTCCAAGCATAGATCTCGGTACCCTTGGCGTCACGGACCACGAAGCGCAGCCGCGGCAGCGCCACCGGAACGGTCTTGCTGTCGCCGACAATATTGCCCTCGATCACCAACACCGGCTTGCCATCGACCGTCTCGGTCAAGACCTTGACGTCGTTGAACGACAGCCCGCGCAGGTTCACATGAATACCTGCCAACTGATAGAAGCCGGCGGTCTGCGGCATCATTCGGACGATGTCGACGCGCCAGAACAGCAAGGCCAGGACCAGGGCCGCCATGCCGAAACAGGCCGTGGAAAGGCTCAGCCGCGGCAAAAAAGGCAGGCGTAGCGAAAATTTCGGGGCTAGCCGGCGCAGCGGCGACAGCCGCGACTTGCGGCCGAAGCGCGGCCCGGCGACGGGTTCGTCCCGGGCCATGGCGGTCCAGTCGGCGTCCGTCACGGGAGCGGCGGCCTCGGGGAGCTGTTCCGCCGAGATCGACGGGCTTTCGATCTGCGGCACCGCGGCCGGGGCCTCGTCGGCCTCGTCCTCTGTGATACCCCAGGCGCTCATGTCCTCGTTCGGGTCGGGCTCGGCCATCGCCGGTACTTTGGCGCGCGCCAGGTCCTCCGGCTGCGCCAGCCAGATCTCCTTGCAGCGCGCACAGCGCACCTGGCGACCGGCGTCGCCAAAGGTAGCCGGATTGACGGCATAGGATGTCGTACAATTGGGGCAAACGATATGCATGGAGCGGGTCGCCGATGACATGGCCTGCAGGTTACAAGATGACTGTTAACGAATCGGAAACCATAACGGTCGCACAACCGAATTACGGTCTCCCCATCGACGGTCATGGAGCCGTCTCGTACCCCATCGAACGGAGCTGAATGTGGTCCGGTTCGAAAATGTCGGCTTGCGCTACGGGCTTGGCCCGGAAATTCTGCGCGACCTCAATTTCCAGATCCCCGCGCACTCGTTCCAGTTCCTGACGGGCCCCTCGGGCGCCGGCAAGACGTCGCTGCTGCGGCTGTTGTTCCTGTCGATGCGGCCGACCCGCGGCCTGGTCAATCTGTTCGGCAATGACATCTCGCAGCTCGGCAAGGACGAGATCGCGGATCTGCGCCAGCGCATCGGCATCGTGCTGCAGGATTTCCGTCTGCTCGACCACATGACAACTTATGAAAACGTGGCTTTGCCGTTCCGGGTGATGGGCCGCGACGAATCCAGCTACCGCCGCGAGGTCATCGACCTCCTGAAATGGGTCGGCCTCGGAGAGCGCATGGACGCGCTGCCGCCGATCCTGTCCGGCGGCGAGAAGCAGCGCGCCGCGATCGCGCGGGCGGTGATCGCCCGGCCGCTGCTGCTGCTCGCCGACGAGCCGACCGGCAATGTCGATCCGACGCTCGGCCGCCGGCTGTTGCGGCTGTTCATCGAGCTCAACAAGTCCGGCACCGCGGTGATCATCGCCACCCATGATATTACCTTGATGGACCAGTATGATGCGCGCCGCATGGTGCTGCATCAGGGACGGCTGCATATTTATGAATAGGCAGGTCGATGAATAGATCTCGCGACGACCACGACGCGCTGATGGATCTCGGGCACGATACCCCGCAGGTTCCGGTGAAGGCGCGCAATACCTCGCCGATCGTGCCGCGCGGCTCGATCGCCGGCCGCGCGCTGGTCGCGGTGGTCGCGATCATGACGTTCCTGGCGTCGCTGACCACCGGCGCGGTGCTGCTGGTCTCCGCCTCGGCGTCGGAATGGCAGTCCGAGGTCGCCAGCGAGATCACCATCCAGGTCAAGCCGCTGCCCGGCCGCGATCTCGAGCGCGATACGCAGGCGGTGGCCGAGGCCGTCCGCGGCCAGCCGGGGATCGTCGAAGTGCGGCCCTATACGAAGGCGGAATCCGCCGGCCTGCTGGAGCCCTGGCTCGGCAGCGGCCTGTCGCTCGACGACCTGCCGGTGCCGCGTGTCATCGTGGCCCGCCTGATGCCGGGCACCACGCTCGATATTGCCGGGCTGCGGGCCCGCGTCACCCAGGTCGCGCCCAATGCCAGCGTCGACGACCACCGCGCATGGATCGAGCGGATGCGCTCGATGACCGGGGCGACGGTACTGGCCGGCATCGGCATTCTGGCGCTGGTCATCATCGCCACCCTGATCTCGGTGTCGTTCGCCACCCGCGGCGCGATGGCCGCGAACCGGCCGATCGTCGAGGTACTGCATTTCGTCGGCGCCACCGACCGCTTCATCGCCAACCGGTTCTTCCGGCACTTCCTGCGGCTCGGCCTGCAGGGCGGGCTGATCGGCGGCGGGGTGGCGATGCTGGCCTTCGGCTTCTCGGAATCGATCGCCGGCTGGTTTTCCGGCACTCCGGTGGGCGACCAGTTCGCAGCCTTGCTCGGCACTTTCGCGCTGCGGCCGTCCGGCTATCTGGCGCTGGCTGCGCAGGCCTGTCTGATCGCCGGGATCACCGCCTGGGCCTCGCGGCGCACGCTGTTTTCGACGCTGAACGATATCGAATGAGGCGTGTCGCCAGGCAGATGCGTTTGAAACGGAACGGCGCTGGCATCGCCAGCCCCGGCGAAATTATCTAGACTATCGTGGGAGAATTGTACCAAGCCGCCATGTTGCCGCCGACCGACCAGGATCCGATCGATGCCCCCGTGGCTGCGCCGCCGCGTCGGCGCGTGGTGCGCGCAACCATCGTGGTGTTGTTTGCGCTCGGCTTCATGGTCGGTGCGGTGGGCTTCATCGGTTTTCTCTCGCAGTTGCGCAGCGGCGAAATCAAGCCCTCCGCCAATGCCGACGGCATCGTCGTGCTCACCGGCGGCTCGTCGCGGGTTTCGGACGCGATCGAACTGCTCGCCAATGGGTATGGCAAGCGCCTGCTGATCTCCGGCGTGCATCCGACCAACAATGTCAGCGATCTGGCGCGCTCCTTGCCCGACAGCGAACAGCTCCTGACCTGCTGCGTCGATCTCGATCGCTCGGCGGTCAACACCCGCAGCAATGCGGTGGAGACGCGGCGCTGGGCGCATGAGCGCGGCTTCCGCTCGCTGATCGTGGTGACGTCGAACTATCACATGCCGCGTGCTATCGTCGAATTGTCGCACGAGATGCCGGATATCGAGCTGATTCCATTCTCGGTGATCGGCGACAAGTGGCGCGATGAACCCTGGTGGTTCAGCGCGCCGACCTTGCGGCTGCTGTTGTCGGAATACGCCAAATATCTCGCTGCCGAAGTGCGCGTGAGGCTGGCCGGCGCCGGGCTCGACTTGACGCGGGAGTGGGCCACGCAGCAAACAGAGGCGCCGCGACGACCCCCGGCGCGCATTTCCGCCAATTGAACGGATGGCCATGACCTCGATTTTCGTGCGTTCGTTGATCTACAACGTCTTGTTCTACGTGCTGCTGGTGTTCTGGATCCTGGTCGCCATCCCGACCATGGTGATGCCGCCGCGCGCGTTCATGGCGGTCGCAAAGGCGTGGGCGCGCAGCAGCGTCTGGCTGATGAGGGTGGTCTGCAACACCCGGACCGAATATCGCGGCCTCGAGAAAATTCCGGCGGGGCCGCTGATCGTCGCCTCCAAGCACCAGTCGATGTGGGAAACCTTCGCGCTGATGCAGTTCTTCGATGCGCCGCTCTTCATCTACAAGCGAGAACTGGCGTGGATTCCCTTCTTCGGCTGGTACCTGATGAAGTCGAAGATGATCGGCGTCGATCGCGCAGGGGGCATGCGTTCGCTGATGGACATGGCGCGCCGCGCGCCGAAGGAAGTGCAGAGCGGCCGGCAACTGATCATCTTCCCGGAGGGCACCCGCACCCCGGTCGAGGCGCCGCCGGACTACAAGACCGGCGTTGGCCAGATCTATGTCAATTCGGGCGTGCCGTGCCTGCCGGTGGCGCTGAATTCCGGCCTGTTCTGGCCGCGCCGCACCTTCCTGCGCTATCCCGGCACGCTGGTCGTGGAGTTCCTCGATCCGCTGCCGGCCGGCCTCGGTCGCAAGGAATTCATCGTCGTGATGAGCACCCGGATCGAGGAAGCCACCAACCGCATCGTCGCCGCCGCCCGCGTCGAGCAGGCGGAGCTGTTCGGCCGGGTGCCGAATGTGGCTGCGAAAGAGAGCTGATCTTTCTTCCTTCCCTCTCCCCCTGTGGGAGAGGGTGAATCGAACATGCGGAGCATGTTCGAGACGGGTGAGGGGGTGCCGTAAACACCGAACCCAGCATTACCCCTCATCCGTCTTGGCTTCGCGAAGCCACCTTCTCCCACAAGGGGAGAAGGAAGAAGGCGCGCCGCCGCACCAAGCTAGCTTTGCAGCATCGCGGCCAACTGGTGCAGCTTCTGGTCCCTGAAACCTTCCGCCTCGATCGCCTTCACCGTCGAGAGCACGTAATCGCGGTTGGCGCCGGAGCGGCCGTGGCCCTGTTTCACGAAATGCAGTTGCTCCTGCAGGCTCAGCCGTCCGGCATATTGCACATGGCCGCGATCGACCACATAGGCCAGCGCGCTGACCCGCTGGCGCGCGTCGTTCTCGAGCCAAACGGATCGCATCACCTCATGATAGACGCCGGTGGTCTGCTCGCGTTCGCGCAGATACGCGATGGTCGCCGCCCGCTTGGCAGCTTCGACCTTGAACGCGATGCCGCGGCAGGCGCCGCCGCGGTCGAGGCCGAGCACGAGGCCCGGCTTTTCCGGCGTGCCGCGGTGGTCCCAGGAATAGACGCACAGCGCGCGGTGCTCGCCGATCAGCCGCGCGGGGGCCTGCTCGACGAAGTCGAAGCCCGGCCGCCACATCAGCGAGCCATAGCCGAACACCCAGAGCTCGCCGTCGGATTCCGATTCGCCGGTAATGATCGCTTTCATGCTACGGACCTAGCAGAAACCGCCGTTTGCTGCGACGCGGCTGGGCGCAACCCCGGGCTGCGCGCTGCATCAACCTACCGTCATCGTCGATTTGACAAAATCATAGGCTTTACGTCCCGCCATGTCCGATTATCCCTCCGATCAAGTCCTGCCGCGCCAGCGCCGATTGTGGCCCGTGTTCATCCTGCCCGTCCTCGTCGTCGTTCTGGCGGCGGCATGGACCGGCTTCTGGTTCTTTGCGGCCTCCAAGGTGGACGAGAACGTCGACGCCTGGCGCGCCCGCGAGGCCGCGGCCGGGCGGATCTATGATTGCGCCGACCGCTCGGTGGCGGGCTTCCCGTTCCGGCTCGAAGTCCGCTGCAGCGGCGTTAGCGTCGCGTTGTTGTCGCAGACTGCAGGACAGGCGGCGACGCAGGCCCCGATCACCGCCAAGCTCGGCGAGATCCTGGTGGTCGCGCAGATCTACAGCCCGAAGCTGCTGATCGCCGAGTTCAAGGCGCCGGCGATCCTGTCCCAGAACGGCCAGCCGGCGATGGCGGTGAACTGGACGCTGGGCCGCAGCAGCGTCGTCGGCCTGCCGGGCACGCCTGAGAGCGCGGACCTCGAATTCGACAACGCCTCGGTCGATCGCATCGCGGGCTCCGTTCAGTCCGCTACCGTGCGCGTCCAGCACATCGAATTGCACGGCCGCGCCGCCGAAGGCTCGACGCCGGACAAGCCGATTCTCGAATCCGCGCTGCAACTCACCGGCGGCAGCATCCTCGACGTCCATCCGCTGCTGGAAACGCCGTTCGACGCCGATATCCGCACCCGGCTCAGCGGGCTGACCGACGTCTCGCCAAAACCCTGGCCGCAGCGTTTCCGCGAATTGCAGGCCGCCGGCGGCCGCGTCGAGATCGTGCAGTCGCGGGTCCAGCAGGGCGAAATGGTGTCGCTGGCGACCGGCTCGCTGGGCCTCACGGCGGCGGGCAATCTCGACGGCGAATTGCAGATGACGGTGGCCGGGCTGGAGAAGCTGATCCCGGCGCTCGGCATCGACAAGCTGCTGGAAATGGGCGTGCCGCAGGCGGCACTGGATCGCTTCGCGCCGGGCGTGAAGAGCGCCGACGTTAACAATGTGCTCGGCGCGCTCGACCGCGCGATCCCGGGCCTGGGACGGATGGTGCGCCAGAACGCCAATACCGGCGTCGCCGCGGGCATCAATTCGCTCGGCACCGAGACCATGCTGGAAGGCAAGAAGGCGCGCAGCTTCCCGCTGAAATTCGTCGATGGCGCGGTGATGCTGGCGTCGCTGAAGATCGCGCAGATCCCGCCGTTGTTTTAATAGGTCGCAAAGCAGGGGTTCTTTTCCCTCTCCCCTTGTGGGAGAGGGTGGATCGACCGCGTAGCGGTCGAGACGGGTGAGGGGGTGCCGCAAACTCCGAGCCTCGCCACTCGCCCTCATCCGACGCGGACTTCGTCCGCGCCACCTTCTCCCACAAGGGGAGAAGGAAGGAAGAGAGCGCTACTACTCCGCCTTCTTCAGCGCCGTATGCTTGCGTCCGAAATCCGCCGCCGCTTCGTCCTGGCCGATGCTGACGATGCCGCGGCGGATCGCGCGGGTGCGCGTGAAGTGCTCGAACAAGGCCTCGCCGTCGCCGCGGCGGATCGCGCGGGTCAGCTTCGACAGGTCCTCCTGAAACGCGCCGAGCATTTCCAGTACGCCGTCCTTGTTGGCGAGAAACACGTCGCGCCACATCGTCGGATCGGACGCCGCGATGCGGGTGAAATCGCGGAAGCCGCCGGCGGAGAATTTCAACACTTCCGAGCGGGTGACGTCCTCGAGCTCGTCGGCTGTGCCGACGATCGTATAGGCGATCAGATGGGGCAGGTGGCTGGTGACGGCCAGCACGAGGTCATGGCGCTCGGCGTCCATGATCTCGACATTGGCGCCGAGTGCGCTCCAGAACTGCTCCAGCTTTTCGACCGCCGCGGCGTCGGCGCCGTCCGGCGGCGTGAGAATGCACCAGCGGTTGCTGAACAATTCGGCGAAGCCGGAATCCGGCCCGGAATTCTCGGTGCCGGCGACGGGATGGCCGGGGATGAAGTGCACGTGATCCGGCAAATGCGCGGCCATTGCCTTCAGCACCGATGACTTCACCGAACCGACGTCGGAGACGATTGCCCCCTTCATCAGATGCGGCCCGATGCTCTCCGCGACCGCGCCGGACACGCCGACCGGCACGCAGGCGATCACCAGATCGGCGTCCTTGATCGCGCTGGCATTGTCGTCCGCGATGCGGTCGGCGAGCTTGATCTCGACCGCACGCGCCCGCACCGAAGCGGACGCATCGGTCGCCACCAACTCGCCGGCCAGACCAAGCTGCTGGATGCCGCGCGCCAGCGACGAGCCGATCAGTCCAAGCCCGATCAGCGCGATGCGCCTGAAAGGCGGCTGAGCAGTCACTTCGTCTCCGGCGTATTGGCCGTCATGAAGGCGCGGAACGTTTCGATGAAGAAGCGGTTGGCTTCCTCGGTGCCGATCGTCATGCGCAGCGCGTTGGGCAGGCCGTAGCTGGCGACCGAGCGCAGCACCAGGCCGCGATGGGTCAGGTAGGCGTCGGCTTCCAGCGCGGTCTTGCCCGGCGTATCCGGGAAATGCATCAGGATGAAGTTCGCCACGCTGGGCGTCACCTTGATTCCGAGTTTGCTGACTTCCTCGGTCAGCCAGTTGCGCCACTTCACGGTGAAGGCCTGAGACATCTCGACATGTGCGGTGTCCTCGATCGCCGCCACCGCGCCGAGCATCGCCGGCGCCGAGACGTTGAACGGCCCGCGGATGCGGTTCATCGCGTCGATGATGTGGGCCGGGCCATACATCCAGCCAATCCGCAAGGCTGCGAGGCCGTGCACCTTGGAGAAGGTGTAGGACACCACGGTGTTCTCGGTCGTGCTCGCCAGCTCCAAGCCGCTGTCGTAGTCGGGACGGCAGACGTAGTCGGCATAGGCCGCGTCCAGCACCAGAATGACATGCGAGGGCAGGCCGGCATGCAGCCGCTTGACCTCGTCATAGGGCAGAAAAGTGCCGGTCGGGTTGTTCGGATTGGCCAGCCACACCAGCTTGGTGCGCGGGCTCACCGCGGCCAGGATTGCGTCGACGTTGCAGGTGAAGTCGGTTTCCGCCGCGATCACATTGGTGGCGCCGTTCGCCGAGGTGGCGATCGGGTAGACCAGAAAGCCATGCGTGGTGTGGATCGCCTCGTCGCCGGGGCCGAGATAGGTGTGGGCGATCAGGTTCAGCAACTCGTCGGAACCGGCGCCGCAGATGATGCGCGCGGGATCGAGGCTGTAACGGCGGCCGATCGCTTCGCGCAGTACCTTCGACGTGCCTTCCGGATAATCCTCGAGATGCGCGGCGGTCGCGGCCACAGCCTCCTTGGCGCGCGGCGAGGGGCCGAACGGGGTCTCGTTGGAAGACAGCTTGTAGGTCTTGCGGCCGGCTTCGACCACCGGGCTCTTGCCGGGGGTGTAGGGCGCAATATCGAGAATGCCGGCTTTCGGCACGGGACGGGACATCTTCAACTCCAGACGATCAATTTGCTTGGGGATCACGAGGCCCTAGCCGGGCACGGTATAGCGGGTTGCGTGGCTGCCGACGAGGGCAGAGGAGCGCACCGAGGCGCCGGCCGCGATCAACGCGGCCTTGATATGCTCCAGGCTGGTGGCGGACGTGATCGAGATCAGCAGTGCCGCGCCGTCGAACGCGGTATCGGGCACTGCCACGATCTCGGCCAGCGGCGACAGCGCGCGCGCGGTCTCGGCGTTCCAGCCGGACACCCGCACGCTCCACATCTCGACCTCTGTCACCATCGCGCTGTCGGCAACGCGCGACACCACGAACACCGGCAGCGCGGCGGGATGGTCGGCGCGCTCGATGAACGGCAGCCGGGCGATGATTTTCGGCATGCCCTGCGGCTCCAACTCAAGCCACCACGGCGTCCGGCTCGACGTCGCCGACACCAGCGCCAGGTCGCCTTTGGACTTGGCGACGGCCTCGACGGCGGCCTGGGCGCTGAAATGCGCCACATAGGGCACCGTAAAGCCGAAGTGGAAGCGCGCGGAATCCCGCATCGCCGGCTCGCCGAGCGACAGGTCGGCATGCACCGAGAACGGCGCCTGCACATACGTGAAAGTGGAAATGATGACCCGCCAGATGCTCTCAACGGTGTCGATCGGCAGGATGCCGCGGTGGCGCTGTACCAGCCTGCGCATCATGTCGGCCTCGCGCGCCGGGCGGAACGCGGAGCCCACCTCCTGGGTCTGCTTCACCGAGATCAGCCGGTCGATGATGTCGCCGCGCTGCATCAAGAGCGAATGGACCTGCGCGTCGATGCTGTCGATCTCCTGGCGGAGCACTTCCAGCGACGGCGGGGCAGGTGGCTTGGTGGACATGGCGAGACCTTGGCGGTTTGACTGAGGCCTATCCGCCGTCATTGCGAGGAGCGAAGCGACGAAGCAATCCAGTCCTTGCCGAGTTCGTGGCTCTGGATTGCCGCGTCGCTTCGCTCCTCGCAATGACGGGGGAGAGGCAGGTGTTCTCCTCCAAGCCCGGAGAACGCGCAAGAGCGCCGGACGCTGGGAGGTATCGTTCTCCGCATCTTGACGGAGGGGCACCGTGGGACTAATATCTCAAGACTTCGTGGTCATTTGAGCCGGCCGGCTTGCAGCCACGTTAAATAATTCGCTAAACAGGCCGGGGACAGTTTGATCCCGGCCGAACCTATGTTCAGGCCGGGTTTTTTTTATGGCTTGTCCGTGCTGAGAACCTCCCGAGGAGGCCGGTATCAAGATGGTCACGATCCAATCGGTAAAAGGCCCGGTCAAGGCCGACGAACGCGGGCAGGAGGCGGACCATCCGACCTCGCAGGTCGCGCTGTTCGGCGCCGACCAGCCGCTGCGGCTGGATTGCGGCATCGATCTCGCCCCGTTCCAGATCGCCTACCAGGCCTACGGCACGCTGAATGCCGACAAGTCCAACGCCATTCTGGTCTGCCATGCTTTGACCGGCGATCAGCACGTCTTCAATACCCATCCGGTGACCGGCAAGCCCGGCTGGTGGCAGACCCTGGTCGGCCCCGGCAAGGCGCTCGATACCGACCGCTACTTCATCATCTGCTCCAACGTGCTCGGTGGCTGCATGGGGTCGACCGGCCCCGCCTCGACCAACCCCGCCACCGGCAAGGTGTGGGGGCTGGATTTCCCGGTCATCACCATCCCCGACATGGTGCGCGCGCAGGCGATGCTGATCGATCGGCTCGGTATCGATCAATTGTTCAGCGTGGTCGGCGGCTCGATGGGCGGCATGCAGACGCTGCAATGGACCGCGGCCTATCCTGACCGCGTGTTCTCCGCGCTGGCGGTCGCCTGCAGCACGCGGCATTCGGCGCAGAACATCGCGTTTCACGAACTCGGCCGCCAGGCGGTGATGGCCGATCCCGACTGGCGCGGCGGCCGCTATTTCGAGGAGGGCGTGCATCCGCATCGCGGCCTCGGCGTCGCACGGATGGCCGCGCACATCACTTATCTCTCCGACGCCGCGTTGCATCGCAAGTTCGGCCGCCGCATGCAGGACAGGGATCTGCCGACCTTCTCGTTCGATGCCGATTTCCAGGTCGAGAGCTATCTGCGTTACCAGGGCTCGTCGTTCGTCGAGCGCTTCGACGCCAACTCCTATCTATATCTCACCCGAGCGATGGACTACTTCGACATCGCCGCCGATCATGACGGCGTGCTCGCGGAAGCGTTTCGCGATACCAAGACGCGGTTCTGCCTGATGTCCTTCACATCCGACTGGCTGTTTCCGACCTCGGAATCGCGCAACGTCGTGCATGCGCTGAACGCCGGCGGCGTCCGGGTCTCGTTCGCGGAAATCGAAACCGACAGGGGGCACGACGCCTTCCTGCTCGACGTGCCGGAATTCCTCGAGATCGCCCGTGCCTTCCTGGATTCCGCGGCCTCGGTGCGTGGCCTGGTGGAGAAGTAGCATGTCCGTTCTGCAAGAGGGCCTGCCGCTGCTGACGCCGACGACGAGCAACGAAGTAATCTACCGCGGCGATCACCTGCTGGTTGCCGGCATGATACCGAGCGGCTCGAAAGTGCTCGACGTTGGCTGCGGTGACGGCGATCTGCTGCAACTGCTGGAGACGCGCGGCATCGATGGCCGCGGCATCGAATTGTCGCGCGAGGGCGTCAATCACTGCGTCCGCAAGGGCCTCGCGGTGGTGCAGGGCGACGCCGACACCGACCTCGACAACTATCCCGACGATTCCTTCGACTATGTGATCCTGTCGCAAACCCTGCAGGCCACACGACAGCCGCGCGTGGTGCTGGAAAATCTGCTGCGTATCGGCCGCCGCGCGATCGTCTCGTTTCCGAATTTCGGTTTCTGGAAGATGCGGTTGCAGTTGCTGGTCGGCGGCCACATGCCGCGCACCGAGAACCTGCCGGCGACGTGGTATGACACGCCGAATATCCACTTCTGCACCATCAAGGACTTCGTCCAGCTATGCGACGAGACCAACGTCAAGATGGAGCGCGCCGTGGCGCTCGATCTCAACGGCCGGCCGTTGCGGCTGAACGCGCCGTGGTGGTTCTGGAACATGTTCGGCGAACAGGGCGTCTTCCTGCTCAGCCGCGCGGGCAAGATTCGTTAACGAAAAACCTGCGGATGATACCTTTTGCGGGTTCCCGCTGCATGGCTTCCGGCATTTTGATCGCTTTGCTGCATAGCTTTCACGCCTGAGGCATCAATGTGATCGCGACGTCACGAAATGACCTCGCTTCGTGCCTTGCTCTGGCCACACCAAAATCTGTTCTAGCCATTCCGTTGTCGGCCTCAAAGGGGTCGATGAGTTCGGGGGCGTAACAAGGAATAGGTATGGTTCAGTTCAATGCTTTCTACCGTGCGCTTCGCATTTCTGCGTTGGCGATGTGCTCGGTCCTCATCTTCGCGATCGCTACTCCAGCTTCAGCAAAACCCAAGCACCGCGGGCATCACGCCCATTCACATTCTTACAAGCATCACGCAGCCGGCCATCGTCATCACGGCCGCCGTCACATGCGCATCTCGCGTCGCGAGGCGACGCTGCAGAGCGCGGACAGTGCCGCCGAATCCTTTTCGAACAACAGCAGCTTCGGTTCGTCCAACGTCGTTGCGGAAGCCCGGCGATACATCGGCGGCAATCCGACCGGTCGCGGCCGGTTGTGGTGCGCGCGCTTCATGAACATGGTGCTGCAGCGCTCCGGCCATCAGGGGACCGGCTCGGATATGGCGCGCTCTTTCTCGAGCTACGGCCAGCGCATCTCGGGCCCGCAGGTCGGCGCCATCGCCGTGATGTCGCGCGGCCGTCGCGGCGGCCATGTCGGTGTCGTCAGCGGCATCGATGCGTCAGGCAATCCCATCATCGTGTCGGGCAACCATGGCAACCGCGTCGCGGAGTCGGTGTACTCGCGCGGCCGCATCTACGCCTATGTGATGCCGACGAGCTGAGGCTCGTGTAGCCCGGATGAAGTCGCCGCGCCGCGTCTCGGCGCGGTGACGCAATCCGGGGCCGGCGTTGTGGATCGGCCGGCCCCGGATTGTCATCCGGGCTACAGGAAGGTCGGCGCTTCCACTTCAATTGTATCGCCAGCGGCGACCACGCCGCCGCCGATCACCTCGGCATAGACGCCGAGATCGGCGTGGCCATAGGTCTTCTGCAACGTCGCGGGGATCGTGAGATCGCGCGCCGCGGTGTCGGGATCGACGTTGGTGGCGGCACAGCGCACGATGCGCTTGACGATCTTCAGCCGGGCCCCGCCGATCGACAGCACCTGGTCCATCAGCTCGAATTCATGCCATGCCGGCCAACCCGCGACATGGAGATTGCCGCGAAACCGCAGCGGGTGCACGGACTGCCCGATCTCGCCTTCCAGCGCGGCCACGCTGGCGAGGTTGATGATCGACACCACCTTCCTGGCGACGTCGGAAAAGCTGTGCCCGTCGGCGAACAGGATTTTCGGCGGCCCACGCAGATCGTCGGCAAAGTTCGCAGCGAAGAACTGCTCGATGGCCGTGCGCCCTTCGGCGCTGTCGAGATGGCCGCGCGCCGTCTCCTCGCCATTCTCGCGGATCGTCAGCACATGGCTGGCGTCGTCATAATGGGTGCGCAAGCCGGCCAGCCGCTCGTTGCGCATCAGCATCAGAAACTTCGTCTTGGGAAAATATTGCGGCGCCGCCGGGTCGAACCCGCTCGGCCCGTTCTCGATCGCATAGCGCCGGTCGCCTGGCAGGGGCTGGCCGACCGACAGCGTCACTTCGGAAAGCTGTTCGGGCGTCAGGCCCTTGACGGGGTAGCGATACAGGTTGGCGACGGAGGCGGGATGATTTTCAGGCATCGCCTGATTTAAGCGAATTTCGCCGGGCGCACCAGATTGGCCAAAATTTTCTGCCGCTCTCTTCCGCTCCAGCCAAAGCTGCCCATATTTGCATCAAACCGGGTTTTAGACCGGCGACGACCGTGTCCGGTTGACGACTGTCAATGCGGAGCCGCGGAAACCCAGTGAAGATGCCTCTTTCGTGCCTTCGGGGCGAAAATGGCAGGCCGAGGGACATCGAACCATGAACATCGAAAAATACACCGAACGCGTGCGCGGCTTCATCCAGTCGGCACAATCCCTGGCCGTGCGCGAGGGCCACCAGCAATTCTCGCCGCTGCACATCCTGAAAGTCCTGCTCGACGACAGCGAGGGGCTGGCCGGCGGTCTGATCGACCGCGCCGGCGGCAATTCGCGCTCGATTCTGCAGGCGACCGAGGCCGAACTCGGCAAGATGCCGAAAGTGTCAGGGGCAGGGGCCGGTCAGGTCTATCTGGCACCGGCGACGGCACGCGCGCTGGAAGCCTCCGAACAGGCAGCCGAGAAGGCCGGCGACAGCTTTGTCACGGTGGAGCGGCTGCTGCTCGCGCTCGCGCTCGACAAGGAGTCCGAGGCCGGCAGCCTGCTCGCCAAAGGCGGCGTCACGCCGCAGAACCTCAACGCATCGATCAATGCGCTTCGCAAGGGCCGCACCGCGGACTCCGCGACGGCCGAAAACGCCTATGATGCGCTGAAGAAATATGCCCGCGACCTGACCCAGGCGGCGCGCGACGGCAAGCTCGACCCGGTGATCGGCCGCGACGAGGAGATCCGCCGCACCATCCAGGTCCTGTCCCGCCGCACCAAGAACAATCCCGTGCTGATCGGCGAGCCCGGCGTCGGCAAGACCGCGATCGTCGAGGGTCTGGCGCTGCGCATCCTGAACGGCGACGTGCCGGACAGCATCAAGGACAAGAAGCTGCTGTCGCTCGATCTCGGCGCCCTCATTGCCGGCGCAAAGTATCGCGGCGAATTCGAGGAGCGGCTGAAGGCCGTGCTGCAGGAAGTGACCTCCGCCGAAGGCGGCATCATCCTGTTCATCGACGAGATGCATCAGCTGATCGGCGCCGGCAAGGGCGAGGGCGCGATGGACGCGTCCAACCTCTTGAAACCGGCGCTGGCGCGCGGCGAGCTGCATTGCATCGGCGCCACCACGCTCGACGAATATCGCAAGCATGTGGAAAAGGACGCCGCATTGGCGCGCCGGTTCCAGCCGATCTTCGTCGCCGAGCCGACGGTGGAAGACACCGTGTCGATCCTGCGTGGGTTGAAGGACAAGTACGAGCAGCACCACGGCGTCCGCATCACGGATTCCGCGCTGGTCGCGGCCGTCACGCTATCCAACCGCTACATCACCGACCGCTTCCTGCCCGATAAGGCCATCGACCTGATGGACGAGGCCTCGGCGCGGCTGAAGATGCAGGTCGATTCCAAGCCCGAAGAGCTGGATTCGATGGACCGCGAGATCATCCGGCTCAAGATCGAGCAGGAGGCTTTGCGCAAGGAGACCGACCAGGGCTCGAAGAGCCGGCTGGAGACGCTGTCGAAGGAACTGGCCGAACTCGAGGAGAAGTCGGCCGCGCTGACGCAGCGCTGGTCGGCCGAGAAGAACAAGCTGTCCAACGCCCAGAAGCTGAAGAGCGAGCTGGAAGCGCTGCGGCTGGAACTCGCCGATGCCCAGCGCCGCGGCGAATATCAGCGCGCCGGTGAGCTGGCCTATGGCCGGATTCCGGAGCTGGAAAAGAAGCTGGCGGATACCGAGGCGCAGGAAAACCACGGCGAGATGATGGAAGAGGCGGTCACCGCCAACCACATCGCCGAGGTGGTCTCTCGCTGGACAGGCGTGCCAGTCAACAAGATGCTGGAAGGCGAGAAAGACAAGCTGCTGCGGATGGAGGAGTCGCTGGCCGAACGCGTCGTCGGCCAGGCCGAGGCCGTGCATGCGGTCGCGACCGCGGTGCGCCGTTCGCGCGCCGGGCTGCAGGACCCGAACCGGCCGATGGGTTCGTTCATGTTCTTGGGGCCGACCGGCGTCGGCAAGACCGAACTGACAAAGGCGCTGGCGTCGTATCTGTTCGACGACGATACCGCGATGGTGCGGCTCGACATGTCCGAATATATGGAGAAGCACTCGGTCTCCCGCCTGATCGGCGCGCCTCCGGGCTATGTCGGCTATGACGAGGGCGGCGCACTCACCGAAGCCGTGCGGCGCAGGCCCTATCAGGTCGTGCTGTTCGACGAGATAGAGAAAGCGCATCCCGACGTCTTTAACGTGCTGCTGCAGGTACTCGACGACGGCCGCCTGACCGACGGCCAGGGCCGCACCGTCGACTTCCGCAACACGCTGATCATCATGACCTCGAACCTCGGCTCCGAATTCCTGGTCAATCAGCCGGAAGGCGAGGACACGTCCGAAGTGCGCGATCTTGTCATGGGGCAGGTGCGCGGGCATTTCCGGCCCGAATTCCTAAACCGTGTCGACGAGATCATCCTGTTCCACCGGCTGCAGAAGAGCGAGATGGGCCGCATCGTCGAGATCCAGTTCGCGCGGCTGCAGAGCCTGCTCAAGGACCGCAAGATCGAGCTCGCGCTCGATCCCGCGGCCCGCGACTGGCTGGCTGAAAAGGGCTGGGACCCCGCCTACGGCGCACGTCCCTTGAAGCGGGTGATCCAGCGCCACGTACAGGATCCCTTGGCCGAGATGATTTTGGCCGGCGACGTCAAGGACGGCGACGACGTGGACATCTCGACCGAAGGCGGCGCGCTGACCTTCAACGGCCAGCCGCCTCATACCGCCGACACCGAGCCGTTCGAGCGGCCGGCAAAGCGGATGCTGAACTGAGTGAAACACGGGGCCGCACGCTTGCCGTTGCGGCCCCGTAGCGCATGATCCACAATTTCCGGCGGCGACGGCGCAGCGCAGACGAGGACGATACGTTCATGCGAATTCTGTTGGTAGGAGCGACCGGTCTTGTCGGCGCCACCGTGCTGACGAGACTGCTGGCTGACGACCGGATCGAGGCCGTGATTGCGCCGACGCGACATCCGCTCGCGGCCCATACGAAGCTGGAGAACCCCATCGTCGACTTTGCGCAACTCCCCGTCGACGCCGCATGGTGGACGGTGGATGGCGCGATCTGCACGTTGGGCACGACGCGCGCCAAGGCCGGGTCGGATGCGGCCTTTCGCCAGGTCGATCACGATTTCCCGCTCGCCGTCGCGCGGCTGGTGCGCGAGCACGGGGCGACCCGCTTCGCGCTCAATTCCTCCATGGGGGCGGATGCATCGTCGCGCTTGCTCTATCCACGCACCAAGGGCGAGGTGGAGCGCGACTTGCAGGCGCTGGCATTCCCGTCATTGACGATCGTTCGGCCAGGCCTGATCGGCGGCGAGCGCAATGAATTTCGCGCCGCTGAGCGCATCGCGTCTGTCGTGCTTGGCATGCTCGGGCCGCTGCTGCCGCGACGCTACCGCATCAGCCCCGCGACGGCGATCGCCGATGCTTTGATAGATGGGGCAATTGAGGGAACTCCTGGCATTTACATCGTCGAGGCCGAGCGGCTTTCCGGCGATTAAGCGTCGTCAAGGCGTTGTCGGAGCAACCACCGCTGCCGCTTCTTCCGGCTTTTCCGGCACCGACGTGATCAGTCGATTCGACTTCCAACTCACCAGGATCATCACCGCGCACACCGCGTAGAAGCACGTGCCCAAAGCATAAGTCTTGGCAATGCCGAACTCGATCGACAGCGCCATGCCTAGCGCGGAGGCGAGCATCGAGGTGATGCCGTTGGCGCTCCAGAAGAACGGCAGGAGATCCGCGTGGCGTCGCCAGATGCTGAGGCCAAGCGGGAACATCATGCCCATGCAGAACGCCGGGGGCGCCAGCAGAAAGATGGACACGACGATGCGGATCTCGGTGGTCGCGGACTTGGCGAAGTCGCTGACCCAGGGCGTCAACAGGCCGGCGGCGACCAACGCGGCCAGCAGAGCGACCACGCGCGCGATCACGGCGCCCGGCCGCGGTGGATTGGCGCCGACGGTGACGCTGCCGATGCCGCCGAACAGCAGGATGGTGAATAGTACGACGCCGAGCCCGTAGACAGGGTGGCCGAGGAACACCATCAGCCGCTGCATCTGCGAGATCTCGATCAGCATGAAGCCCATGCCGATCGCGCTGAAATACGCGACCGGCGGCGTCAGCGTCGATAACGGCATCGTCCGGGCGGCGCGCAGGTAGGGCAGCACGATATAGGCCACGCAGGCCAGCAATCCCGCCAGCACCAGCGCCAGCGTGGTCGAGACCGCCGAACTGGCGTGCGCGAATTTGCCGGACGAGAAGGTGTCCAGGCCAAGCCGCGAGGTGTAGAAGAAGAACGGATTATCGTCGGTCGAGGGCGCGACGTTTTCCGGCAGCGAGTCGAAGAACGCTCTGTCGGCCTTTCCGGACAGCATGGTCGTGGTAACGATGTCGAACGCGACGTCCGGCCCGAGCAGGATGGTAAAGCCCTGCGCCGTGAGCCTTTGGCGCGCGCTCTGCCACTCAGCCGCGGTGAAGGCGTCGGGGCGGCTGATGACGTTGACGATGCCGCCGACGTTCAGCGCGATCACATGTCTGGACAGTTCCGCAGCCGGCACGCCCTTGCGCTGCAGCGCCTCCGCTGCGATCGCGACCAGCCGGTAGAACTCGCCGCGGTGGCCGTTCGGCTCGTACCAGCGCGATACCGACAACATGCCGCCGGGGTTCAGCGCGCGATAGAAATCTCCCCACGCCTCCACGGTGTAGAGCCGGTTTTCTGTCAGCGTCAGCCCGCCGGCCGCGGTGGCGGCCCAGGTGTCGATCAGCGAGATCTGCACGAGGTCGTAGCGTTCCGGGGAGTGGTTGATGTAGCTGCGGGCCTCGGCATTGACCAGCGCCACGCCGGGCTGGCGGTCGAGATGGCCGGAAAAATCCGCGAACTTGTCGGTCAGCACCTCGAAGATCGCCGGATTGATCTCGATGCCGCGGATGCTTTTAGCGCCGAAATACAAAGCGGACAGCACGTCGCGTCCGCCGCCGACGCCGACCACGGCGACGGCCTTCGGCGGCTGCACCAGATAGGCGCCGTTGATGACGTCGTCCTGCAGGTAGGAAAGCTTGGCGAGGTCGCCGTCGAACCGCGTAATGACGGTGGCGGCGTCGGCGTCGATGTCGAGGCGCTTCTGCTCGATCTTGCCCTGCGGCGCGCGCGACATGCCCCAACCGGCCGGCGTGCTCTCGCCCTCGCCGGTGACCCGGACGCGGGAATAGGTGTTCCAGCGCTCGAACAGCGTCCCGGTCTGCGCTTCGCCCTTGGCCCAGAACACGCCGAGATGGCTGTGACCGGAGGCAGCCAACCCGGTATGCAGCGCCGCCGCGCCGGCCAGCGCGAGCGCCACGGCACCGCTGAAGCGCCGCGCCCGGGCGTCGCCTTCGGGGCGCGCGACCATCCAGCCGGCGCCCGCGGCGAAGGCGCCGATCCACAGCGTCGCGCTGACCGGATCGATCAGCAACAGCACGAAGATCACGCCGAGGCAGCCAAGCGCGGCGCCGGAAAGATCGGAGGCATAGAGCCAGCCGCCGCCATAGGGCAGGCGGGTCAGCAACAGCGTGATGCAGACGCCGCTTTCGGTGAACGGCATGACGAAGGCGAAGGCGACGACGGCCAGCGCGATCGCCACGGCGTCGGCCGGCACCACCAGCGGGACGCAGAGGAAGGCAATCATGGCGCCGACGCTGCTGATCGCGAAATTTGCGGCGTGGCGGGCGAATTCCACCCCGACGCGCTCCGGTGAATATTTCTCAGGCTGGTCGTAGACCGTCATCGCGCCGCGCGTCAGCCCGAGCATGGCCAGCGAGATCGCCGCGAAGGCAAAGTGATAATACAGCATCACGCTGAAGAAGCGGGTGATCAGGATCTGGTAGGCGAGCGTGGCTGCGGCCAACACGAAAATCGCTACGCCAAAGCGGCTCTGAGCGCGGAGAAGGATTGGCAAGGCATCGCTCCCGGAAGGGCAGGGCGCCGCTTTGCGGCAATCTTTCCAGCCTGCACCAAAGTACCTAACAACCGATTTACCGAGGCGGGTGGTTTGTGCCCTGTTGCCCTACGGTACCATTTATCGTGACAGTCGCCGCCTGGGGGTAAAGATATCGCCCTGCCAAAGGACGTTTCCATGACCGATCTGCCCGCCGCTTCGACCTCCGATGCGGTCCCACCCACCCACGGCGTCAGCTTCAGCGAAGCGTTTCGGGTCTGGATGAAGATCGCGCTGCTCAGCTTCGGCGGCCCGGCGGGGCAGATCGCCGTGATGCATCGCATCCTGGTCGACGAGAAACGCTGGATCTCCGACAGCCGGTTCCTGCACGCGCTGAACTACTGCATGCTGCTGCCTGGCCCGGAGGCGCAGCAGCTCGCTACCTATATCGGCTGGCTGCTGCATCGTACGGCCGGCGGTGTCATGGCTGGCGGGCTGTTCATCCTGCCCGGCGTCATCGCCATCATGGGCCTCAGCTATATCTATGCAGGGTTTGGCCACGTCGGCATCGTCGCGGCGATCTTTTTCGGCCTCAAGGCGGCGGTGCTGGCGATCGTCATCCAGGCCGTGGTGCGCCTCGGCCGGC
Source organism: Tardiphaga sp. vice304 (assembly GCF_007018905.1). Taxonomy (NCBI): domain Bacteria; kingdom Pseudomonadati; phylum Pseudomonadota; class Alphaproteobacteria; order Hyphomicrobiales; family Nitrobacteraceae; genus Tardiphaga; species Tardiphaga sp. vice304. Next base: position 956,272 of record NZ_CP041402.1, read on the forward strand.
GCGCGCTGCGCAATGGCGTCATGATTGGCCTCGCAGCCATCGCCTTCGTCGCCATTTTCTTCTTCGATGCGCCGTTTCCAATGATCATCGTCAGCGCCGGCCTGATCGGCTATGTCGGCGCGCGCGCTGGACGTCCGGAATTCGCCGTTGTCGGCCATGGGGTCGTGCCATCGGGGGCGGTGATCGACAGCCTGATGAGCGACGAAGTGCCCGACCACGTCCGGCCAAACCTGTCCCGTGCCTTGAAGGTCAGCGCGGTCTGGCTGTTGCTATGGCTCACGCCGGTGGTCGCGCTGCTGGTGCTCTATGGCGAGGCCAATGTGTTCAGCCAGATCGCATTGTTCTTCAGCAAGATGGCGATGGTGACGTTTGGCGGCGCCTATGCCGTGCTGGCCTATGTGGCGCAGCAGGCGGTCGAGCACTGTCACTGGCTGCAGCCGCGCGAGATGCTGGATGGACTCGGCATGGCCGAGACCACGCCGGGACCCCTGATCATGGTGCTGCAATTCGTGGGCTTCATGGCGGCGTTCCGCGATCCCGGCCAGCTGTCACCGATGCTGGCTGGCACCCTCGGCGGATTGCTGGCGACCTGGGTGACGTTCGCGCCATGCTTCCTATGGATTTTCCTCGGCGCGCCCTTCATCGAATCGATGCGCGGCAACAAGGTGCTGGCCGGCGCGTTGTCGGCGATCACCGCCGCTGTGGTCGGCGTGATTCTGAACCTGTCGATCTGGTTCGCCATCCATACGGTTTTTCGCGAAGCGGTGCCGGTCCGGTCGTTCGGGCTGTCATTCGAGATGCCGGTGTTTTCGAGCGTCGATCCCGCCGCCCTGCTGCTATCGCTGGCCGCGGCAGTTGCCATTTTCCGCTTCCGGATGGGCATGCTCACCGTGCTCGCCGCGTGCTGCGGCGCCGGCGTGCTGCTCTATCTGGCGGGGCTTATCTGAAGCGCGTCGGCGATCAGCGGTTGCTGGTCTGCCGCACCGGTGCGGCAGGAACCGTTCCTGCGGCGTCCGAGACCCGGGCGCCATTGCCGCGCATGTTCATCTGCGCATCGAGCCGGTCGCGCTCTTTCTCGAAGCCGGCCATCAGCGTGCCCTCGAGCGAGCGCCCGCGCGGCAGTTTCACCCGCATCGGATCGACGAAGCGGCCGTTGACCAGGATTTCATAATGCACATGCGCGCCGGTCGAGGCGCCGGTCGAGCCGACGAAGCCGATCACCTGGCCCTGGCGGACCCGCTTGCCGGGCTCCAGACCCTTGGCGAAGGCCGACATATGGCCATAGGCGGTCTCGTAGCCGTTATTGTGCTTGAGCTTGACGAATTTGCCGTAGCCGCCTTCCCAGCCGGCGGTCTCGACCACGCCGTTGCCGGAGGCGAAGATCGGCGTGCCATAGGGCGACGCCCAGTCGACGCCGGTGTGCATTTTGACATAGCCGAGGATGGGATGGCGGCGGCTGCCGAAGCCGGAGCGCATGATGGCGTTGTTGACGGGCTTGCGCACCAGGAACTTCTTCGCGCTCTTGCCGGTCTCGTCATAGTAATCGACGATCGCATCGTCGGGGGTCTGGAAGCGGTAGTATTTCTTGGTCTCGCCGCCGACGGTGAGCGAGGCAAACAGCACCTCGGTCTTCTCGGTAATGGTGGCGCCTTCGTCCTCTCCGGCAAAAAATACGTCGAACGAGTCGCCGGGCTGAACCTTGCGCTGGAAATCGACGTCGTAGGAGTAGATCCGGATCATGTCCTCGATGACGGTGGCCGGCACCTTGTTGCGCATCGCGGTCTCGTAGACGCTCTGGTAGAGCCGCACCCCGGTGCCGTCATCGTCATCGTCGTCATCGGCGGCGGTGGGGGCCTCCGCCACGGTGTTCATGCTGGATACGTCGACAGCGACATATTTGCCAAGGTCCGACAAGGCGGCCACCGCCTCGATGGTGGATTCATTGGCGACGATGACGCGGTAGGGCTGCAGCCGCTGCCCGTAGCCGGAGGGCGCCATCAGGATACGCAGTTTCTGGCCTTCGCGGAGGCCTCCGTCACGACCGCGCGGGCCGAGCGTATAGGCGATGGCCTTGGCGTCTTCCGGTGTCGCGCCTTGGTCGCGCAGAATCGTCAGCACCGTATCGCCCTTCTTGACGATATGGATGCGTTCGCCGATCGGGTTGCCGCCGGTGACCTGGTCCTTGGTCTTCGGCATCTGTGTGACGTTTTCCGGGATCACCCTTGTCTCGAAGCCGGCATAGGGGTCGGCCGTGCTGCCTTCGGTGGCATAGGCCATCTTCATGTCCGGCTGCGCGCCGATATCGCCGGTGGCGCTGGCGAGGGTATAGCGAACGCCGGAATTGCCGCGCCAGTTCGACGCGTCGCGCACCCGCATCAACACTTCATCGATCGCCACAGAGGCGCCGAGCTTGGCCTTTGGCAGCACCTGCGCGAGATCGCGGGTGACGAACGAAACCTCGGCGTCGGGTTCCACCGCCTCCGGGTTGGCGGCCGCATCATCGGGGGTGGCGACTGCGGCGGTGCCGACATCGGTCAGCATGCGCTGCGCATTGAAGGGCGGGATCTTGGCGGAGAGGTCGGAGGTCGCCATCGACAGATTGCCGGATATCCGGATGTAGGGCCGCACCCGCATCACGTCGCGATTGCCGACGCGCGTGACAGTGGAGACCCGCAGCACCTGGCGCGCCGCGCTGGATTCGCTGGGCGGCGGCAGCCGGTCGCTCTTGTGCAGGCTGGCCATCTTGTCATTGCCGCCAAAGGCGCCGCGCAGCGCGCCCTCGGCGCGCTCCGGCAATTTGGCGAATGTCATTTCGCCGTCCAGCGACGCAAAAACGGCGCCGCCGATCAGAGCTGCGCCGCAAAGACCCGTGAGGATCGTGCCGCTGAACCATTGGACGGAGACGCGGCGGCGGTCGATGACGGCGGCTTCCGAGCCATCGACGGATAGCGGCGGCTCGTGGCCGAGGTCGATCACCCCGGTCTCGCGATTGTAGTTGCCGCCGCGTGACGTCCCAGCGCTCAAACCGGCGTCCCCCCAAATTCCATCATCATGCGAAGAGACTTCCCCAGAACTTCGCATCGATGCCCAAACACGTCGCGCCAAAATGCTGGCGCTCACGCCGGACGTCAATGCTGCAAAATCTCACGCTGTATCCCGCCTGCTGCCCGCCGATCTCGCCGGCGAGCGGCCGAAGTGGACCGTCAGGAGAGCGTCCGGCTCGAAACCTTGCTGCAATCCCCAAAAACTTTGCGGGACTGCGAAGTTTTTTCGCCCGACTTGCCGCCAGAACGCCGGAGCAATGTGGCTCTTATACGGCGCATGCCCTGAAAAACCTCAGCTTTTCGGCGTCCGGCAGGGTACCGAAATGCGATGACGTTTTTCTGACGATTGCCGTTGACAGATCCGAGTAGGAGGGCCTATAAACCGGCCACTGAGCGCGGCGGCGCCGGGGCCCACGGGTCCAGGCAAGCTTTCATGCCTCTGGTGCTCCTCATCAAGGTGAGTGACTTAGCAGCCGATAGGTGTCGGTTGATTTGTCGTCCGATGGGAGCCGGTCTTCTTTAAGTAGAAGTGCCTGACGAAATTTCTCCCTTACGGGGAGGGCGATGCTTCGCGCATCGGGTTGTTTGACAAGTTTAGATGAAGAAAGAGAAACGTGGACGGCGGAGTCCTTGCGGGCCTTGATCAGGAAGCATTCGACGCAAGTTGGTGTTTTGGGATTGAGGCCGGACGAAAGACTTCGGCGGTACACGTTTTGATACAAAGGTTACACCATCGTTGTTTGCGCTGTGAAGCGCGGACGGCAGGTTGATCGAGCTTCGGCTTGATTGACCAAGTATGGTGGGACCTCGTCAATACGATGTGATCAGCCGGTTCAAAGTTCAAGTCCAACTTGAGAGTTTGATCCTGGCTCAGAGCGAACGCTGGCGGCAGGCTTAACACATGCAAGTCGAACGGGCATAGCAATATGTCAGTGGCAGACGGGTGAGTAACGCGTGGGAACATACCTCTTGGTTCGGAACAACACAGGGAAACTTGTGCTAATACCGGATAAGCCCTTACGGGGAAAGATTTATCGCCGAGAGATTGGCCCGCGTCTGATTAGCTAGTTGGTGTGGTAAAGGCGCACCAAGGCGACGATCAGTAGCTGGTCTGAGAGGATGATCAGCCACATTGGGACTGAGACACGGCCCAAACTCCTACGGGAGGCAGCAGTGGGGAATATTGGACAATGGGCGCAAGCCTGATCCAGCCATGCCGCGTGAGTGATGAAGGCCTTAGGGTTGTAAAGCTCTTTTGTACGGGAAGATAATGACGGTACCGTAAGAATAAGCCCCGGCTAACTTCGTGCCAGCAGCCGCGGTAATACGAAGGGGGCTAGCGTTGCTCGGAATCACTGGGCGTAAAGGGTGCGTAGGCGGGTTTTTAAGTCAGAGGTGAAATCCTGGAGCTCAACTCCAGAACTGCCTTTGATACTGAAAGTCTTGAGTATGGGAGAGGTGAGTGGAACTGCGAGTGTAGAGGTGAAATTCGTAGATATTCGCAAGAACACCAGTGGCGAAGGCGGCTCACTGGCCCATTACTGACGCTGAGGCACGAAAGCGTGGGGAGCAAACAGGATTAGATACCCTGGTAGTCCACGCCGTAAACGATGAATGCCAGCCGTTAGTGGGTTTACTCACTAGTGGCGCAGCTAACGCTTTAAGCATTCCGCCTGGGGAGTACGGTCGCAAGATTAAAACTCAAAGGAATTGACGGGGGCCCGCACAAGCGGTGGAGCATGTGGTTTAATTCGACGCAACGCGCAGAACCTTACCAGCCCTTGACATGTCTATGATCGGTACCAGAGATGGAACCTTCCCTTCGGGGCATAGAGCACAGGTGCTGCATGGCTGTCGTCAGCTCGTGTCGTGAGATGTTGGGTTAAGTCCCGCAACGAGCGCAACCCCCGTCCTTAGTTGCTACCATTTAGTTGAGCACTCTAGGGAGACTGCCGGTGATAAGCCGCGAGGAAGGTGGGGATGACGTCAAGTCCTCATGGCCCTTACGGGCTGGGCTACACACGTGCTACAATGGCGGTGACAATGGGACGCTAAGGGGCAACCCCTCGCAAATCTCAAAAAGCCGTCTCAGTTCGGATTGGGCTCTGCAACTCGAGCCCATGAAGTTGGAATCGCTAGTAATCGTGGATCAGCATGCCACGGTGAATACGTTCCCGGGCCTTGTACACACCGCCCGTCACACCATGGGAGTTGGTTCTACCTGAAGGCAGTGCGCTAACCGCAAGGGGGCAGCTGACCACGGTAGGGTCAGCGACTGGGGTGAAGTCGTAACAAGGTAGCCGTAGGGGAACCTGCGGCTGGATCACCTCCTTTCTAAGGATGGATCTTCAGTGACTTGTCACTATCGATCCTCTTTTGAAACATCAGTGGCCAACAATCTCGGTTGTTAGGCTGCATAGGCGGGACACCGCCGTCTTCGTTTCTCTTTCTTCGCGGACGAACACACGCTGGGGCGTGCTTGTGACGTTCTCAGCTGATGCCGAAAGGTGTCGATTGGGAATTCCGAGTATATGCCCTTTAGTAGTTAGGGCTTGTAGCTCAGTTGGTTAGAGCGCGCGCTTGATAAGCGTGAGGTCGGAAGTTCAAGTCTTCCCAGGCCCACCACGTTTTGCCTTTGCGCGAGACGAGATGACGTTCAATCGGCTGGTCAGGCTTCGTGTTTTCTGGAACGGGGGCATAGCTCAGCTGGGAGAGCGCGTGCTTTGCAAGCATGAGGTCGTCGGTTCGATCCCGTCTGCCTCCACCAGAAACTTTCTGATGGATGGCAACGAGATTAGCCAGACCAATTCACCTTTCTTCATTGTGTGTTCACGACTAGCGCCATCGGTGCAGCAGTCGTTTGAGGTCCGCGATAACATCACTTCGCTTGTGATATCCTTCGGGATGTCGCTCGCGGGATTTCTGACATCGTAAAGAGGAGATCGATCCGAACAGGATCCACGCAGAGCAATCTGCCTGAGATCATTGTGTAATCTCCAAGATCATGACTACGAACGCTTTGCTTGCATCGCTTCCGTGGCGCATATCTTTTCCAACGAAGCTTGACCGCCTCGTTGCCGGTTCGATCTTACGAAGCAAGCTGGTCTTTCTAATCATATCCGCTGCATGAAGTGCGCTGGGCTTGACCGTCCGGCGTGCGGTTTTGCGTGTGAAGTCTTCGGACT